>JBHHUS010000001.1:0-65427 GCA_046861615.1 Fidelibacterota bacterium
TACCGGTCTTCGCTTCCACTCCCGATGGAAATCCTGATTTCGCTCGTTTATAAGGCTGCTATTGTTATCATTATCGGCGCGCCGCCGCTGGTGGTGGTCGTTTTTGAAATCATCCTGAATGCCGCCTCCCAGTTCAACCACGGTAATGTGGCTATTCCTGAATCCGTCGATCACTGGCTCCGATGGCTCGTCGTCACTACGGACATGCACCGGATCCACCATTCCGTCGTCGTAGATGAAACCAATTCCAATTTCGGATTTTCCGTTTCCTGGTGGGACCGCCTCTGCGGGACGTACAGGGCATTTCCCCGGAAGGGTCAGGTCGAAATGACCATTGGTTTAAGGGAATTCAGGGACCTAGAGAAACTGGGCTTCCTGAAGCTGATGCTTTTCCCGTTTAAGGGAAAAATGGGAACCTACAGTTTTCAAAAAAATCAGGAATAGGCATCCAGGAGCACCTCCGGTAGTGAGTAGCAACCGGGGGAATTGTATTCAAATGTCGCCCTTACGACAGTTTGACTGTTTTGACCGTTTTTAATTTTCCCCGGAAAATTAGGAGAAATAATATGGACCGGCGTGAATTCCTCGTAAAAATCCCCGGTTTACTGGCTTTGCCTCTGATCATCGAATCCTTCGCCTGCGAAGATAAAATGAATGGGTCCGGCGACGGTGAAGAGACCAGTACAACCAGTGAAACATTCAGTATTACTTCCACAACCAATAGCGGTCATAACCACTCCATATATATCCGGTATGCCGACGTAAACAATCCTCAGGCGAATGATAAGACAATCACCAGTTCCTCCAACAATTATCATACCCATACGATTACGCTCACGACGGCTGACTATACGGCTTTAAAAAACGGGGATACGATCGTGAAAACGTCGTCTTCCGATGGCGGTCATGCCCATCAGTTCACGATTGTCCTTCCCAGCGATTCCACAATGATGAATTGATTATCCTGGCAGGATCAAGACCCCGTATCTTGTTTTATTAGCCTCCCCTGGTTAACTTAATATCCAGTGATTCTTCCAAAATTCGTTCGTAGGAGGGTAAAATGAAAAACATACCGCGTTCCGTTCTGTTAACATTTACTTTGTTCCTGAGCGCCTGTGCTGTATTAATCCCGCTGAAAGTTAGCCCCCCGCGCGATATCAAGGTGGAACCAAATCCTGAAAGGTTGGCCCGGGGGGAATACCTGGCGAAAAATGTCATGGCTTGTCTCTATTGCCATTCAGAGCTGGATTGGAGTTACTGGGGGGGTGGTCTGCCAAAAGCCAGTACGGAGGGTGCCGGAGGCTGGCATGAGGTAGTTTCGGCGGGAATCATGGGTAGTTTTGATATTTATTTCTCTAATATTACCCCTGCGGCCATTGGTGACTGGACTGACGGGGAACTGATTCGGGCATTGACAGAAGGAATCACTAAGAATGGAAAACCACTCTTTCCGATCATGCCCTACGGTCGCTATCGCAATATGAATACAGAGGACGTCTATTCAGTAGTTGCTTATGTGCGTTCGCTTAAACCGGTGGAAAATCGGTTGCCGGAAAAGAAAGTTAAACGGATGTTTAAAATGATTGAACGTACTTTCCCGGAACCATGGGAACCGCAACCACTACCGGATCCAGCGGATAAGGTCGCCTATGGCAAATACCTGGCAACTATCGGTGATTGCATCATGTGTCATACCACCCAGACCAAATCGGCCAAACCGATTAAAGGAATGGATCTTGCCGGCGGTAATGAATACCGGCTACCCAATGGTCAAAAGGTGTATTCTGCGAATATAACTCCCGATACGGAAACGGGAATCGGCAACTGGAGTCGGGATGATTTTATTGAAATGTTTAAAGAATATTCTGAACCTCAAAAAGTAGTTGGTAGCAAAAACACGATTATGTCCTGGTCCTCCTATGCCGGTATGACGGAAGAGGATCTGGGCGCCATCTATGATTACATCTGGTCAGTTCCCCCGGTTAATCATGCTGTCAATCCATTTGGTAAGGAGTAAGTTTAGAACCTGGTAATGTAATTTCTACTGGCATGGAAATGACCTGCCTGGGATCGGTGGAGAGATACGTATTGCTGCCCAGATACAGGGTAAAGGGGATTTTTTCAGGGTCCAGCAATCCATTATTCTGAATAACCTCCGGATCAGTATGGATAGCAACCACTTCTCCTACAAAAAAATCATGATCACCCACCGGGTATTGATGGACTAAACGGCATTCGTAAGCAGCGTAGGCGCTGGCAATGGTCGGGCAGTCAATGACTTGCGATTCTTCCAGGTCGATCCGGAACGCTTTTACTTTATCGATATCTCTTCCGGATACCCGTCCGGTGCCATGAATCTGCTTCAGGTGTTCGATGGAAAGAAAATTACAGGTAAACTCCCGGGATTCGGTGATCAAACCATAAGTATAACGCTGCGGTGCGATTGCTATGCCAAACAAAGGTGGTTTGAAACTCAGGCCCGTATTCCAGGCAGCGGCCATGAAATTGACCTGCTTACCTTTGCAGGCACCAACCAGGGCAACGTTACAGGGATAAAACTGGTAAAATTCGGTAATTTGAGTTTTAATCATTATCATTCACTCCGGTATTATTTTTATTGAGACTGAAAATAGATATCCCAAGCATAATGTTAATTCTGGAGAATCTCAAGGACTGTAATTAAGCTGCTGGTTGTTTATTATGCGGTAAAATCTTTCGCTTGGGGTAGTGTAACTAATGGAACCTCCATTTGATACAATTGTTTTTATTCCTGTCGGAAAATGAAAAGATTATTTACATTAAATATCTGTTGGCGCAGGTTTTAGGATCAATCGCTATTATTCCAACTTAATCAGACACATGAAAAAGCAGCATACTGAAAAAATCGATTCCGTCGCCCGGGGGAAAACAGATAGTGAATTCAAGCTGTTAATTGTGGACGACGACCCGGCAATTGTAGATTTGATACGATTATTTTTAAAACCGGAAAATTTTAAACTGCATACCGCTTTTAACGGCGAAGAAGCCCTCGCTAAAATCGACCAAAATGGTGGTTACGATCTTCTGATTCTGGACATCATGATGCCAAAATTGGATGGACTTGAAACAACCAAAGCGATTCGAAAACAACTAACACCCTTTGAACTTCCCATTTTAATTGTCTCCGCCCTTTCAGAGTCTAAAGACGTAGCAACGGTTCTGGGTCTAGGGGCCAACGATTATATTACCAAACCTATTAACAAGATTGAATTCCTGGCCCGTATCCGGAACCTGCTCTCGCTGAAACAGTTTTATGAACTGGCAAAAGCAAACGAGCGCCTGGTGGTCCACCAGACGCTCTATGATCATTTAACAGCCCTGCCGAACAGGGCCTTTCTAATAAAACATTTTCCAGAATTGATCTCAGAAACAAACCGGAAAAAGAAAGGTTTGACAGTCCTGTTGTTGAACATTGACCGGTTCAGATCGGTGAATGATTCACTGGGCCATAACGTGGGCGATTTTTACCTCCGTGAAATTGCTCAGCGAATCGGGGAAACGCTGGAAAAGGAAGATTTATTAGCGCGGTTATATACTGACACTTTTGCAGTGGTTAAAATGGGTCTATCCCTGAATTTAAACCCGGCTGGTCAAATCAAGCCTTTTGCGGAGAAATTACTGGATTTGATTCGGAAACCGGTCACCATCGACCAGTATGAATTAAAACTGAGCGCGGGGATGGGAGTAGCCTTTTACCCGTCGGATGCCCGGGCAATGGATGAGTTAATTCGTCTGGCTGACTCGGCCATGTACGCGGGTAAAGAAAAGCGTAAAAATTCAATTGTGTTTTACTCCGATATAGCCCAAAAGAGGGAAAGCAAAATCTTCTCCCTGGAACATAAACTGGAAGAGGCGATGAAAAAGAATGAATTTGTCCTGCATTACCAGCCTCAAATTGACATTGTTTCCGGGAAGATTGCCGGCGTGGAGGCCTTGCTGCGTTGGAATCATCCCCAGGAGGGTTTAATTCCTCCCGAGCGGTTCATTCCCTTTGCGGAAGAATCGGGAATTATTATTCCCCTGAGCGAGTGGGTCCTGGAGCAGGCTTGTATCCAGAATAAAAAATGGCAGGAGGCAGGTTTACCACCCCTGAGAATCGGTGTGAATTTCTCCCCGCAACATTTTCACAATGCCCATATTCTGGAGTTTATCAGCCGGATTCTGGAAAAAACAAAATTGGCCCCCCAATATCTGGAGCTGGAAATTACGGAAGGTACAATCATGTCCAACGTGGAGGAAGCAATTGAAACCCTCTTTAAATTAAAAGATATGGGCGTCCGGATATCCATCGATGACTTTGGAACCGGTTATTCGTCCCTGAATTACCTGAAACAATTCCCCGTAGATACCCTGAAAATTGATCAATCTTTTATTACGCATGACATAGCGATTGATCAACAGGTTCGAGCGATCATTGCTTCCATAATAAAACTGGGTCATAGTCTGAATCTGAAAGTCATTGCAGAGGGTGTAGAAACGGAAGACCAGGTTAAATATTTACAAGCCAATTATTGCAATGAGATTCAGGGTTTTTACTACAGCAAACCGCAATCACCTGAGAACCTGGAAAACTATTTGAAAAAGCAGATCGAAACAAAATAGCCTGCGGAGTTCTCATTTTACAGGTTGTTGATAGCCTCCCCGCAGGTTAGTCTTTAATTAAAAAGAATATTTAAAATATTTTTTCCATTCTGAGTGGGGATCATTTTTAACTTATCCCCCTGAAAATAGTACACATAATCGAAAATTCCGTTCTTTCCCGGATTTTGTTTTGTCAACGGGAGCACGGTTCGATGAGGGTAGTAGGCTTATCAGGAATCGGTTCTATAACTAGTAATTGAGGGGTTTGATGAACAAAAAAAAGCGACTTGTATTGAAAAAGCACCGCCGAAATATTGCCCGCTTAAAGCGGATTAAATTAGAATCGCTTGCCCGTCAATCGAAGTTGAAAAAATCAAAAGAACCGGCCACTTCAAAGGTTACAACCGAAAAACCCAAAAAAGTCAAAACAACTACTAAATCAGCGGCTAAAAAGACAGTTAAAAAAACTACTGCCAAGTCGGCCTCCAAGGCTAAAGCAGCATAACCGGGGTTCGGGTTATTCTACACTGGAAAGTCCGGATCGGTCTGGGGATTGTTTTTTTTATCGGGATGCTTGGTTCTTTTGTAGAAGCCTATCTGTTGAAGCAGACGGGTGATAAATATAATCATATCATAATTCTGGGTTTTTTATTTGCCGCAGCGGCAATTAACCAACTGCAGAAAACAGTGAAAAAAAATGAGGATTCTTCGGAGCAACGGAGTAATCCATAAATTTGTTTTAATTTAATTTTTCCCTGCCTATAATTCATTCATAATGCGCCAGGCAGTTTACCAGTACCTGTATAATTACGAGCCTTTTGTTCTTTTTGGTCCGGCACATATCTGGGGCCTGATTATTTCTCTCGCGTTGGCTATCGGACTTCCGATTTACGCTAAAAAGAAACTGAATGGACGTCAACAGCAATTAGTTGGTACAGTACTTGGTTTCCTTGTCATGGCCAATTATTTAGCCTGGGTAGTTCTGGAATTAATTGCCGGAACCTTTGATATAACGAAACACCTGCCATTTCATTTATGTCGATTTGCCAATTTGATAACCCCTCTGGTATTATGGAAACGTAGTTATCGCGTGTTTGAAATCTTATATTTCTGGGGATTATCCGGTGTACTTCAGAGCGCGTTTACACCGGACATTGTGCAAGGTTTTCCTCATTTTCACTTTTTCCGTTTTTTTATCGGTCATAACGGTTTGGTAATTGCTATTGTTTATGCTGCTGTCGTTTACAATATGCATCCTACCATTAAAAGCCTTTGGAGAGCTTTTGCCGCTTTAAATATGTTCCTGGTAGTAGCCCTGGTAGTGAACCTGATCCTGGGTACTAACTATTTCTGGATCTTGGGGAAACCGCCCGTTCCTTCACTCCTGGATTACATGGGTCCCTGGCCCTGGTATATTTTGGTAGCGGAACTGGTGGCATTAGTGCATTTCGCCCTGGCCTATTTACCCATTGCCATTATTCGGAAAAGGCGATTGAATCGGGAGATTGCCGAAACAGACGTTTTGCTGCCAGAAACCGATTCTGTTTGATTTATTAATTGAGACTGATTTCCAGTCTGTACAAATGAGTAGCTGAAATTCCATCGCCTTACAATATCAATTTGCACCTCTGAATATTGGACTGCAAATTCAGCGTTTAATAGATTTTCTGGACAGGAGCTGAAACCAGCTGAATTCAGCAACTATTAATCATTACAATTATCTTTGTTTCCGGAATAATTTCTAAAAACACCTCGGTCTGTTTTCCGAGACTTTGATAGAATGAGAAAATAATGAGTGAACTCATATCAATTAATCCGGTCACCGGTGAAATTATTAAGACTTACCGGGGATTGTCTTCCCGGGAGGTGAGTACAATCCTGGAAGCTCTTCAAGAAACTTTTAAGGAATGGCGTCAGCTTTCAATCCGGGAGCGGAGTAGTTATTTTTTCAGGGCGGCGGAAATTCTCCGGAATAATGCTGATGAATATGGTCGCTTAATGGCTCTGGAAATGGGAAAGCCGCTGGCCCAGGGTAAGGCTGAAGCTGAAAAATGTGCCTGGGTTTGTGAATACTATGCTGAAAACGGGGTCGCTTTTTTAAAACCACAACCGGTTGCCACCGACGCATCTGAAAGCTTCATTAGTTTTCAGCCTGTTGGGATTGTACTGGCGGTGATGCCCTGGAATTTTCCCTTCTGGCAGGTATTTCGTTTCGCCGCTCCAGCGCTTATCGCCGGGAATGTGGGTGTATTGAAACATGCCTCCAATGTTCAGGGTTGTGCCCGGGCGATCGAGGGTGTCTTTAAGGAAGCCGGATTTCCCGAGAATGTCTTTCGCAATTTGACTATTCCGGCTTCGAATGTTTCGAAGGTCGTTGAACACCCGCTGGTACAAGCGGTAACCCTGACCGGCAGTACACCCGCGGGGAAGGCAGTGGCGGGTAAAGCAGGCGCCTGTCTGAAGAAAACAGTTATGGAATTGGGCGGCAGCGACCCCTACGTCGTGTTGAAGGATGCTGATCTGGATCAGGCTCTGGAGGCCTGTGTAACGGGACGTCTGTTGAATACCGGTCAGAGTTGTATTGCTGCTAAACGGTTCATCATTGAAAAACCCATATTGGCAGAATTTACAGATCGTCTTTCGACGAGAATGAAAATTGTTAAAACAGGTAATCCTTTGGACCCGGATGTTGATTTGGGACCGATGGTGAATGCGACGGCCCGGAATGAATTACATCGGCAGGTTCAGGCCAGTATTGAGAACGGGGCTGAATGTATTTTAGGTGGAGAAATCCCTGAGGGTCCGGGTGCGTTTTATCCGGCCACCATTCTTTCGAAGGTAACACCTGGCATGGCAGCATTTGATGAAGAATTGTTTGGCCCGGTGGCGGTAGTTATCGCAGCTGAAAATGAAACCGAGGCACTGACATTAGCCAATCAAACAGCTTTCGGACTCGGAGCTTCTGTTTTTACTACAGATATTGCGAAGGGCCGAAGGATCGCCGAACAATATCTGGAAGCCGGAGCATGTTTCGTGAACGATTTTGTCCGTTCAGACCCCCGGTTACCTTTTGGTGGTATAAAATCTTCCGGCTATGGACGGGAACTGTCATCCTATGGTATCCTGGAATTTGTTAACATTAAAACGGTATATATTCGATGAAAACTATAAGCATTGCCACCGTTGTATTAATAGTTTGTACTGCTGTCAGTGTGGTTCAAGGCCAGACTACTAACCGTCTTTTTTGGGATGGCGGTCATTGGAAACGCGTCCAACAGTTAGCGGCCAACCCTACGGATGAATATCGAATAAAAGCAGCCTATATCAACGGCGTGGAGGATGGAAGATTATATTTTTATCTAAAAACCTGGGCGAAACAACAAACCTTTGCCGACAGCCTTTATGCCGACCCGATTGATTATTTAACACCCCGTGAAATGATTCGGAATATTGATCAATTTTATCAAGATCCCACCCATGTCTACGTGCCGGTTGTTTCTGCTATGTTAATTGCTAATATGTACGCTGAACAAATTCCGGAAGAAGTGATTAATGCTTACGTAGATCAAACCAGATTCTGGATTAATAAGCTGGTTCTGGATATGGAAGCGGAGGGGATGTACAAGCTCTTAAAAGATAAACAGGAAAAACATTCTGGTGAAGCAGTAAACCGCCAACCTTAAATCGGTTGCTAAGAACCATTAATCCAAAGATTTATTTTGATTGATTTGTGAATACGCTTTTTAGAATGACACGAATTAATTTACGGCGTTTGGGAACTGATCCGATTCAGGGCATGTTTCCACATCAGGTATCTTGGGAATAAAATTTGATGATCTGGTTATGACAGAATCTGAAATCCAAAATTTATTAAAACGAATTGATGGCGTATTTCGACCCCGTCAGGTAGGCTCTTCTGAAAAATCTTGGATGATTGTGGGTCACCTGGTAAATGAGGCTTCCCGATCGGATTTGGAACAGATGTTGAAAAAGGAAACGGTCTCCTATACTGTTCAATCGCGTAATGGTGATTTATATCTCCGAATTGAAAATCAATCTCCCGGCAAAGTGATTTTACGAATCCCTAAAATTTCAAGGATTCACTGGATATTGTTCCTGACTACCATTCTGACAACTTTATTAGCCGGTTCCATGATGGCCGGGGGCCAACCCTGGTCTCATCCGTTAGATATTATGAAGGGATTCCCTTTTTCTGTAACCTTAATGCTTATTCTGGGGACCCACGAATTCGGGCACTATTATTTTGCCCGGAAACACCATGTTAATGCCACACTCCCGTATTTTATTCCGGCGCCACCGTTTATCTTTCTCATCGGCACCTTTGGTGCTTTTATTAAAATTAAATCACCCATCTACCGGAAAGATGCCCTGCTTCAGATCGGGGCGGCCGGACCTATCGCCGGCTTTCTGGTAGCTGTCCCGGCTCTGTTTATTGGTTTAATTCAATCCACAGTTGTGGAGAAAATAGCAACTGAAAATGCCATCATTTTGGGAGATTCCATTTTAATGAAATTGCTGACATTTATCACCCATCCGGGGATGGGCGCCACCCAGGATCTGATGCTCCACCCCATTGCTTTTGCCGGCTGGATCGGATTACTGGTGACGATGCTGAATCTGTTGCCGATTGGACAATTAGATGGTGGTCATATTGCCTACGCCATGTTGGGGGAGAGGCATAAGCTAATGGCAAAACTGGCCTTTCTGGCGTTGATCCCACTGAGTTTTTTTTCAATAAACTGGCTGGTATGGGGATTACTTATTTTAGCCCTGATGCGGACAACCAGCCATCCGCCGATCCAGGATATTCAGGCGCCTTTATCGTTGATTAATAAACGAATCGGTTTATTCTGCTTACTAATTTTTATTCTTTGTTTTATACCGGCACCGTTTAAAATCTAACATGAAATTCAGACTTTGGTGGGTCATGCTGGTGAATCTGACCCTGGCTCAAGTCCGGGTTGGCGACTGGCAAAATATCACTTCTCCGTTACAGATTAAGGCGATCACCGCCTTGGGGGATACGCTTGTTTGCGGGACTAACGGAGGTCTGTTACTTTATAATCCCAACCGGCAGACTTTTGAAGTCCTTACAAACCTGGACGGATTGGCTGTCACCACGATTAATTCAGTTTTTAAAGGCCCTCAGAATAATCTTTGGTTAAGCGGTGACGGTATCATTCAAGTATATGACTTTAAAAATCACGTTTCAGTGAATATATTTGATTTTGATTTGGATGAGGTAATTGGTTTCACTGTTTTTAAGGGGGTTGTCTACGGTGTTTATCGTCAGGAAACCGACTGGGGAATCGCTGAATTTATTTTTTCTGATAATCAATATTATTACCGGGATTTATATGCCCGCCCAGGTTTAAACCTGGTTACCGGTTTAGCCGTGAAGGGCGATAGCCTTTATCTGGCAACGGATAGTGGTCTGCTGGCTGGTAATCCACATAGTACGCACATTACCCAGTGGAGTAATCCCTATACCAACTTAGGAGATACCATTCGCATTCTGAGTGAAAAAAACGGGGAACTGGCATTTGTCACCGGGAGTAAAGTTTATTCCCTGTCATCCGGCGATCCGGAACCGGTTCAGTTAATAGACAATTCGACGATAAATGATTTGCAAGCGCTTACTATTCGTGATTTTCATGACTATGTGGCCGTCTCAGATTCCATCGTTTATCAATTGACCAGTGACCAGATTGAACCTGTTTTACTCAGTCCCGGTTATCGATTAACCACAGTGTATCTGAATTCTGTCGGAGAGTTGTTTTTTGGTTCCGGCACTGGTATTGTCAGGGATAAAAATGGCCTGACCCATGAGGCGCCGGACAGCCCGGTTATTGGTTCTCCCACTGCCTTGGCGGTTCTTACCGACGGAAGTCTGGTGATTAGTTCTTCGAAAGGGATTGCCCGCCGAATAGATGATAGCTGGGAAAACTGGATAGTGGATTACCGTTCCAGCTTTGGCGGTGGTGAAAAATTAAAGCTAAACCCATTTCCTTATTCACTGGGAACATTCGTCCCGATCCTGATTGAAGGTCCCTCCGGAGTTCTGAACGGCGCTATCACCGGATCAAATCCCAAACAGGGTGGTGGAGGCATAATAACCATTAATTCCTTCTCCGAACCAATATCGGTGACGCTTACGGATTCCAGTTCAATTCCCTACTATGTTTCACCGGCAAATGACTCCACTTTTCAAGTCCAGGATTTGGCCCTCGATAATCATGGAAACCTCTGGGCCGTTTCCATCAACAGTCGTGATGAACCGCTCCAGGTCTATGCCGGTGGTCAATGGAAATCCTTCTCTATCACTCAATCCGATGAAATCCTTTGTCGTTCCGTGACCTCTGTGGCAGTTGATAATTTCGGCCGGGTCTGGATAGGTGCCCGGGGCAATGATTCCCTCAATGTCGGCCTGTTCCGTAATGGCGGCTTGACCATGCTGAAAGTGGGTGGCGATTCAGACAATCCCCAGGCTGAAAAATGGATTGCTGAAGAAATTGATTTTGGATCAGGACCTCAATCGGTCTGGGACCTGGCTGTTTCTCCGCAAAACAGGCTTTTTGTTCTTACACCAGCGGGATTGATCTACAAGGATTTACAGATTTCAACTGATAATCCGGTGAAAATAACCGGCCCGGTTTCAGCTAATGGTCAATTGTATCCCTATTTCCCCAATGTGGTTTTTACCCGGGGGGCCGGAATCAGAATCGACCCCCGGGGGAATAGCTGGATCATTTCCCCTCGTGAGGGTATCCGGATTCTGCTGGCCAACGGGGAATATTGGCCGGACGTGAACGGCTTGAGGGAAAAGAACAGTTATCTGCTTTCTGACAACGTAAGGGACCTGGCCTTCGATGGGGATAAAGGTCTGGCTTACATCGCCACCGATCGGGGTGTCAGTGTAGTCAAAATACCCTTCGCTGAAAAGAAAAAGAGTTTTCAGCAGGTTTCCCTTTTCCCCAGTCCATTTCATATTCCAAGTGATCGTCCGCTGGTTGTGGATGGATTAAAAGACCATAGCGCAGTAATGATTATGAATCTAAATGGCCGGGTAATCCGCACCCTGACTGAGGATTCTAATTCAATACACGGTTATCAGGCTTTTTGGGATGGACGGAATGAAAACGGTCAATGGGTAAATAGTGGCGTATATCTGGTAGCGATTCACGACCGAAAAGGGGCTGTAGTTTTTGAAAAAATAACTGTTATCCGTCACTGAACGGCTGATCGTTTTTGCTGGACAGCCTTTTTATAATTGATTGTTTAAATAGTTGTCAGGGCCTGGTTTAAATCCCAGATCAGATCATCGGCATTCTCCACGCCCACCGACAGGCGAATCATTTTTTCGGTGATTCCCATAGCTTTTTTTACCTGCTCAGAAACATCGGCGTGAGTCATTGTCTGAGGATGTTCCGCCAATGATTCCGTACTACCGAGACTGACGGCTAATTTGATTAATTTCAGATTGTTTAAAACAGTGAAGGCTTCTTTTTCACCACCCTTTATGTTGAAGCTGAGCATGGCTCCGGAGGAGGAGTATTGCCGCTGGAAAATTTCATATTGCGGGGAATCGGCAGGAATGTTTCCAAGATAATATATTTTTTCAACTTTCGGATGCTGGGATAAAAATGCTGCAACTTTTTTAGCATTGTGCAATTGCGTTTCCATCCGTGGTTTTAATGTTTCCAGACTGCGCAATAGTAACCAACCAGTCCAGGGTCCGGCCATATTTCCCATGAAAGTTCTTAACCCTTTGATCCGGGAAATAATCTCATGGGAACCTAAAACAGCCCCGGCGATCACATCGCTGTGACCACCAATATATTTGGTGGCCGAATAAATGACAATATTGGCGCCGTGTTTCAGCGGTTGGGACCAAATAGGACCCATGTAAGTATTATCAACACCTAATAGGACCTGTTCGGAGGTAGAAAATTGATCGGCAATCCGACGGCACATGGAAAGGTCGATCAAAGCATTGGTGGGATTAGCCGGGGTTTCAACATAAATGAATCGCAAACGGTCTTTTTTACCGGAATTTTCAATTTTTTTGATAATTTCATTAGCTGTGTTATCGGAATGAAAACCGATAATATTGATCCCGTATTTTGTTAAAAAATGGTTAATGAAATGATCGGTACCGCCATAGAGCGGTTTACTGAAAAGGAGCAAATCTCCGGGTTGTAAGTATTCCAGGAGTGTAGTAGCGATGGCGGACATACCGCTCTCAAATACGGCACAATCTTCAGCTCCGTCCCAGAGCGTGAGCCGGTTTTCAAGGATTTCCAAATCGGGGTTATTCAAGCGGCTGTAAATCAACCCTAGTTTTTCCCCTGGTTTCTGTTCCCTCAATCCATAGGCGACCTGAAAAAAAGCTTTTCCTTCTTCGGCCGTGTTGAAAACAAAAGTGGAGGTCTGGAAAATCGGACACTTAATGGATCCCTCAGACCATTCCGGTCTGTAACCGAAAGACATCACCAGACTTTCCGGCTGGAACCGTCTTGGTAGCTCTTTTGGATTCATTTTAACCCCCTTTAAATTGCGATCGTTCAATATATTCGGGTAAAATGTTGAATTCTTCTTCCAATTCCTGAGCGATGGACCGGATCAGATTTTTCCGCTGATCGTGAGGCAGGAAAGCGCTTTTCATGGCCGCGATCGTGATCTCCCTGAAGTCGTGCAATTTAAAATCGAAAAGATCCCGGGCAATCATAAACTCTTTGGTGAGATTAGTATTGGAAATCAGACGATTGTCAGTGTTTAACGTAATTCGAATTCCCTGACTATAGTAGTATTTCATGGGATGCTGTCTTAACGACCGAATGGAGTAAGTGTGCCAGTTGGAAAGCAGACAGATCTCTAGTGGAATGCGATGGTCCCGGACATAATACATTAAATCACGATCCTCTCTCAAACGGGTGCCGTGCCCGATCCGATGGGCGCCGCAGTAATGGATCGCCTGGTGGATGGAAGCGGGTCCGAAAACTTCACCGGCGTGAATAGTGGCGTTGATGTTGTTGTTTAAAATTAAATAGAACGCCTCGCGGTGATCCTTGGCCGGAAAATTCTCCTCGGCACCGGCTAAATCAAACCCGACCACTCCCTTGTGTTTATAACGAACGGTTAGATCAGCCAGTTTTAGCGAAACATCAGGGGCAATATTCCGAATCCCACAGATAATAATTCCGGACTTTATGCCGAAACTTTTTTCTCCCTTTTTCAATCCTTTCCGGACTGCATTTACTGATTCCTCCGGCGTCATTCCACCTTTGGTGTGAAGAATCGGAGAATAGCGGATTTCGATGTACCGGACGTTTTCCCGAGCCACATCTTCAATTAATTCATAGGCGATTCTGATCAGACTCTCTGGTGTTTGCATGACCGACAGGGTAATATCGAAACGCTCCAGATAGTCCTCCAGCGACCCCCGTTTTTTACCGATGATCAGTATTTTTTTTAGATCTTCGTGATTATTCGCCGGGAGTTTTACCTTATTCTTTTCCGCCAGGTCCAGCATAGTGGATATACGTAAACTGCCATCTAAGTGGCAATGCAACTCCACCTTGGGGAGTCGTTGTATCAGTTCTGCTGCAATCGTCATGATTGGCTGTTTCCGTCGCTGACTTCAATATCAGCTTTTGTTGGAGAGGCTACTTTTCGTAACCAGAAAATCACCAATACTAATAGAATTATACCCGGCCAGGAACCCAGCGGTTCCTTTACGATCGCCAGAACGTCTTTATCACCGGAAATGACTATGGGAATTGCCATCAGGATACCTACCAGCGCCTCACCGGTAATTAGTCCGGAAGCAAACAGCAAGCCCCGGTTCCCGGCCAATTTTAATGCCTGTTGTCGATGGGCTCTGGCCAGGTTACGATTGCGATTATTAAAGGTTTTATTGACGGCCCAGGCAATTAATCCACCGATAAAGATGGGCACTGATAGCTCGAAGGGTAAGTAAATGCCAACGGCCACGGCCAATACCGGCAGCCGGAAGGAGGCGCTTCTGTTTTCCTGAATTTTATCGGCAATAATTACCAGAACAGAGATAAGCATTCCGATAATTATTATCAACCAAGGGAGATTTTGTTGAAAGACACCTTCTGCCACTGAAGACATGAGCGTGGCCTGAGGTGCCGTCAGGGGGTTCGGATGTGCAGGTGTAGCTATGCCGATGCCATAGGCTTTTTCAATCAATTTTAGCACCGGAGCGATAAATACTGCTGCCGAGAGTACACCCACCGTCTGCATAATCTGCTGTTTCCAGGGCGTGGCGCCCACCAAATAACCGGCTTTCAGGTCCTGCATGTTATCACCACCGATGGCGGCAGCACAGGCCACAACGGCACCAATGAAAATGGCCGCCGCCGGCCCGGTAACCGATTGAGTCCCTACCAGAGCCAACAACACCAGAGAGGAAAACAGAATCGTGGCGATGGTTACTCCGGAAATGGGATTGTTTGAACTACCTACCAGTCCAGCCATATAAGCGGCCACGGCGGAGAATAGAAAACCGGCAATAATCATCACCAGGGCCATGAACAGGGATGGTATTGTTGATTGGATGATGTAGTAGTAAACCCCAAATATCGGAATGATGGCCACTAACAGCAGGATGCCTACCCATTTCATAGAAAGATCCCGTTCTGTACGGGGAATTTGAACTGGTTGATCAGCACTACTACTCCTTACGGTTCTGAAGCTGGTTTTTATTCCGGAAAAAATGGAGTTCCGTAAATTAATCAAAGCCCACAGACCACCGACAATCATGGAACCGACACCCAGGAACCTGGTATCCCGGGACCAGATCTGACTGGCCCAATCCACAGCTGAAATTGGTTGCCCATTTACTACCGGCCAGGCGTGGCTGACTGCATAGATGGGAATAGCTATCAACCAGTTAATCGCTCCTCCTAAAAAAACCAGGATGGCGATATTAATTCCTACGATGTAGCCAACCGATATGAGTGCTGGGGATAGGTTTGTTCCGAAATAAGCAATGGAATGACCAACCTGCGCGGCGCTTTCCACGACTCCGGTCCATATTCGCAGTCCCGTTTCCCCAAATTTGAATAGCGCTCCTACTACTCCGGCCTGAGCAATATACTTTACACCCTCGCCACGGTCACCGGATTTTAGAACTTCCGCAGTGGCTATTCCTTCCGGAAATTGCAGTTTTTCCTTAACAATCAGTGCCCGCCGTAGAGGGATGGTGAACAATACTCCCAGCAGTCCACCCAACCCGGCGATGATGGTGGTCTCCCAATAGTCGAACGTTTTCCAGTAACCCATGACAATCAGGGCGGGGAGGGTAAAGATCACTCCTGCCGCCAGGGATTCACCGGCTGAAGCGGCCGTTTGAACAATATTGTTTTCCAAGATATTTGAGGTTTTGAAAAAACGGAGGATACCCATGGAAATAACAGCGGCGGGAATGGAGGCCGAGACCGTCATTCCGGCAAATAAACCCAAATAAGCATTGGCGCCAGCCAGAATAATCGATAACAAAATGCCCAGTATAACAGCTTTAATTGTAATTTCGGGGAGACTTTTTTCAGACATGATTGTTCCTAATTGTTCTCGGAAAGTAGGGCGAAAGGGTGATTGGCAGCAACCTTGACGAAAAAAATCTGTTGAAATACAGTTAATAACGGAATTGATTGACTAAACAGTTAGCCCAAGAATTCTTCTAAAAAATTTTTTCACACGTTGATTGAATCAAAAGAATCAGGTAATTTTACAACTGCCGGGGGTGCTGTTTCGAACCAGACGGAATGGCTGAGAATATACCCAGAAACCTGATCTGGATAATACCAGCGTAGGGAGTTGAACTATGAGAACCCACTTTTTATTTCTTCAGTTTTTCTCGGTGTTGTTTTCGGTTGTTGTGGCCCAGGAAATCATGGTGTCCGGGGCGGTATTGGATAGTGAGGATAATTCTCCATTGTATGGTGTGAATATTACCGCCGGGAACCTTGGTACCAGTTCGGATGAGAATGGTCGTTTTAATTTCAGTGTGCCGGTTGACGCTGCAATTACATTTTCGTACATCGGATACGAATCCATTACTGTTAAGGCGCAGCCGGAGCTTACCATTCATCTTCATCGGACGGTTCTGAGAAGTGCTGAAATTCTGGTGAATGCCACCCGGGCAGTTTCCGGTGTAACACCGGTTTCCTTCTCTAATTTAACCGCTGCAGAGATCAAAACTCGCTTCACCGTGGAAGATGTACCCATGGTTCTGGCTTCGGAACCCGGTGTGTGGGCCTATAGTGAAAGCGGGAACGGAACCGGATATTCCTATATTTCTATTCGCGGCTTTGATCAAAGTAGAATTGCCGTCCTGCTGGATAATGTCCCATTGAATGACAATGAAAGCCATCAGGTGTACTGGGTGGACCACGGTGATATTTTAAGTGATGCCCAGGATGTCCAAATTCAGCGGGGTATCGGCAATAGTCTCTATGGCTCTTCGGCCTTCGGAGGCTCTATCAATGTGACCACTTTGATTGCTTCCGACCAGCACGAAGTCGGATTTTCAGCGGGTAGTGGATCGTTTAATACCTCTAAATACCAGATGCATTACCGCTCCGGTAATGATTTAGGTAGAAATACCAGTCTTTCAATTCGGGCTTCTCAGATTGAGTCCGACGGATACCGCGCCGATCATCGCAGTCTCCAAAGAGGACTTTTTTTCGGCCTGGATCATCGGTCGGCAAGGATCACTAATCAATTCCGCGGTTTAATCGGGTATGAAAATACGCAACTGATATGGGATGGTATCAGCATGGATGACATCAACAACCGCAAAAAACGTCGGGCCGGTTACCAGGCCTACACGGACAACTTTCTACAACAAATTTATTCTTTGAATTCACTAATCAGTTTTAATCCTGATCTATATTTTCGTAATACCGGTTATTTAGTAATCGGGAAAGGTTATTATGAAGTTTATAAACAAAATCGGGATTATTACAGTTACAACCTGGATGTTAATGATCAATATACTGATGAGCAGGAAATGGCCTTGTTTACAGACCTGTTACGGCGAAAATGGATTGCCAACAATTACTGGGGTATTATTCCGGCGTTGACGTGGAGACGAAAAAACCTGCGTCTGGACATCGGCTCGGAAATGCGGTTTTACCTTGGGAACCATTTCGGGGAAGTAACTGATTTCTCCAAAGCCAGCCTGGTGGGAGTTTTAGGTTCTGACTGGTACCGTTATTATCAGTACCAGGGGAAAAAGAATACGTTTTCCGGATTTATTCACTTAGTATGGACGCCGAATGAAAAAGTTACCCTGATGGCCGATTTACAGCGTCAGTTCCATAATTGGCGCCTGAAACAGAAAAAATTGGGGCATGCTCTCGGTCATCAACTTTCTGCAAACTGGGATTTTCTAAACCCACGCTTGGGAATGATTTATCATCTGAGTGAGCAATTTTACTGGTTTGTCAATTATGGAAAAGCTCAAAAGGAACCGGCTGACAACCAAATTATTACAGCCGATGATGTCTGGAGCCAACCAGTGATGGCGGCTGCGGAAGTCATCCATGACTGGGAAATGGGATTCCGTATTTCTCTGGGTAAAGGAGGGGGGAATCTGAATTATTACCGGATTAATTACCGCAATGAACAATTAAAAAATATTGATGTGGCTCAGGAAGGGGAATATGAATACTATTCCGCCGATTCCACCACCCATCAGGGCGTAGAATGGGAAATTGAATACCAATTAAATCCCCGGCTTAATGTAACGGCTAATGGAAGCATTCTTTTAAATACATTTAACGACGGTAATCTGCTGCCTAATATTCCAACTAGCCTGATGAATTGGTCCTTGGATTATCAACCTTCTACCAACTGGCATTTCTTTGCTTACCTAAAATCAGTTGGAGAAATGTACGTCGATCGTGAGAACAGGGATGAAGGCAGAATCAATCCCTATTTTTTACTGGATATCGGCGGATCCTTCTCATATTGGAATTTTAAGCTTCTGGTTAAGGTGAACAATGCTTTTGACAAACTGTATTCCACTTATGGTTACAGCTATGAATCTGACGGCTACAATGCAGTTTACTGGCCGGGAGCTACCAGGAACGGATTTATCTCACTGTCCTACACGTTTAAATAAATATCCTTAATCTCGGACTTATTTTTACCGGTTCAGAGAAGGATTTATATTTTATTACACGAATAAACGGAAATCACACCATCATTCAGAATAAAATGAAACCAGTTTCACCCCTTGACTGATACAATTTAACTTCAAGCTCACACGGTGATGAAAAAATCAACTCACAAACGTATTTTTCTGATTGACGGCTATGCCCTGCTGTACCGGGCGCATTTTGCCATGATCCGTAATCCCTTAATCACCAGTTACGGGTTGCATACTTCCGCATTGTTTGGTTTCACGAATCAGGTTTTAAAATTGTTACGTACCGAAAAGCCGGATTATTTGATGGCGGCCTTTGATTCATCAGAAAAAACATTCCGGCATAAAAAATATCCTGAATACAAGGCCACGCGGGAAAAAATGCCTGAAGAAATGCGGGCACAACTTCCTTACTTGTGGAAATTAATGGAAGCGCTACGGATTCCAACCTTTGAAAAACCCGGTTTCGAAGCCGATGATATTATTGGCACCATGGCCCGTCACGCCGCCCAAAAGGGATTGGATGTATATATCGTTAGTGGGGATAAGGATTTTATGCAACTGGTGAACGATCAAATATTTTTATATGCACCCTCTGGCCGTCAGGCGGAAATCAAAGTGTATGATCGTGAGGGGGTGGAAGCGAAATGGGGCGTTCCGCCGGAAAAAATCATTGATCTCCTGGGGCTGATGGGAGACAGTTCAGATAACGTCCCTGGAGTCCCGGGAGTGGGTGAAAAAACAGCAGTCAAATTATTGCACGAATATGGTTCCCTGGTATCGGCTTTGGAACATGCCGATGAAGTGAAAAATAAACGAGCTCGGGAAGGCCTGCAAAATGGTCGCGAGAAAGCGCTTTTAAGCAAAGAACTGGTAACCATCATTACCGATCTGGATCTGGACATTGATTTAACCGATATGGAAACCAACGGATTCGATGTCCCTAACCTGGATGAACTCTTTCGCACCCTGGAATTTCAGGCGCTTCAGACGCAATTAAATGCCTTTCACGGAGCTCCGACTATCGTTGAGCAGCGTCCTGAGAAACATTATGAAACAATTATGGATGTCGATTCACTGGTGAATTTTGTCCAATCCGTTAAACCGGAAACACTTTTATCCTTCGATTTGGAAACTACATCATTGAATCCCATGCGAGCTGAAATCGTGGGATTGTCCTTTTCTGTTGAAGCTAATTCCGGAATTTATGTACCTGTTCAATACAAAGATAAATCAGCCGACAATTTTGGAACTGATGATTTAACCACTGTCCTGGATATTCTTCGATCGATACTTGAGTCAAAAGATATTCCTAAAACTGGGCAAAATGTTAAGTTTGACGCGTTGATTCTGAAACACTACGGTGTCCACGTCCGAAATATCGCCTTTGATACCATGCTGGCTGCTCATTTAGTCAGCCCCGAAACTCGTTCCTACAAACTGGATAATCTCAGCCTGGAATATTTGAATTATCGGATGGTTCCCATTAATGATTTAATCGGAAAAGGACGGAATCAAATTTCCATGGCGGAGGTGCCTCTGGATCAAATCAGTTTTTATGCTGCCGAGGATGCCGATGTAGCCCTCCAGCTTACGACGCTGTTTAAGCAAAAACTGAAAGAGGAGCATTTAAGCGATTTCTTTTACCAGGTAGAATTACCGCTATTGCCAGTCTTGCTTGAAATGGAATTCAAAGGGCTATTTGTTGAGCGGAAATTATTGGAGCAAATGTCCCTGGAAATTGGTAAAAAGATTGATGGTTTGGTGGCGGATATTCATCGCCAGGCGGGTACCGATTTTAATGTGAATTCAACCCAACAATTAGCGGAAATTTTGTTTGATATCATCAAATTACCCCAATACCGAAAACGCTCCACTGCCGAAGATGTGTTGGAACAGCTGAAACCTCAGCATCCTTTGCCAGGTTTGGTATTAGAATATCGCAAATTGAATAAGTTAAAAAATACCTATGTAGATGTGTTACCGGAATTGATTCACCCGGAGACAAAACGCATCCACACCACTTTCAGCCAGTCGGTGGCGGCTACCGGACGTTTATCCTCCAGTAATCCGAATTTTCAGAATATTCCCATTAGAACTGAAATTGGTCGGGAAATCAGGAAAGCATTCCGGGCTCAATATAAAGGCTGGAAAATATTTTCGGCGGATTATTCCCAGATTGAATTAAGAATTATGGCTCATCTCAGTCAGGATCCGGCTTTAGTGGATGCTTTCCGGCGTGGTGAAGATATTCACACCCGCACGGCCAGCGATATCTTCGGGGTGCCCATGGATTCAGTTTTACCGGAAATGCGACGGACTGCCAAGATCGTCAATTTCGGGTTAATGTATGGCGCTGGTCCTTTCCGTTTGAGTCGGGAACTGGGAATACCCCATTCTGAGGCCAGGGCAGTGATTGAGGCTTATTTTTCACGCTATACTGGAATTAAACAATATATTGATTCAACCCTGGCAAAGGCACGGGATTCTCAATATGTGGAAACCATTCTTGGCCGCCGCCGCCCGGTTTGGGATATCGATAGCGAGAATCATCTCCACCGTGAAGCGGCAAAACGAATGGCCATTAATATGCCGATTCAGGGTACTAATGCTGAAATGATCAAATTAGCAATGATTGCCATTCAAAAACAGTTGACCCAACATCATTTTAAAGCAATGATGATTTTACAGATTCATGATGAATTATTGTTTGAAGTTCCTGAAAAAGAATTAGCAGATTTGAAACCGATTATTGTCCGGGAAATGGAGACAGCCCTACCATTGTCGATACCGATTGTAGTGGATTGTGGCGTTGGTGATTCCTGGTATGAAGCCCATTAAATAAGCAGGTACGATGGAAGCGAGTATTATCTTAAAAAAGGTTGGAAAACTATCCGGTCCCCGGACCGTTCTGGCGGGACTTTCCTTTGGGATTGAAAGGGGTTCTCTGCTAGCAATTGTTGGCGATAATGAAGCGGGAAAATCCACGCTGCTGCGAGTGTTGGCCGGGGTTGAAAATCAGGAATACGGGTCTGTGTACGTCCATGGCCTCGATACGATCAAACGACGTCATGAAACCAGTACCAGGATTGGATACGTTCCTTTTGAAAATGATCTGGACCCCTGGTTGACGATTGAACAGAACTGCCGTTTTATGGGTTACCTCTACGGGTTGAATGATGCCAAAATATCGAAACGCATATCAACTTGTGCCCAGAAATTGGGCCTTGTTGATTATTTATCGAAAAGTGTTAAAAATGTTTCCCCGGGACTCTTAAAGAAAGCCATGTTATTAAGAGCTCTTGTTCATGATCCGGACATATTGATTTTAGATGAACCAACCGCCTACATGGATGCGGAGTCCTTTCGCCAGACTTGGAATCTGTTAAAATCTTTTCATGGTGAAAAAACGGTTTTATATGTCAGTCAGTCTCTGCCGGAAGTGGAGGCGGCTCACGACCGGATTCTCGTTATACAGGATGGTAAAATTGTATTAGATGGACATTTAGACCGTCTGTTGGAAAGTACCTTTGAATTTCACCAGTTCCGGATTGACTTTGAATCCCTTTCGGAGGAGCTGTATTCAAAATTGGTTACCATTCCGCACGTGAAAAAACCTTCCCGGATTGGAGATAGTTTTCTGTTCTACAGCAGCACTCGGAAGGTGTTGTTCGATGTACTGAAGCTGGCCGCCGATGCCGTGTTGGTGGACTTGAATTTAAAGAAGCTAGGGTTGCAGGATCTTCTGGATGCCAAATTTGCCCGGGAGGGAATTGAATGATTCTTGCATTCCTGATCCGACGCTGGTGGTTGATACGAAACCGTTTATTTTCCACCATCAGTTTTCTGATTCTGTTTCCGATAATTCTCCACGTGGGTATCACGATGGTGATGAAGAATATTATGGTCCGCAGTATTAATCAGATTCCCTACGAATTATGGGTTTTCCCGGGAATTCTGATGGTCATTTCCGGAGTGGTTGTTTTCCCCCATTTATACCGGGACTTATTTGATTTACGGGTTCATAAAAAATCACTTATTCCCATGACCCTGGCACCAGTGAGTAAAACGCTGTTAATCACTGCTTTTCTGGTGGCTGCCTGTACCGAATCTCTGGTTTTTGTGGTTGTCGGAATGCTGATTCTATCAATTCTGACGCCCTATTCCTTTCCGCTACTGGGCTATATTTTAATCCCGTTATATGCCATTGGTTTCAGCGCCTTGTTGGGAAACCTGATGATTACCCTGTCTCTTGTTACTGACCGGATTACCACCTATCTCTCCGCTATTTTGATCGTTTTTATTGTTATTCTATTTGGTTCTGGTATTCTGGTGGAATTTGAGTTTTATCCTTATTCCATTGGTACCGTACTATCTCATTTTCCAACCAGTTTAATTTTATCCAGTCTACGGGCGTTGATTTTCTACCACCGGTTTGATTGGCAGGGAATAATTATTCCTCTGATTATAACTTTTGGTTGGATTTGGATTAACGGAAAACTGCTCCAGCGAAAGTTGAACCAATGATCGCTTATTTATCCGGGGCAATGGAATTTGCCCAACAGGAGGGAGCAAATTGGAGGGAATCCCTGACGCAATGGCTTAGAACCGAGCTGGGACATTCGGTCTATAATCCGGTCCTCGAGTCCGGGAATTTAGCTGAGGAATATAACGCTCATGATTATCGCTCATGGAAATATTCTCAGCCGGGGAAATATGCTGAATTCATTCGAAATTGTGTAACGCGGGATTTAGAAATGGTGCAGTCAGTGGATTATATAATCTGTCTTTGGAATGAAGGTGTGTTCAAAGGGGCTGGAACCGCTGGAGAAGTGACCATGGGCTATGATTCCGGGAAACCGATTTATTTGGTGAATCAACTTCCTCCGGAAGATTTAAGTGGATGGATTATGGCCTGTAGTACGGAAATATTCGGGGACTTTGACTCCTTAAAATCGTTTTTAAAGCGATGTTACCGTAAACCCGGAAATTGAATTCATGCGAGGACCTAAAGCCTATATTCATTTGGATTGGCTGGTTGAAAATTATCGGCTGGTTCGTTCCCGTGTCGGGGACAAACGAATTATGGCCGTTGTGAAAGCCGATGGATATGGTCATGGAGCAGTGGAGTGTGCCCGGATACTTGAAAAAGAAGGTTGTGATTTTTTTGCTGTTTTTACAGTTGCTGAAGGCCTTGAATTACGTCAGGCCGGTCTCCAAAGTGATATTTTAATTTTCAGCCGATTGGATTCCCAATTATTGCACTCCGCGGCGGAGAACAATTTGATTTTGAACCTGGCTTGGCCCGATGACCTTGACCATACCCTTAATTATCTGCAGAAAAATGGAGAGAGTCCCCGTTTCCATTTAAAAGTGGATACCGGTATGACCCGTCTGGGAATGCCAATTGAAGCATTAACCGAAGTGATTAACCGATTGAAACAAAACCCGGGAATACGTTGCGAAGGTATTTATTCACATTTAGCTACTGCTGATGAAGGTGATCTGACCTTTGCAGAATTTCAATTGAAACAATTTTCATCAGTTTTGGAGCTTGCTGACAGCTTAGACTACCAATTTAAATATGTTCATTTGTCTAACAGTGGTGCTGTATTAAATCTGGACCAGAATCCTTTTAATCTGGTTCGTGTGGGTATGTTGCTATATGGTGCCTATCCGTCTAATGAAGTCCCGATGGAATTGCCCATTCAGCCGGTAATGGAATATCGTGCCCCGGTAGTGACGGTCAGAAAGGTTAAAGCCGGTACTCAAATTAGTTATGGCGGTGTTTACTCCACAAAAAGTGACACCACCATCG
This sequence comes from Fidelibacterota bacterium, assembly GCA_046861615.1. Taxonomy (GTDB): domain Bacteria; phylum Fidelibacterota; class Marinisomatia; order Marinisomatales; family TCS55; genus CAZNUM01. Next base: position 24,639 of record JBHHUS010000001.1, read on the forward strand.
GCGTAATTCAATGCGGGTTTGCCGACGGCTTTCCCCGGCCCTGGTATGAGTCAGGGCATGTCTGTTGGCGGGGTTCCCGGTATAAAATCGCCGGGCGGGTATGTATGGATCAATTTATGGTTGATTTTAAAGGACAATCTCCCGGGGTTGGTGAAGAAGTCCTTTTATTTGGAAAAGGGGGCCCGGACGAACTGAGGGTTGAGGAAATTGCTGCTGCTATACAAACCACTCCTTATGTTATTTTCACCGGAATACATGGCAGGACACAACACATTTTCTTGAAAGATTAAGTACCGGTCATTTTGTCTTTTTAATGAAATAATGATTAAACTGAAAAACACTATTCATAGGATTAGAATATTTAGATTAATTAAGCTTAAACATAATATCATCCGATTACTGATAATGGTGATTCTATTCCTCACTCCCGGATGGGGACAGAATTTTAAATACAGCACCGTATTGCCGGTACCCGATCTATCATTTCATCCCGCTGTATTTTTTGGTCTGGATGTTCTGGAACAAATGGATTTTCAACCTTTATACGGGAAATCGATCGGTGTTTTCTGCAACCAGTCTGCGGTTGATCGTCAGGGAAGACATCTACTCGATTTACTGAAAGATTATCCGGAGATTGAGGTTAAAATTATTTTCCTTCCTCAATATGGTATGTTTGTCACTGAGAATGAGCGTCTGAAGTTTCTCGGTGATCAGGAAATCGATACTGCAACCGGGGCCAGAATTGTGGATCTATTCAGTCGCCGTGTTATACCACCGGATTGGTCCCTGCGGGACCTTGATCTGATTCTTGTGGATATTCAGGATACTGGTGTGCGCTATTCTACCTATATGACCACTTTAACCAAAATCATGGAAGCTGCCAGTGAATGGTCGCTCCCCATGATGGTGCTCGATCGGCCTAATCCTTTACGAGGAGATAGGGTCGATGGTCCTGTCGTTAGGATACCCTACCAATCGTTCGAAGGCTATCATCTGGTTCCCGTCAGGCATGGATTAACCATTGGTGAGTACGCAATTATGATTAATGAAATGGGCTGGGTAAAAGATTTGAAACGAGTTGATCTCACTGTAGTCCCCATGATCAACTGGAAGCGGACAAAGTGGTTTGATGATATGGATCATCCCTGGGTAAAGCCGACTCCTGAATTAATGGATTTGGAAACCAATTTAGCCTACACCGGGTTTGGGTTAATTGAAGGAACTAATTTAAATGATGGCCGGGGTACTGACAGACCCTATCTGCGTGTAGGAGCTCCCTGGTTGTCTGGACAACATCTGGCCGAACGATTATTGAAGTACAACCTTCCGGGAATTAAACTGCGGGTGGTTCAATATGTCCCGCGTCATCGTCAGGGAGAAAAAATGATTCCTCTTTACGACGGGGAACTCTGCAGCGGGATTGATATTGAAATAACTGATAAGAACCAGTTTGATCCCTTAGCCTCCGCTACAACTGTGATTATTCTGGCTAGCCAACTCTACCCCCGGGAGTTCAAATGGGCTGATAATGATCGCATGGATAAATTATATGGCTACAACCAACTGCGGATCTTCGCAGCTCAACAAAAACCACCGAACTACCTGCCGCCCCTCTGGTTTCATGATGTAGTCCGGTTTAATGATTTTCGCCGGCGTTTTTTAATCTATTATTAGAGTATGGTAAACCGTCTTTTTACCCCGGTATTATTGCTACCGGTATTCATTTTTTCCCAGACATATTTGACCGTTCCCCAGAATGTCTGGCGAATAAAGCTGGGATATGAGGATTCAAAAGGGAATTGGAAAGGTAATGACGGAAAAAATGGGTGGAAGGATTATCTGTATACATTGGATTCAACCCAATTTCATCTTAATAAGTTCACGGAGCAACATTTCAAAATTTCACATTTGAATCTTGATTACGGGTTTTCCAATCGGGTTACTGCTTTTCTGGAAATTCCGTTCATACGTTTTGGCGAGCGTTTGATCAACTGGGATGTTTCCGGCGATTCTTCCACTACCGGAATTGACAGTTTATTGAATTTCTATTACCCACCGAAAACCTCTGCTTCCGGTCTGGGTGATATTACCCTGGGGTTTAATTATTTATTGGCGGGAAAACCGGCCTGGAGTCAGCAGGGAAATTTTTCTCTTTACGTTAGTTTTCAATTAACCATGCCATTTGCAGAGCGGTTAAATGCATATGATGGGGCCAGAGTGGATCAGAGTGGCATTCCGGTTCAATTCTCTCAATTGCCACTGGGAACGGGACTTTCCGAATGGCGATTTAAATTATTTGGTGAATTTTATACTAATCTTTATCATCGGTTAATTGATGTGACCTGGAATGTAGGTTTCAGCCGTTTCAGCCGGGAACTGGTAAATCCACCGATCACTTTTTTATGGACTACGATGACTGACCCGGATTCGATTTCTGCTTTGATTGGTGAAACCGTATTATACCAGGAGGGAAATCGAGTTTTAGGTCAGATCGACGGTAAACTGGAATTCTGGCCACAACGATTGTTTATCTCCGGAGGATTGAGTTGGGAAATGAGCGGGAGAACCCAGCATTTCTCTACAAGTCATTCCTGGAATAATTGGATGGCTCACCGCCGGCACTACGACACGCGAAGATTCATTTCCCGACAGTATGCCGTTTTAACATTCATGAATGCTGACCCCTTGACAAAAATAGGTCCGATGCCTTTTGAGTTGGAGGTTGGATTAAGCTGGTATATCCCTTTTTTAACCTATCACGCTTTTGGATACCGAACCATGTGGATTACCTGGAGTTCTTATTTCCAGGGCTGGTAGAACTAAACCTATATTCTTTTAGTGGAATGACAACTACCGCTTATGCTTGATGATCGGAAATCCATATGGAGTTGGGCTTTATATGACTGGGCAAACAGCGCTTTTACTACCACAGTTATGGCCGGCTTTTTTCCTGTGTTCTATGAACAATACTGGTCCACAACTTCCAATGTAAATGAAAGTACGTTTTACCTGGGGATTGGTAATTCAGCTTCATCAGTCCTGATCGCGCTTCTGGCGCCTTTCCTGGGAGCAATCGCCGATAAGGGAACCGCTAAAAAACGGTTTTTAATCTTCTTTGCTTTTATCGGTATTATTATGACCGGTGGTTTGTGGATGGTTAAGCAGGGTCAGTGGCAGATGGCATTATTTTTTTATGCTTTGGCCACGGCCGGTTTTATGGCCGGGAATATTTTTTACGATTCCCTGTTAGTGGGGGTTGCTTCCAAAAAACGTATTGACTATGTTTCATCCCTGGGTTTTGCCTTGGGTTATATTGGCGGTGGACTGTTATTTCTCGTAAATGTACTGATGTACCAGAAACCGGAATTATTTGGGATATCTGATGGTGCCACTGCCATTCGTCTTTCCTTTTTAATGGTGGCAGTCTGGTGGACTGTGTTTTCTATTCCAATCATGATTTTTGTGAAAGAGCCAGAAGCAGTACATCCAGTTAAATTAAGTACTGCTGTGGCTCAAGGTTGGGGGCAACTGATAGGAACAATCCGCCAGATAAGAGAATTAAAAATCGTGGGTCTTTTCCTGCTGGCTTACTGGCTCTATATTGACGGTGTGGATACGATTATCCGGATGGCGGTTAAATACGGGACATCGATTGGGTTTCCTGCCTCAACCCTGATCAAAGCATTGCTGTTGGTGCAATTTGTGGCCTTCCCGGCTGCTTTGCTTTACAATTGGTTCGCATCGAAAGTAGGAATCAAACGATCGGTGATTATTGCGATTTGCGGTTATGGCGGTATTACAATATTTGGCTATTTCATGAAGGAGACCTGGCATTTTTATATTTTAGCTATTTTAGTAGCGCTCTTTCAGGGTGGAATTCAGGCGCTGAGTCGCAGCATGTACGCCAGATTAATCCCGGAGAATAAGGCCGCTGAATTTTTTGGCTTTTACAATATGCTGGGGAAATTTGCTGCGATTATTGGTCCTCCATTAGTGGGAACGGTGGGTCTAATCGCCAATGATCCAAGGATGGGAATTCTATCGATTCTATTATTATTCATCCCCGGAGCGCTATTATTAAATAAGGTGGATCTGGCGGAAGGGGAGCGACGGGCTATGAATAATTCTATTTCAGATTAAAAAAAGAGTTGGATATTATCTTTTGAATCATATAAAATTCCCCTGAAAGCCCCGCTGGTGTGGCGTGCTCTTCAGGGAAAAAAGATTTTCTCGAGGGTTAATTGGCGGGGCTTTTTTTATCTCCCTTACTTCAATTATAAACAATTTCAAGTTTCATCTTTAATAAAGCAGCAATAGTTTCTTTAAAAAGATACTGTCGATATATGAAGGATTATATAGCACATTACTCCCAGTTGGTTATGCCCAACCACATCAATGTTGTGGGAACCCTTTTTGGCGGACAAATGATCGCATGGATAGATTTAGCCGCCGGGAAGGTTGCGCACCGATTCCTGCAGGGAACCGGCGCTGAAGGGGCCGTGACCCGGGTTATTAAGCAGGTAGAATTTAAAAAACCGGTGATTCTTGGAAACTGGGTTAATTTTGTGGCTAAAGTCATCGATGCGGGTAAAACATCGATCACTATTCAGGTGGAGGCGATGGCGGAGGATCGGGAGGCAAACAGTAGTTTGGCCTGTGTGGCGACGGTGATCATGGTGGCGGTGAAAAAAAATAATACTGATCACTATGAAAAGTTCCCCCATAGGAAAACGTGTGATTAAACCGCCCCTGACTGGTTCCATATCACTATTATTTTTATCATTGGGAATATTTTCCTGCCTGGGTCCCAAGGTGTCCGTTTATCCTGAGCCAATTTTGTTGAATAAGGATCCTGATGTTACAATTCAATTTACTTCTAGTGATCTGACCATCATAATTCCCGTGCAAACAATAAATGCCGATCCCAGTGCCTTCCGCTTGACATTGCAACAAAGGAACCGTCCGGCTGAACCATTGATGGAAAAGATTTTTTTTCCGGATGAACCCATTAAAGTTGTTCTTCCAGTGAATATTTTCAGTTCGGAAGATTTGGGGAATATGGCCATCCTTACACCGCTGGGTGGAGATTTTATTCCGCAAAATCAATTTTTTACAGTACCAGATAGTCCGGAATTACAATTAACCCCTTTTATTATTGAACCACCATCTAACCAACTGAAAATAACAGTACTGGACGGAGAGCAGAGAACCCCGGTGAAAGGGGCGATTGTTTCTGTAATCGGTCAATCGAAGTTGTTAGCGGAGGGCATCACCGATTCCTTGGGATATGCGCGAATTGATATTAAAGCTGGAGAAAATCTACCTGACAAATACAAAGTGATGGTTTCAACAGAAGGACAGTTTCCACCCTGGTCAGGATTTGTTGAAATAAAAAACGGTCATACGGGGACTCAAACAATTCATCTTAAAAAAATTGAAATAGATTCTGACGATACCAATCCTTATCAGGTGCTGGAGAATCTCGTTCCCTTTAAAGAAGGTCCTGAAAATGGTGCTACTGTTCTGTTTTTCCTGTCTGAAGGTGAGCGTGTTCAGGTTTCCAAAGTCTCCGGTGATCGTGTTTTCGGAACGGTGGCAGTTCAATCGAATAATTCTGAAAAGGTTCAATTATTTCAAGGCTGGGTGCTGAAAAAATATCTAGAATTGATTCCATGAAACCGATTTTCTTATTATTCTGTGTTGGCCTGTTATGGAGTCAAATCCCGGTGACGGTGGAGAGTGTACCACCAGGAGCAAATGTGATCATCGACGGTTCGGCAGTGGGTAACACTCCATTGAAGGATTATCAAATGAATACGGGTGAATACACCTTTGAATTATCTTTGGAGGGTTGGGCTCCGGCTAAAAAACAAATTGAAATCCAATCAGCCAGATCTGGTGTAGTCAATTTCAGATTACGTCCATTGTTAAAGGTTTTATTTAATACTAAGGAAAAAGGTCTCACATTCTCACTCGATGAAAAATATATCTGGAGCAAAAAACGGATTCAATTATATGTAGAAAAAGGGCAACACCTGTTACAGGTTCGAAAGGGAGATGAGTTAGTGGATGAAAAAATATTGGTTTTTAAAAGAAACCAGGAACTAAACTATTCATTAAAACAATTAAAATCTAATGACTGAAATAACGGTTAATATTTTGATAATAAGACCTTTATATCTTAATTTATAATCACAATATTTAAGTAAACTAAGTAATTGCAAGGAATTAAAAATGACTGAAAATATTTATTCCCCTAAAAATGATTTTTCCCGTCGTGCACATATTAAATCCATGGCACAGTACACTGATCTATATAAGAAATCAATTGCCGAACCTGAAGTGTTTTGGGCTAATGTTGCGAAACGGATTACCTGGGTTCGAAAATGGAACAAAGTGATGAAATATGATTTTGTCAAAGCAGAAATCGAGTGGTTCAAGGGGGGACAACTAAATGTCAGTTATAATTGTCTCGATCGCCATGTTGAATCCGGTTATGGAGATAAAGTCGCCCTTATCTGGGAAGGAAACGATCCGGATGAAAGCAGGTCGTTTACTTATAAACAATTATTAAACGAAGTACAAAAATTTGCTAATGTTCTTAAATCGCACGGCATTAAAAAGGGAGACCGTGTATGTTTGTACATGCAAATGATACCGGAACTCCCCATTGCCATGTTGGCATGTACCCGGATTGGTGCCGTCCATTCGGTTGTCTTCGGTGCCTTCAGTGCTGAATCATTAAGAGACCGAATCAACGATTCGCAGTGTAAAATGTTAATCACTCAGGATACTGGAGTTCGGGGTAAAAAGAACAATATTCCAATGAAGGAAAATGCTGATAAGGCAGTGGAGAATACACCTTCTATTCAGACGGTAATTGTTGTTCAAAGGACGCGTGAAAAAGTGGCGATGCAGGCAGAACGGGATGTATGGTGGCATTCTGAAATCAGTATGGCGGATCCGTTCTGTGCTCCGGAACCTGCTGATGCTGAGGATCCATTATTTATTCTTTACACCTCGGGTTCAACGGGCACACCAAAAGGTGTTCTACATACAACGGGAGGTTATTTGGTCTATGCTGCCTATAGTCATGAGCAAATTTTTGATTATCACGAGGGGGATATTTATTGGTGTACGGCAGATATCGGGTGGATAACAGGTCACTCGTATATTGTATATGGACCACTTGCCAATCGGGCGATTTCCGTAATGTTTGAAGGAGTGCCTAATTATCCTGATTATGGACGTTTCTGGGCGGTAGTCGAAAAACATAAGGTTAATATATTTTACACGGCTCCTACCGCGTTAAGAGCTCTTATGAAAGAGGGGAACCAATGGGTTGAAAAGCACGATCTGTCGAGTCTTCGTATTTTGGGAACTGTAGGTGAACCGATCAAAGAACCGGAATGGCTCTGGTACTATCAGATTGTTGGTAAAGAACAGTGCCCCATCGTGGATACCTGGTGGCAAACAGAAACAGGTGGTATTCTGCTAACACCATTACCAGGAGCAACTTCATTAAAACCGGGATCAGCTACATTTCCGTTTTTTGGAATTGTACCCGTATTATTGGATGATAAAGGGGTGGAAATTGAGGGGAATAACGTCCAGGGTTTATTAGCTATAAAAACTGCCTGGCCGGGAATAATGAGAACGGTGTATGGAGATCATGAACGCTTTAAACAAACCTATTTTTCAGCTTATCCCGGATACTATCTGACCGGGGATGGTGCCCGGCGGGATAAAGACGGATATTACTGGATTACGGGCCGGGTCGATGATGTTTTAAATGTCTCCGGGCATCGAATAGGGACAGCTGAAGTAGAAGGTGCAATCGGTAAAGCCGAAGGCGTGGCGGAAGCAGCGGTGGTTGGTTTTCCGCACGATATAAAAGGACAGGGGATTTACGCTTTTGTGACTCTAATGACAAGTATTGATGTTTCCGATAGTATCGGGAATAAAATCAGAAAAGCGGTAACGGCGGAAATCGGCCCCCATGCCAGACCGGATAAAATACAGTTTACATCGGCATTACCAAAAACCCGCTCTGGGAAAATTATGCGTCGAATTTTACGAAACATCGCTCAGGGGAAAATAGATGACTTGGGAGACATTTCTACTCTGGCTGATCCAGATATTATCCAAACGCTTGTTTCCCAACGTCAGTAAGGGATACTAGTGCTCTTAAAAGATATCTGTTTCGTTTCTTTGAGATGCATAATGAAAAATACAGTAACTTAATGGATAATTGATTGGGTTTCGGAAAGCATTAGTGTAACTTCCCGCCCCTCATTAAATGCATTATTCATAAAAGATAGTAACAAGAAGGAAAAAATGGCTCATCTCACACAGGTAAAGTACACCCAATCCGATTGGCGAAAAATAGACAGTGATGTCGTAGCAGTATGTATTTTTGATAATTTAAGGCTTTCACGTCAGCTTCAGAGTGTGAACCGATCCCTGGGGCGGACTTTAACTAACGCCATCGCCTCCGGGATGATTTCGGGAAAAGAAGCGGAGGTAGTGGATTTATCAGGGAAAAAAGGATTTCGTGCTTTTGCTGTTGGGTTGGGAAAACGAGATCAGTTTTCGACTGAAACCCTTCGCAAAGCAGGAGCTGCTGTTACTAAAGCGGCGATTGAAAAAAAATTAGCCCGAATTACTTTCCTGGTTCCAAAAGAGGGGAAACAAGCTTCCTTTTCTCAAGCCCTTTCAGAAGGGTTAGTCCTGGGAAGTTATCAATTTGTCGAGTTTAAATCAGAAGAGGAAGATTCTGAGAAGAACCCTTTCCTGTTGCAATCGGCAGTAATTGTTGGCGGAGATAAAAAAGGGATTGAGAAGGGCGTTATAAATAGTCAGGCCGTATGTTTTGCCCGGGATTTGGGAAATCGTCCCGGTAATGTAGTTACCCCTTCGTATTTAGCCAACCAGGCGGAAAACATCGGTAAGACCGACGGAATGAAAGTCACTGTATTCAGCCGTCCGGATTTTGAGAAAATGAAACTGTGTGCTCTGGCCGGAGTGGCCTCCGGTTCCGGTGAAGAGCCCAAATTTATTGTAATGGAATATTGGGGTACTGATAAGAGTCAGAAACCCAAAGTTCTGGTAGGGAAGGGGTTAACATTTGATAGTGGCGGCATATCGATCAAACCATCAGCTAAAATGGACGAGATGAAATATGATATGTGTGGTTCGGCGATTGTATTAGCAGTGATGAAAGTTGTAGCTACGGTAAAACCAGAAATAAATATTGTCGGTATTATTCCTTCGACTGAAAATCTCAGCGGGTCCAAAGCTTATAAACCGGGTGATATTCTGACCGCCTATAACGGAAAAACAATTGAAGTACTGAATACGGATGCAGAAGGCAGAATTATATTAGCAGATGCCCTTTCCTATTCCTGTAAACATTATGAACCGGAATATATCCTGGATTTTGCTACGCTCACCGGAGCCGTAGTGATTGCTTTAGGTCATGTGGCTACGGGTATTTTAGGCACGGATCAAAAATTACTGGCAGCAGTAAAGGAATCATCCCGGAATACCGGGGAGAAAGTTTGGGAATTACCGTTATGGGATGAATATCTGGAACAGGTGAAATCCCAGATAGCGGATGTCAAGAATACTGGTGCTCGCGGTGAAGCGGGAACCATTGCCGGAGCGGCCTTTTTAAAAGCATTTGTAAATAATGGGATTCCATGGGTACATTTCGACATTGCCGGAACGGCATGGGGCAGTCGAAATCTGCCTTACCATAGCAAAGGGTCCGCTACGGGAGAAGTTATCCGCTTAGTATTAGATTTGATTAAGGTTTAGCTTATACACTATCCTCCCCAAAGAAGCCCCGGATTGGTTGAATAGCCGCCGGGGCTTCATTAATTTCCGGTATGACTAGTTGCCCTTCTAGAACCGAAGCCCTGGAATTGCTTTATGAGTTTACCCAGAGCGATTCCCTCCGCCGGCATGCCCTGGGAGTGGAACAGAGTATGCGGAAAATGGCCGAAAAATATGGTGGTGATCCAGACGAATGGGGTATTACCGGTTTATTGCACGATTTTGATTATGAACGCTATCCTACCCCGGAAGAACATCCCTACAAGGGAAATCAAATATTAAAAGCTAAAGGGTACCCGGATTCAATCCGGGAAGCCATTATGGGACATGCCAGTTACACAGGGGTTACCCGGGATTCATTAATGGCCAAAGCACTGTTTGCAGTGGATGAATTAACCGGGTTTATTTTTGCTGTAACCTATGTTCGACCTTCCAAGTCGATTCTTGAAGTCAAACCTAAATCAGTTAAAAAGAAATTAAAACAACGATCCTTTGCTGCCAGTGTAAACCGGGATGATATTTATCGAGGTGTAGAGGAATTGAAGTTAGATTTGACCGAACATATTCAATTCATGATCGATGCTTTGAAAGCGAAAGCAGAAGAGTTGGGCTTAAAAGGTTCATTTAATCCTAATTCCACTGATTAATATTGACTGATTTGGTGTAGTTTATAATATGACAACAATCTATGGAATCATTCTTTTTCTGATTGGCTTTGCCCTGGGGGGTTTAATTATCTGGTATTTTCGTAAGCGGGAGGTAGATACACTCCAAACCGGTCATGAACAGTTAAAAACAGAATTCAGCAGTCTTTCCAGGGAAGCTCTGGATCAGAATCTGGAGATGTTTTTAACTATTGCCGAAGGGAAATTCAGCGAATTATTGAAATCCTCTGATGGAAAACTGGAGGAAAAAAAGAAATTAATCGATTCCACCTTAGCGGATATGAAAGCACATTTGAAAGCCTTATCAGACCGTACATCGGAATTAAAAGGTCAAATGGAAGCATCGAAGCATGGGATTTCGGAGTTAAAGGATACAACCGCCCAGCTCCGGCAAATATTATCCAGTTCTCAAGCCAGGGGTCAGTGGGGAGAACGAATGGTGGAGGATATTTTGAATTTTATTGGTTTTAGTGAAGGTATTAACTATGTCAAGCAATCACAGGCCGGTGAAGACCGTCCGGATTTTACTTTTTATCTACCTGATCAGAAATTGATCCATATGGATGTTAAATTCCCCCTTAGTCATTATGAGAATTACCTGGCCAGTGAAAATGAAGGGGAACAGGAAGCAGAAAAGAAAGCTTTTATTACTGATGTCCATAATCATGTAAAGGAGATTGCCAAACGTTCTTATATCGATCCTACCAAAGGCACCGTGGATTATGTGCTGATGTTTATTCCAAATGAAAGTATTTACTCTTTCCTGAATCAGGAAGACCACGAATTAATCGATTTCTCCCTTTCCAAAAAAATACTGCTATGTTCTCCCGTTACCTTGTATGCTATACTATCACTAATTAGGCAGGCAGTCTCTAATTTTTCCATGGAACAAAAAGCCGGTGAAATGCAGAATCTGGTGACTGTTTTCCGGGCTCAGTGGGAAAAATTTGTGGTGAAATTAGAAGCTCTGGGTAAATCATTGGTGACCGTCACCAAACATTACGATGACCTCTCTGGTCCTCGTCTGAGACAATTGGAAAAACCCATGGATAAGATTAAAGACCTTCAGTTGGGGCAGGAAATGGAAAAACCCACTTTGAAGGATGAGAAATCTTGAAACCGACCAGTTTTTTGTTACTGCTGTTATTTTATATCAGCTGCGTTGGTCCCGCTGAACCTGATAATGGACTGGTTGAAAATCTTCCTGTAGTAGTAAATACTGAAAAAGCGTTTACTTTTTCAGTCCGGGGTAATCAGTACATATTCGAAGAAAATTATGAAATAAAATTGACCCTGGCTGCTCAACAGACTTATTCGTCAACTGTAGTTGTTACAGATTTCACTGGTAAAGACACCAGTTATATCCGGATTGAAGATATTGACCACAGCGCCCTGCAAGAATATACCTTCACTTCGGATTATGTGTCAGTGGAGCGCGGAACAGCGGTAGCGCCTCGGAAGGCATTGATCCAACTGAATAATTTTAGCGGGATTCTGGAACTGGTTTTAGCCCCAGAGTAATCGATTCATTATTTTATTTCAGACTGAATAAATGATCAAGCGTAAGCGGTTTGGTACGTTTGAGGGTGTTTTTACACCGACGATTCTGACCATTTTGGGGGTCATTATGTATCTCCGGTTGGGCTGGGTTGTGGGAAATGCCGGTTTTGGCGGAGCATTGATCATTATCGTTCTGGCAAAAATTGTCACGATTACCACTGGATTGGCAATTGCCTCCATGACTTCCAATGTGAAAATCGGTGATGGAGGTAGTTATGCCATTATTTCCCGCTCCCTGGGGTTGGAAATCGGAGGGGCGGTAGGGTTGCCACTTTATCTATCACAATCACTGGGTGCCGCCATGTATATTGTGGGTTTTACGGAAGGATGGACTGCCATATTTCAGGAGCACGACCAGTTGATTGTTTCAACAGTTGTACTGCTGTCTTTATTAATTACTTCCATGTTAAGCGCTCATCTGGCAATGAGGTTGCAGTACATAATTATGTTTTTGATTGGTTTTTCTCTGTTCTCATTTTTTTCCGGGATGGGAGCAAATGTTTCAAAAATTGTGATCTGGGGTGGGTATGAACAGGTACCTTTCTGGAGTGTTTTCGCAATCTTTTTCCCGGCGGTAACCGGCATTGAAGCAGGGGCTGCCATGTCCGGTGAATTAAAGGACCCTAAAATAAGTCTCCGTAGAGGTATTTTATCTTCGATTGCCCTTTCATTTGTGATTTATGTGGTTATTGCCTATTGGTTGGCACACAAAGTCTCACCGGAAGAATTGCGTTCTAACTATCAGGTAATGGTGGATATTTCCCGCTGGCATTGGCCGGTACTAGGAGCCATTTTAGGCGCCACCTTATCTTCTGCCATGGGCTCAGTTGTAGGTGGACCTCGAACTTTACTGGCTCTGGGGAAGAATAAGGTGATTCCATTTGGAAAATATTTTGCCCGCCGCGGAAAGAATGGAGAACCTCAAATAGCGATTCTATTCACCGGATTAATTGTAGAACTGGCATTAATCCTTGGTGATTTAAATACGATTGCACCGCTTTTGACCATGTTCTTTTTGATTACCTATGGCACCATTAACCTGGTCGTCCTGATTGAAAAAAGTATTGGCATTGTTTCTTACCGTCCCACTTTTAATGTACCAATGATTATTCCTTTAATTGGGACTCTCTGGTGCGCCGTGGCCATGTTCTTGATCAACCCGGTATTCGCCGGTTCGGCCATTGTTGTGATTCTGATTGTTTATTTTTGGCAGGTGCGCCTCAATCACCGGGCACCCTGGGGTGATGTACGCCAGGGTTTGTTCAATGCCATTGCCGAGTGGGCGGTTCGAACATCAGCCAAAATGCCCTCCAGTGCAAAGTCTTGGAAACCTAACCTGTTAGTACCAATTGAAAATCCGAAATATTGGCGCCGCCGGTTACGGTTCGTTCGCGACATTATTTATCCCAAAGGAAGTATCCGTTTAGTGACTGTTAAAATTGTTAAAAGCGGTCTCCGCCAGGGTTTGTTGGAACTGGTGGATCGGTTTCTGGAAAGAACCGAAAAGCCAAATCTCGAACCACGCTCAGAAGAAGAGCAAATACTAACCACTCAGTTAGAGAAACTGTCCTCAATTTTGAAAGAGGAAAAAATCCTGGTGACTGAAACAGTACTGGAAGCGAATGATTTTATCGAAGGTATCAGTATTGCTACTCAGGCCATGCGAGGTGCTTTTTTACCGCCCAATGTCATGTTCCTCTCCATGAGTGAAGACGCCTATAAGGACAGCCGCTTGGAAGCCTTGATGACAATTGCCAAGCGGGAGGCAATGGGCTTGCTGGTTCTGAAACCCCACGATATTAAACGATTCGGTCAGAAGATGAAAATAAACCTCTGGATGGGTTCAAAAAGCCCGAATAGGAATTTATCCATCCTTACTGCGTTGCAGATCGAGCGGAACTGGAAAGGGTTTTTAAAACTGGTTCAGGTAGTAACGTCAGAAGAACGGGTCCCCAGAGCCCTGAAACGGCTGCAAGTGATTTCAGAAGAGGCTCGGTTACCACTGGATGCAAAACAGGAAGTTCTGGTAGGTCAATTTTTCGAGCAGCTTTATATCGGTCGGGCTGCGGATATAAATATTTTCGGTGTACCGGAATCATTTGACATTAAAATGATGCGGCGAGTGGCTCATGAACTGGATACAGCCTGTTTATTCGTCCGGGAGAGTGGAACCGAGAATGTAATGGCATAACAATTTTCAGATAACAGATACTTTAATCTGTATTTCCGGAGGCTCTAATCGGCAGTACGCCATAATGCCCGATCGGTTTCGATAAATTACACCTTTTGTCTTAGGTAATACCGGGTGAATGCCAAACAGTCGCTCATGTTTCATCTGGCATATTTTCTGCCCCTTAAGTATAACGAAAAAGGAGCAGTATTATGAACCAACAAACTAATAATCCTGAAGCGGGAATTAATGCCCTGGAGGCCTACGGGATTGATCTCACGGAATTAGCCCGGGAAGGTAAAATAGACCCGGTAATCGGCCGGGAGGAGGAAATTCGACGGATTATCCAGATTTTATCCCGCCGGACGAAAAATAATCCTGTATTAATCGGGGAACCGGGAACCGGAAAAACCACAGTTGTGGAAGGTCTGGCCAAACGAATTATCGAAAATGATGTTCCCGAGAATCTCAAAGGCGTTCGTTTAGTCACCTTGGATTTGAGCGCCATGGTGGCGGGAGCAATGTATCGTGGACAATTTGAAGAGCGATTGAAGAATTTTATCAAGGCAGTCATTAAGCAAGACGGAAAAATCATCGTATTTATTGATGAACTTCATACAATTATCGGTGCCGGTGCTGTTGAAGGACAAATGGATGTATCCAACATGATCAAACCGGAATTAGCCCGGGGAAGAATGAAAGTCGTGGGTGCCACCACCTTAAATGAGTACCAAAAATACATTGAAAAAGACGCTGCCCTGGAACGGCGTTTTCAACAGGTTTATATTGAAGAACCCAGCGTTGAAGATACGATTACAATCCTTCGGGGTATCAAGGACAAATATGAATTACACCATGGATTACGTATTCGCGATTCTGCTTTAATCTCCGCAGCGATGCTATCTGATCGGTATATCAGCGGTCGTTTCCTTCCGGATAAAGCTGTTGATTTAGTGGATGAGGCGGCGGCCAAAATAAGGATGGAAATGAATTCAGCCCCGGAAATAATCGATAATTCACGCCGGAAATTGTTACAGTTAGAGGTTGAACGGGAAGCGCTTAAGAAAGAGAAAGATTCTGCTTCGAAGGAAAGATTGAAAAAAAATGAGCTGGAAATAAATGCGTCAAAATCTCAGCTGGAAAGGGATATTGAAATCTGGGAAGCGGAGAAGAAAAAAGTTAGCCGTATTCAAAATTTAAAGGAAAAGTTGGATGCTCTGCGTACAGAGGCCAGTGCTGCTCAGCGAGAACAGAATTTGGAACTGGCAGCCGAACTTCAATATAGCAATATACCGGCATTGGAAAATGATATAGACGCTTTAACTGCAGAGTTGCAGAGCAACCAGTTTCTGAAACTTGAAGTGGGGACAGAAGATATTGCTGAAATAGTTTCCAAGTGGACTGGGATTCCGGTACAGAAAATGCTGGCGGGAGAAAAAGAAAAATTATTATCACTGGAGGATTATTTACGCCGGCGGGTCGTGGGACAGGATGAAGCGTTAAAAAAAGTATCAGACGTTATTCGGATTTCAAAACTGGGCATTACCGATCCACACCGGCCATTAGGGTCGTTTCTATTCCTGGGGAATACTGGGGTTGGGAAAACAGAATTAGCTAAGGCATTAGCGGTAACTCTTTTTGACAATGAAAAAGCGATGGTAAGAATCGACATGAGTGAATTCATGGAACAACATTCTGTAGCTAAATTGATTGGAAGTCCACCGGGTTACGTTGGATATGAAGAGGGTGGGCAGTTGACTGAAAAGATTCGCCGTCGTCCCTATTCAGTTGTGTTGTTTGACGAAATTGAAAAAGCAGATTTTTCGGTGTTGAATATTTTATTACAAGTATTGGATGATGGTCAATTAACAGATAGCAAGGGTCGGACAGCAAACTTTAAAAATGCGATTATTGTTATGACCTCAAACTTAAAGCAGGAAGAATTACGTCAGTTCCTGCGGCCGGAGTTTATTAATCGGATTGACGAAATTTTAATATTCAACAATCTGAATACCGAGGTTATCGGACAGATCGTTGATTTACGGTTGAATGAGTCAAAATCAGTACTTAGAGATCAAGGTATTCAATTGACTTTTGATCAATCGGTAAGAGAATACCTGATCGAAAACGGCTATCGGCCTGAATATGGTGCCCGGCCGATTCAACGGCTAATCAAAGGTGTTATTATGGGGGATTTATCCCGTTATATACTGAAAAATCCGGAAGCTAAGAATTTGGCCATTCGTCGGTCCGGGGATCAGTTTCAAATCACTCCCAATAAATAATACCGGCCTTTAAAGGATAAGAATAACCACAAATATTCCTCTATTCTGATTCCCAGGCCGGACAGAGGAAATGGCGGTAATCACAATATTGACACCGAAAATCATTAGGATTGGGCTCAAAGGCATTAGCGCGGATTCCGGCCGCTGCCTGTTGTACTTTTAATAAGTGCCGTTTCAGATCTTCGGTCTTGAATTCATAGGGTTTCAACGGCTCCTCAAGGTTTTTCAAATACAATAGTCTGGCGACTCCCGGTTTACCATCAATACCGTGGACGGCTTTACGTTTTATTGCTTCCACATATAGAGCCAGTTGCAGACTGTTCTTGGCTTTCTCCCCAGCTCGCAAAGTCCCGGTTTTATAGTCGATAACATCCAATTTTCCGTTGTGCTCATCAATCCGATCAATCTGGCCTTTAAGGCGAACATCCAGATCGGGAATAATGAACTCGAATTGTAATTCACAATCAACAACCTGAGGTGGGTCAGCTTGAATGTAATGGTAATAATTTGTCAATAGTTCCTCACCCTGGTGGCGAAATTCCTGTTCGCGGATTAAATATTCAAACGCTTCAGACTTCCAGTTAGATTCCAATAATTCCAATAATAGTTCCAACGTTTGGTTTTTAGACGAATGGAACTGTTGCAAAACTTTGTGGATGATATTGCCGAACTCCATTTCAGCCATACTTTTTCGTTCAGGTATTTTATCAATCTTTGCCAAACGGTATTTGTAGGGACATTGGGCATATTCCTCTACGGAGCTGGCAGAGAGGGTCAGCATTTGAGTGCTTGGAGTTTGTGGTTTTTCTTCCTCGATGGCCGATAAAAATACATAGGGATGATCCTTATCCGGTTTATCACCTTGTTTCAATTTTTGAATTGCATCTATGGCCTGACGGGCATTTTCCCACTGACTCGCTGCCAATTCACGGTTCAATTCCACCATTAAGCGCTGTACTTGGATATCAATATTGGGTTTTTCTTCTTGAATGGTTTCCGGCATGTTGTGTCTCCTGATCAGTGTTTTTAACGGTTCTGAAATTTCTTTTAACAATTTGGATTGATATTTTTCGGGTCCAAATAAATGTAATTCTTCCTTTGCCCTAGTTATAGCCACATAAAAGATCCGTCTTTCTTCATTTAAATGTTCCGTTTCCGGGGCGAGAACTTCCGGTGCTTTCCATCGGTACCAGGGCTCAGGCAGGACTGACACAAGTGTCTGTTTGCGATAGGAACTGGGAAAACTGTTCGATCGTAAAAAAGGTACAATTACGATAGGAAATTCAAGTCCTTTGCTTTGGTGAATCGTCATGACCTGTATCGCTCCACTGGGATGATGTAAAGTGGGTCTTACAGCCGGATATTTACCATCGTAATTTAATATTTCAAGATATTGTACCCAGTCCTGAATGGTTCGCTGTTTATCATGAGTAGAGAATACTTTTGCCAATTCCAGAAGATGTCCCACGTTTACCAAATTAATCCGCTCCTGATGACGATAAAATTTTTGTGCTGAATTGAGTAAACGGGTTTGTTGAAGAATATCCCATACCAGTTCATCAGGGTGAACTTTCTGGTTAACCCGGTGTCGTAAGAATCGAACCTGTTCAATCATCCAGGACAACTCCTGAGAATGAAATAATAAATCAGGATTATCATTCGGGTTTTCAGGATAACCATTGTAAAATGATTCGAAATCAGCCAGATGTAACGTTCTGGCGATTAAAGCAGATAACTGCGGTGGAAGGTGTTTCCTCATCAGGCGATGAAAAGCAGCCTCTGTATGGTAGTTGCTATAACTTAGATACAGCCATGCCAAGATATCTCTGATTATTGGCAGGCTGAAAAAGCGTTCTACAAATACGTCGGTTGGTATAGTTGCTTGTTGCAATGTCTCCGCAACCTTTTTTACCTGAGCGACTGACCGACAAAGAATGGCCATCTCTCCAAATAATCTGTTTTCCTTGAATATATAATGGTTAATCAATGACACGATCTGGTCTAAAGCTTGATTTTTTTCTCCGATGTGCCAGACGGGTTTTTTACCATGTCGATCTTTGAAAGGGATTAGGTCTTTGCTTGTTCGATTGGAATCCATGGAGATGGATTTATTAGCCAGGTTCAGTATTTCAGGAGTCGATCTGAAATTTATCGTGAGTTTGATTTCACCCTTTCCGGAAGTGGTTTTGTACCGGTTTCTAAAGTCCTGAATATTATAGTAGTTTGCCCCCCTGAAACTGTAGATGCATTGATCTTCATCTCCGACAACCGTAATGCTGCGGTGCCTGGATGCCAATAAGTGAATGATTTTATTCAGGGCATAATTATTATCCTGATATTCATCGATAATAAAATGACGATATTTTTCTTGGATTTGTTGGAGAATTTGGGGGCTATTATTTAGCAGGTACCAGCAATCCAGGATCATATCTCCATAGTCCACGAATCCGGCTTCCTGTTTCCAGTCCTGGTATTTTTTATAAACTAATATCAGGTCTGATAATTGTCGGGAGTACTCCTCCGGTGAAACACGATCACTGAGATTCCGGAAAAGACTTTGTATATCTTTTTCAACGACCGGCAGGGATCTGAATTTCTTATCGATCTCGTCCGGTGAAATCAATTCATCCCGGATGCGGTTAAAAAAGGGTAAAAAACTGCCACGGACTGCCTTAGTTGGATTTAATTTGAATTGTTCCGATGTTAAAAATGTCAGTTCGTCAAAATGCTGTAACAACAGAAAAGCAGTATCATTTTCTTTGATTAGAACTTTTTCAGAATCGGGTGAATCGCTGTACGTCCTGACCAGCAGATTACAAAAAGCATGAAAAGTCGAGATAGTCAAATCCTCTACATTGAATTCAGTGAATATAGAAAAGCGATTTTTCAGTTCAGCGGCCGCCTTTTCAGTAAACGTCAGAATAGCAATCTGATCCGGCTGCATTCTTTTATTACTTACCTGATAGAGGATTCGGTGAATCAAAGTGGAAGTCTTTCCCGTACCGGCCCCCGCCAGGATCATCAGAGGTGCTGATTGATAGGTGATGGCGGCCTCCTGTTCCGGTGTTGCCCTGAAATTTCCATAACTATAAGCCATGGCCTAAATTAGAAATAGGTGCAGGGATTTTTCGACATAAATATATTCCCCAGGAATTATAAAATTTATATTGGCATTTAACCTTCGCACCTGAGCAGTGTCAAAATAAACAAATCGAAACTAAATCGTGAAGGAATCCAAAATGAAACAACAAATTTTAATTTTAATATTCGGGTCGGTGCTTTTTGTTGGTTGCGAAAATCCGGTACGGGATAATACTAATGAGCTAAATGATCCTGAATTGCAGAATTTATCCACCGATCTTATTTCGAACCTTAATTTAAGCAAAAACAGTGCCGATAATCTCCGTAAATCCCTTAAACGCCATTTTGGAAAGGGCAGGAACCATAATCCCGGTTTTCTCTGGAAGGTCGCTGCGGATTTACAACAGACATTGACGGATGAAGAAAAAGCGGCTCTGTTTGAACGGCTGGAGCAACATGACCAGGCTTTGTTTAATTATCAATTACGGGGAGAGCGTTTTATTAAAAATTCACGTATGGCCCATCAACGTGAGTTGCAATTTATCCGATCTGTTTTAACTGATGAACAACTTCAATCATTCAATGATATTCTAACTTCTTATAAAAAGCAATTTACAGAATTGATTGACTCTTTGAAATCAGGATCAATTAAACAAGAGTCGTTTCGGTCCCGGATAACAGTTCTCCGAGAAGCCATGATGGCTGAGATTGATGATTTACTTACTGAAGAGCAACGGGCTGTATTAGAAGACCAGAAAGTTCAATTTGAAGCCAATCGTGAAAAATGGCGGGAGCAGCACCAGGCCCGTCAGGATCAGATACAAGCAACAATGTATGTAGCTTTAAATTTTTCTGAAAGTCAAATCACCTTATTTGAAGAGATTCAATCTGATGTAAAGGCCGCCATTCAGGATTTACGGGATCAAGTAAAAAATGGTCAAGTGAATATCGATGCATTTCGTGATTCTTTGAAAATACTGATAACTGAAAAAAATAGTAGAATTGAGGCCATGTTGACGGCTAAACAGCTGGAAATTGTAAAAATTCATTTATTCCTTGAGCTGAGGATGAAATTGTGGCAGCATAGACGACCGGTACGGGCGATTCAGAGTATTGGATACAATGATCAACAACTTAATGAATTGAAAATAGTAACTGTTTGATAATTTCCTGATTGTGCAAGGGGCTGCTTTCCGGTGGCCCCTGTTTTCATCCTTTAATTACAGAATCAGATAATTTAACTTCAGGAATATTTAGCGGTCTAAAAGGACGAATGGATGAAAACGGATCATGAACTTATCAGAGCATTTCAGGAAGGAGACTATAAAGCTTTTGACAAATTGGTTACCAGACATCTTCAAAAAACATTCAAGTTTTTCCTTCGCCTTACCGGAAATGAATCCGATGCTGAGGATCTGTCGCAGACAATTTTTCTGAAAATGTTTAAAGCACTAAAAAATTTCAAGTTTGAATCGGAGTTCAAAACCTACTTGTATAGGGCAAATATGAACCAGGGTAATTCCTATTTACGGCGGAATCGCTGGCGCCATTTACTTCACCTTGATGAAATTCCGGAACCGGGTTTTCGGGATACTAGTCAGGAAGATGATTGGAAACGCAAAGAACTTTGGGATGCCATCGCCTCCTTACCGGCACAGCAACGGATGGTTGTGACCATGCGAATTGCTCAGGAAATGCCCTATAAACAAATTGCCGGAATCCTGAATGTATCAGAGAACACTGCAAAAGTGAATTATCATTACGCCGTTCAAACCTTAAAAAAGCAGCTTAATTAATTATGGATATCAATCAAAGAATAAATATGGTTCGGGCGATGGATTCCAGTAGCCCTAATGCTGAGGAATTTTTAAATAAACTTAAAGGTTCAATCCTATATCGGGAACAAAAGCAAAAACAGTTTTTACAGGCTGTTTCCGCGGCCTTACTCGTTCTTCTACTGGGGCTATTCACCGTTCAACAACTCCAGGAAAACCCTGAGGACATGGTGGTGGTCGATTTGTTTCCAGTAGAAGCGCCAGAACCAGAATCGGAGGAGTTTATTTATGAAATGGCGAGTTACCTTGTGGATCAATCGAATGATATGATTGAAACACTCGCTTTCCTGGAAGAAGTGGATTTTGGACCAGTTAAAACAATAATGGAGGATAACCGATGAAACAGGTACTTTTAATTATTTCAGCCGTATTCCTGATGAATGTACTTTTGGCACAACCGGGACATCCGGTTGGCCCTGGTGGTCAATATGGGCAGAAGATGGAAATGATGGCCATCTGGAAAATGACAGAATATTTGAACCTGTCGGAAGCCCAGGCTGAAAAATTCTTCCCCAGAATGAACAAACATCGTCGTTCAATGGAAGATCTAAATAAAAAAGAAAAGGAATTATTCAGACCGTTAGCGGAAAAAATTAAGGACGAAAAAGAGATCAGTAAATCTGAACTCAAAACTGTCCTTGATAAAGTGGAAAAGCTGGAGGAAAAACGGACCAAGGAAAAGAATAAATTTGTAAGGAATATGGGCGATATTTTAACTCCTGCACAACAAGTAAAATTGATTTTGTTTGAAGGACAAATGAAAAAAGCGATCAAAGATCGGATGCGGGATCGCCAGAGAAATCCCGGATATTCAAGAGATCGGAAGATGGGGGGGCAACGTCCTTTTTAACTTATAGCGCAATAAAAAAGCCCCGAATTTTTGGGGCTTTTTTATTGATGCCTATATTACTAAGGATATTGGGCTCATAGTATCAGTTGAAAATATCACCATGCTTTTTCAATTTTTCTAGTTTAGGCTGGATGACAAAGGTGCAGTAAGGAACGTCCGGGTTATTTTTAAAATAGTCCTGATGATAATTTTCTGCTTTATAAAATTTTGAAAAGGGTACAATTTCAGTGACTATTGGCTGGTCAAAGTTTTTTGCTGCCTGATTTTTGGATGTTTCCGCCGTAGTCCTTTGTTCATTATTATGATAGAATATAATTGAGCGGTATTGGGAACCGACATCAGCTCCCTGACGGTTGGGAGTGGTGGGATCATGGGCTTGCCAGAAAATATCCAGTATGTGCTCATATGAAATAATATCGGGATTGAACTGGATTTGGCATACTTCGGCATGACCGGTTTTTCCGGAACTCACTTCTTGATAAGTTGGATTTTCTACATGTCCTCCTGAATAACCGGAAATCACTTCGATAACACCTTCCACCCGTTCAAAAACGGCTTCAACACACCAAAAACAACCACCAGCGAGTGTGGCTGTTTCCAGATTGACTTGTGGATTCATGGAACCGACCTCATTTGATTGCTGTTGACAGATCCCCGGAGGGACAAGCAGAATCGACAGCAGGATTTGATAGTAGTGGTATCTCACGGATGCTTACCGAACTTATAATTAAAATCAAAGGGATACTACTGCCTTTTTTCTTAACGAAAAAAGGGGAGTTCACCGGGCCTCCCCTTTTATGAATTAAAGTCGTATTTAGAGTTCTTTTAATTCCTTAAGTAAATCGGTTAACATTTGTTTGGCATCGCCAAAAACCATGATTGTATTGTCGTAACCGAATAATTCATTTTGGATCCCGGCAAACCCGGGATTCATAGTCCGTTTATTCACGATAACAGTGCGCGCCTTATCCACATCCAGAATCGGCATACCATAGATAGGACTGGATTTATCGTGCCGAGCCGCTGGATTCACTACATCATTGGCTCCCAATACAATCGCAACATCGCAATCTTCAAATTCAGGATTAGCCTGATCCAGATCCAGTAATTTGTCGTATGAGACGTTTGCTTCAGCTAATAGTACATTCATATGCCCCGGCATCCTGCCAGCAACCGGGTGAATGGCATAATATACTGTTTTACCCATTCCTTCCAGATAATCGGCTACTTCCCGAATGGCATGTTGAGCCTGCGCCACTGCCAGGCCATAACCGGGAGCAACGATAATTTTATCGGCGGCTTCCAGAATCATGGCAGCTTCTTCGGTGGATGACCGTTTAATATTGATTTGTTTAGCTTCTCCGGGACCGGATTCCTGTTCCAGACCAACGGCACCAAAGACTACATTTGCCAGGGAGCGGTTCATACCTTTACACATGATATTGGTTAAAATGATCCCGGAGGCGCCCACCAGGGCACCGCTAATAATCAAACCGTTATTCAGCAGTACAAATCCTGTAGCTGCGGCTGCGATACCGGAATAGGAATTCAGCAGCGAAATCACTACAGGCATATCAGCTCCACCGATTGGAATGGTTAAGGTTACTCCAATTAGAGCTGACAAGATAATCACTATATAGAACACATTCAACCCTGCTGCGGGGTTGATAACCATAAAAACACCTGATACCAACAATAGCAGAGCGATAACTCCGTTTAACAGTTGTTGGCCGGTGAAAACGATCGGTTTTCCCGAAATGAATCCCTGTAATTTCCCGAAGGCAATAAAACTGCCGGTAAAGGTCAGCGTTCCGACGAAAACACTTAAAACGATTGTTGTGGTTAAAAAAGTAGTTTGAGCATCGGTACCGTATTTAGTGAATAGTTCAGCTGCAGCCACCAGGGCAGAAGCACCGCCACCGAAACCGTTAAAAATAGCCACCATCTGGGGCATTTGAGTCATTTCGACTTTAATGGCAAAGGTGGCTCCGATGATCGTTCCAATAATCATCCCGATGGCAATTGTGCGAAAATCAAGCCCGCCATAAGAGATGAGAGTGGCAATGATGGCAATCAACATACCAATTGAAGCAACCATATTCCCGGTTCGGGCTGTTCTTGGAGAACTGAGCCGTTTTAATCCAAGAATGAACAGGACGGCGGCCAGTACATAGGCGAGGTTCGTGTATTCCATAGTGTTCTCTATTTCCGCTTAAACATTTTGAGCATCCGATCAGTGACTAAAAAACCACCGACAACGTTGATTGTGGCAAAAATAACGGCCACCAATCCAAGCCATGCACCAATTTCACCACCAACTCGTGTTGCAATAATGGCCCCGACGACGGAAATTCCGGAGATGGCATTAGATCCGGACATAAGCGGTGTGTGGAGAGTAGGCGGTACCTTAGTAATGACTTCAAAACCGACAAAAATTGCCAGAATAAAAACGGTTAAAATGTTGACCATATCCATTGAAATATTTCCTTATTGATTATTTAATGCTTCCCGAGTGGGAACATGGAGAATTTTCCCTTCGTGGGTAAAGAGCGCTCCTGAGATAATTTCATCCTTTAGATCCAGATTCAGCATACCCTCCGGAAAGAGGTATTTGATAAAACTGATAATATTTTTTGCATACAGTTGAGAAGCATGGGTCGGCATGGTGGCGGGTAAATTCAATGTACCATCAATAATAACTCCCTGGTGAATGATAATTTCATCTCCATTGGTCAATTCGCAATTTCCGCCATTTTCAGCCGCCAGATCCATGATAACAGAACCTGGTTTCATTGCATCTACCGTATCTTTGGGGATTAGAATGGGGGCGGGACGGCCAGGTATCAGGGCGGTGGTAACTACCAGGTCAGATTTTGAAATATGTTCCTTGATTAAGGCTCGTTGCTTTTGTTTATATTCCTCAGAGGTTTCCTTGGCATAGCCGCCTTCACCGACACCTTCGGTCGATTCCGGTTCCACTTCCACAAATTTTGCTCCCAGGCTCTCCACCTGTTCTTTTACCACTGGACGAACATCGAAGGCTTCTACCTGAGCTCCTAAACGTTTGGCTGTGGCGATTCCCTGGAGACCGGCCACACCGGCACCCAAAATAAGGACTTTTGCCGGGGGGATCGTACCGGCAGCAGTCATCAATAATGGCATATAAATTGAAAGATGGACGGCACCCAGCAGGACTGCTTTATATCCGGCAATATTGCTCTGAGAGCTGAGAGCATCCATGGTTTGTGCCAAGGTTGTACGGGGAATAAGATGCATCGAAAAAGCAGTAATATTTTTAGCGGAGAATCTTTTAACAGTTTCCAACTCCTTTGTGGTCTGGATCAGGGAAACATAAATACTACCATTTTTTAACAATTCTATTTCCTCAATGGTGGCAGGAGCGACTTTGAGGATTAAATCAGCATTTTGAAATAATTTGTTTTTATCGTTTACTATTTCCGCTCCGGCAGTTTTGTAGTCGGCATTCTGGTAATGGGCTTCGACTCCGGCACCGGATTGAACCTGCACTTGCATCCCAATTTTAACCAGATCTTTCACGGTGGCCGGAATGACGGCAACCCGTCGTTCGCCCGGAAGCGATTCTTTGGGAATGGCTACTATCATGAATAATTCCTTAAAGATACGATTTTAGGATTAAAAATAGAGCGTGAATTTAAAAATATTTACCCATTTGCAAGGGAAATTAAGATTAATCACTCTGGTTTTTTAATGGAAGAATTCCCTTGAGTTTATTATCTGTTGTGGTCGATTTAAAATCTGGCTTGGAACCAACAAACGGAAGATGACATTCGGAATATTTTTACAAAACAATTAATATTGTACCGATTAATCAATGAAAATTTAACATTGAAAAGAATTTTATTACCTGCCCTTTGTATTTTAGTTTGGTTTCAGGCTTGCGCCCCGGTTCCTGAAATTATTGACCGGTATGAGAACAAACAGAAAAAGACTGTCCAACTGGTTCGAAAATCCGAGGTTTTAAAACGAATAGAATACTTTCCGGACGGAAAACTGAAATCAGTTACCGAAATATCTAATAACCAACCAGATGGAAAATATATTCAATACTACCAGACCGGCACTAAAGCGACAACCGGGAAATATAAAGCAGGAAGAAAAGATGGACGTTGGATCTGGACAGCTGAAGACGGGAAACCGGACTCAGTCCGCACCTACCGTAGCGGCGTTCTGGATGGTTTGTGGCAGAATTATTCCGGAGGAAATTTGATTCTTGAACAATATTTTAAATCGGGGAAACTGGATGGGAAATACCGGCTTTTATCAACCCCCAAACAATTACTGGTCAAAGGAACTTATCGTTTGGATTTACCGCATAATCAATGGATTTGGTGGGATGAAAAAGGTAGAAAAGAACGGATGGTTACCTTTGATAACGGTCGGAAAAATGGCAAGGTTGCTGTCTGGGACACTAACGGTCAAAAGGTGATTGAAGGACAATTTGAGCACGATATCCGCTCCGGTACCTGGAAATGGTATCAAGGTACTCACCAGTTAGATTCCCTGGTAACCTACCTTCAGGGTTCATTAAATGGTCCTTTTAAAGTCTGGCATCAAAACGGTGAATTAGCCGTCAGGGGTAATTTTCATGCCGGAAAAGAAGATGGCGAATGGAGATGGTGGTCGGAAAAGGGAAATCTGGATTCAATTAAAACTTTTTCAAACGGCCACCTGAATGGTTCCCGGAAAGTGTATTTCAGCAACGGACAGTTGGCAGTCTCCCAAACATTTTTAGATTCAACACTACAAGGAGAGGAAACAACTTATTTCCCGTCTGGCGCTGTTGAATCCAAATTTACTTACGAGCACGGGGAAAAATCCGGACATTATGAAGTGTATTCGCAGCCCGGTTTACCGGAGGAGTTAGGCGCTTACCAAGAAGGGAAACCCCATGGCAGTATTCAGCGGTGGTACTCCACAGGCGTTCCGTCCTCCACGGCCACTTACCGGGAAGGGACGCTCCACGGTATTATGCGGATTTATTCTCCATCGAAAGTTATTATTCAGGAAGCCTACTACGTAGAGGGGAAGCTTCATTCTAAATTCGAATATTTTAATAACCATCGTTTGAAACAAATTCAGATATTTAAAGCCAGTGAATCGGCGTATGTGAGACGCTGGAATAAATTAGGCCTGGAATTAACTGAAGAAAATCCAGTAACCGGATACCATTTAAAAAGGAAATATTTTCCATCGGGGAGTTTGAAATATGAATGTACCTATAAACGGGATCAGAAACATGGTGTTGAATGGTGGTTCCGGGAGAATGGCAATCTGAAGCAAGTTAATCTGTTTTTAGACGGTGAAATCGTCCTGGAACGAAACTGGCCGGAAGGTTCATTACTTTCAGAAGATCTGGTTTATTACGCAGGGCAACTAGTGGCAGAGATTGTTCCGGAATCTGCTGAGAAATAAACTTCTTATTGACTAAATTTCCGCCCTTATGAAAGCACATCTGTTAGAATATATATCTACTTGGGCCCCACCTGTGCTCATTATGGTCATCGGGACACTGATCGGTTGGCTGTTTAAAC
This sequence comes from Fidelibacterota bacterium, assembly GCA_046861615.1. GTDB lineage: Bacteria > Fidelibacterota > Marinisomatia > Marinisomatales > TCS55 > CAZNUM01. The sequence goes on from JBHHUS010000001.1 coordinate 52,495, forward strand.
GGTTTATTTACCAACGCTTGAAATCGATTGCCGACCGCACTTCCTGGAAAGGGGATGATGTTATTTTCAGTGCGATCCGGGCGCACATTGTCCTGTGGTTTTTCTTGGCTTCGTTTTATATCGCTGCTCAGAGCGTAAAAATAGCCAGCCCTTATAATGAATACCTGGGGCATATCATTTTAGCTATTCTGATTATGTCTGTCACCCTGGCGGCTTCAAAAATATCGGTTGGTCTATTGGATTATTGGGCCAGAAAGGAGGGAACCAATTTACCCTCCACTACCATATTTGTTAATCTGGCACGCATTATTATTATTTCAATCGGTGTATTGGTCATTCTGCAATCGCTGAAAATTTCGATTACACCTTTCCTTACAGCTTTAGGAGTCGGTGGTTTGGCGGTTTCTCTGGCGCTGAAAGACACTCTATCTGATTTTTTTGCCGGGCTGCATATTCTCCTGTCCCAGAAAGTAAAACCAGGTGATTTCATCGAGTTAGACAGCGGTGAGCGGGGTTATGTCCAGAATATCACCTGGCGGCATACCACGTTAATGGAACGTACCAATAATATTATTACGATCCCGAATGCCAAATTATCCGCAGCCACAGTAAAAAATTATGACCGGGGTGATCCCAGCTTTTCCGTTCGCGTTCCCCTGGGTATTGCTTATGACAGCGATCTCGAGCATGTCAAACTGGTTACTGAAGAAGTGGCTCTTGACGTGGTCAGGAATGTTAAGGGGGCTAAAAAAGATGAACCGCCGATTGTCCGCTTTTTTGAATTTGGCGATTCCAGTATCAACCTTAAGGTCTATTTCCGGGGGGAGCACTATGGGGATCAACATTCCATTATCGATGATTTTATCAAACGTATCCACCAACGATACGCCCAGGAAGGCATTGAAATTCCCTTCCCTATCCGGACCCTTATCCATCGTAATACAGAAAAGTGAAAAACTGGATTGTTTTCGGTAGTCTATTAGCCGCTCTGGCCGTGATCTTGGGGGCCTTTGGCGCCCATGCCCTAAAAACAAGAGTAACGCCGGAGGAATTAACTGTATTTGAGACTGGAGTCAAATACCATTTTTATCATGCCCTGGGAATGATTTTAGTGGGAATAATCGGATTTCATTACCCACCCCAGCTCCTCAAACTTCCTGCCATTGCCTTGTCATTAGGGATACTGCTGTTTTCCGGCAGTCTGTATTTAGTGGTGTTAAGTAGTATGAAGTGGCTTGGAGCGATCACTCCTCTGGGTGGGGTTGCTTTCATTCTGGGATGGCTGTCCCTGGCATTTAATATTTATCGTTTTTCTTAAAGTGGAATGGCTTTTTTAAGGAATATCAAGGTACAGGTGGGAGTTTTACGAGTATTAATTCGAATTTGATTCATGGACTTGAAGATAAAACCATTTAATCCCGACGTTTGGAAGCTGTACGAAAATCACGGTCATTTCCACGATGGGGATGCCGGTCTGGATTTGTACATCACCAGCCGTCAGACAATTGAACCCGGGGAAACCGCTTTTATTCATTTACAAATTGCCTGCGAATCAGCGGAGCGCCAACCATTTCTGCTAATGCCCCGATCCAGTATTTCCAAAACACCTCTGCGCCAGTGCAATGCAGTAGGGTTAATTGACAGCGGTTACCGGGGAGAATTGATTGCTGCAGTGGACAATATTAAATCAGCACCCTACTCTGTTGTACCGGGTCAGCGTTTGTTCCAATTAGTGGCCATGGATGGTTCGCCGATTCATTTTGAATTAGTGGAATCATTATCAACTACTAGTCGAGGTGCCGGTGGATTCGGCAGTACCGGTCATTGAGCCGGTTCCCTTTATAATTTAGTTGAACTTTACAAATATTTTCATTTAGCACTCTTACATTTAGAGTGCTAAAATTTGTTGATATCCTTTTTATAAAAGCTTTAATTTCACGGCTGCAATTTCAGTTTGAAGTAGCAATTTAAGCGATAACCTGTTTAATTAAATAAAAGGGAGAAAAAACATGAGTCCGAAGATCAAACCTTTAGCAGACCGTGTTGTGGTTGAAGCAGCACCAGCTGAAGAGAAATCCACTGGCGGGATTATTCTTCCCGACACGGCCCAGGAAAAACCCCAACAGGGGACTGTGGTAGCTGTTGGTCCCGGAAAAATCAGTGATTCGGGAGTTGAAATCAAGATGTCTGTGAAAGTGGGTGATAAGATTCTGTACGGTAAATATTCCGGAACGGAAGTCACCTACGATGGTAAAGAATATATGATCATGCGCGAGAGTGATATTCTCGCAGTTTTATAAGGAGGAATTAGAAGATGGCTAAAGAAATTACTTACAGTCTTGAGGCTCGGAACGCATTGAAATCCGGTGTGGACCAGTTGGCTAATGCTGTAAAAGTTACATTGGGCCCCAAGGGTCGCAATGTTGTAATTGAAAAGAAATTTGGTGCTCCTACCATTACGAAAGATGGTGTCACGGTAGCCAAGGAAATTGAGTTGGTTGATAAACTGGAAAATGTCGGTGCTCAGATGGTGAAGGAAGTAGCCTCTAAAACTTCCGACGTTGCTGGTGACGGAACCACTACCGCCACCGTTTTGGCTCAGGCACTGGTTGCCGAAGGGCTTAAAAATGTGACTGCCGGCGCTAACCCCATGTCAATCAAACGAGGGATTGATGCTGCCACCAAAGCGGTGGTTGAAAATCTGAAAACTCAGATGATTGAAGTAGGTTCCGATTTTGAAAAAGTAAAACAGGTTGCCAGTATTTCCGCCAACCAGGATGAGGAAATTGGTGCTAAAATTGCCGAGGCCATGGAAAAGGTCGGGAAAGACGGTGTCATTACGGTTGAAGAAAGTAAAACAGCTGAAACCTACCTGGAATTTGTGGAAGGGATGCAATTTGATCGTGGATATTTATCCCCTTATTTTGTTACAAATTCCGATAATATGGAAGCGGAGCTGGAAGAGCCCTACGTACTCATTCATGACAAGAAAATCAGTAATATGAAGGATCTGCTTCCGATTCTGGAAAAAGTTGTCCAGACAGGGACCCCGGTATTGATTATTGCTGAAGATGTGGAAGGTGAAGCCTTGGCTACCCTGGTAGTCAATAAACTTCGCGGAACCTTCAAAGTGCTGGCAGTAAAAGCTCCTGGATTTGGAGATCGTCGGAAAGCCATGCTGCAGGATATTGCTGTTCTCACAGGTGGAACCGTGATTTCCGAAGAGCAGGGTTACAAACTGGAGAACACTACGCTGGATTACTTGGGAACCTGTAAACGGGTTGTCAGTGACAAGGATGACACCACGATTGTTGGTGGAAATGGCGAAACGGATATGATTAAAGCCCGGATTAATGAAATCAAGGTCCAGATCGATAAAACCACCTCAGATTACGATCGTGAAAAACTCCAGGAACGTCTGGCAAAACTTTCCGGCGGTGTTGCCGTAATTAATGTTGGTGCCGCCACGGAAGTGGAAATGAAAGAGAAGAAGGCCCGGGTTGAAGATGCCCTTCACGCAACCCGCGCTGCTGTTGAAGAGGGGATCATCCCTGGTGGTGGTGTGGCGCTGCTCCGTGCCTGTGATGCTTTGGATAAAGTTGATGTCAGTGAGAGTCAGAAAGTTGGTGTCAAGATTGTCCGTCGTACTCTGGAAGAACCAATCCGTCAAATTTGTGAAAATGCCGGTGCGGAATCCTCCATTATCGTTCATAATGTAAGGGAAGGAAAAGGTGATTACGGATACGATGCCAGCAAAGGTGAATACGTGAACATGTTCAAGGCAGGGATCATTGATCCTACAAAGGTTGCCCGTGTAGCTGTTCAGAATGCCTCTTCCATTGCGGGGATGATTCTGACAACTGAAGCTTCGGTAAATGAAATTCCTGAGGAGGAAAAGACACCTCCTCCGATGCCTCCGGGCGGTGATATGGGCGGAATGTACTAATCACATCACTAGAAAAAGATCAGAAAAGCCCCGTTTCGGCGGGGCTTTTTTATTTTAAACATTGGTTTAAGATACACTGACGGAATTATTTATTGTTTTTACGAATTTTCATACCCACAACTATTTACTCACCTTGACTCCGGAAAGAAGGGGCAAGTAAATTCTTTTCGTCATGGGTATTATTCGACTGAAAAATATGCAGTTTTACGGATATCACGGTGTAAGCGCATCAGAAAAACACTTGGGCGGAAAATTTGAAGTGGATGTGGAGTTGTTTACTTCCTTTCAGCAGGCCTGCCAATCTGATGATTTGAAGGATACAATTAATTATGAGTTCATTTACCATACTGTGGATAAATGCATTAAACAGAAAAAATATTATTTGATCGAAGCGCTGGCTAATTCCATTGCCAAAACAATCTTGACTAATTTCCCAGTGGATTCAATTGTCGTACGGGTGCGGAAACCACACGCTCCCGTTAGGGGTCTGCTGGATACAGTAGAGGTGGAAATTAACCGGGAAAAGGATGAGTATGCCTGATGGTGTTTACCTGGGCCTGGGTTCTAATATTGGTGATCGTGAATCCAACATATTTTCTGCCATTACTGCTTTAGAAGTCCGGGAGCCGTGCCAAATTTTAAAAACCGCATCCATCTATGAATCGGAACCGCTCTACCACCGGGATCAACCAGAATTTTTAAATACAGTGGTGGAAATCAGTACGGAGTTGGTGCCGGAGAACCTGTTAGAGGAGTGCCAGGCAATTGAACAGTTGCTAGGCCGTCCGCCACTTCGGGAAAAGAACGAGCAGCGAATCATTGATATCGATATTCTGGCTTACAGTACTGTCATTGTGGATTTACCCCATTTACAGGTTCCGCACCCCGATCTGCATAATCGTTTATTTGTTTTAATACCTTGGGCAGAAATTGCGGCTGATCTGGAATTGTCCGGATTCCGACGAACGGTAAGGGAATTATTGCGTCTGTGTCCTGACCATTCTAAGGTTCGGCTGCATAAATTGGAAAAATCAGCATGAAAAATCTATATTATGTGGCGATTGAAGGTACCATCGGCGTTGGGAAAACCAGTTTGGCCGAACAATTAGGCGAACGACTGGGTGCCCGTCTGATCCTGGAATCATTTGAGCATAATCCCTTTCTGTCAGATTTTTATGAAGACCCGGAACGCTTTGCTTTTCAAACTCAACTGTGGTTTTTACTCCAGCGTTATCAGCAGCAACAGGAATTACGTCAGGTGGATATGTTTCATAATCTTCTGATTTCCGATTATATGTTTGTAAAGGACCGGCTGTTTGCCTCGCTGAATTTAAACGAGCGGGAAATGACGCTGTACGATACTGTGGCGAATATGCTGGAACGGAATGTCATTCACCCGGATTTAGTAATCTATCTCCAGGCTGATACGGATACGTTGATGAAAAATATTCAACGACGGGGACGGGAGTATGAAAAGAATATCTCCTGGAATTACATTGACGCCTTAAACCAGGTCTATAATGAATATTTTTTCCGTTACCAGGATACACCATTGGTCATTATTAATACCAATAACATTGATTTTGTTCACAATGAGCAGGACCTGGAGGAAGTGATCAATTATATCCGTCAGCCCGTAACCGGGACCAAGTTTTTTAATCCGGTCGGGAAATAAACCGTGTTCAAATTTCTGTTGTACGGAACTTTGGTTTATCTGGCCTATAAATTATACCGTGGTGTTTCTGTCATCTCTAAGCAAGGTAAATTTAAAAAGGAACAAACGGATACCGATCCCTATAAAAAATTGGATATCCGGGATGCGGATTATGAAGATGTAAATGAAGATGAAAATAAATCCGGATGAGTACCGCATTGGACTATAATCTTAAACTTTTTAATTTGTCATGAAAGCAGTTCGAATTCATCATCACGGCGGTCCGGAGGTGCTGCGTTATGAGACCGTCAATCGACCGGAAGACCGGGACAATCAGGTGCTGGTGGAAATCAAGGCGTCCGGTATGAATCATCTGGACCTGTGGGTACGGAAAGGGATCCCCGGTATTCAATTACCAATGATCCTGGGCAGTGACGGTGCCGGGATTGTCCATGCGGTTGGAAAGAATGTGATGGATTTTAAAGTGGGTGATGAGGTTGTTATTCAACCATTGACTTACTGTGGTTCCTGCAGGTTTTGTCATTCCGGACGGGAAAATTATTGTGATCATTGGGGAATTCTCGGAGAAAATCAGGATGGTACACAGTGTGATTTCATTGCCTTGGAACCTCGGTTTATTCGTCGGAAACCGGCGAATTTGTCTTTTGTGGAAGCGGCAGGTTTCGCTCTTACGGGACAAACAGCCTACGCGATGTTAATTCGCCGGGCGGGAATCCAAGCTGGGGAGACAGTATTTATCTGGGGCGCTGGTTCCGGAGTGGGCAGCACTGCTATTCAAATCGCTAAAGGTAGCGGCTGTACGGTGATTACTACCGGCGGTACGGAAGAAAAATTAAAGTTAGCCAAACGGTTGGGAGCTGATTTAACCCTGAACCATTATTCCGACGATATTCCCAGGGAGATCAAGGAATTTTCTGAAGGCCGGGGAGTGGATGTTGTCCTGGAACACGTGGGTGCCGCCACCTGGAAAACCAGTATGCGAATTTTAGGAAAGGGAGGCCGTCTTGTAACCTGCGGTGCCACCACCGGGTCCGGAGTAGAAATTGATCTGCGGCATTTATTTTATAAACAGCATTCCATTCTGGGTTCCACCATGGGAGACGTAGCGTCATTCGAAGCCTGTCTGAAACTGGTTTCCGAAGGTACATTGCAGCCGGTGATTGACCGGACCTTTCCCCTGGCTGCTGTCCGGGAGGCTCACGAATATTTGGAACAGGGTCGGCAGGTAGGAAAAGTTATCCTGGTGCCGGAATAAGGGCGCAGAGTTGAGTCAACGTTATTCAAAACACATCTTTGTTTGTGTCAATGAACGGGTCGTGGATCACCCCAAAGGTAGTTGCGCCCGTTGCCAAGGTTCGGATGTACGGTTGAAATTTGTTGAATTGATTAATGCTTCCGGATTGAAGGGGCAGGTGCGGGCGAATAAGAGTGGCTGTCTGGATGCCTGCGAGATGGGAGTAAGCGTTGTTGTTTACCCCGACGCTACCTGGTATACCCGTGTACGAGTGGAAGATGTGGAGGATATCTTTAATACCTCCGTTTTAAACGATGGCATTGTGGAACGGTTGGCAGCCACAGCGGAAACCTGGCAGGAACTCAACCATCTCCGAGAGCGTAATTAAACTATATGAAACGATTGTTTTCCATACTACTTTATTCCACGCTGGTCTTTGCCCAGAATATTCCCGGTACGAAGGGGTTTGGATTTGATACCGGAAACCGCGGAAGCGGGTTAACTTTTGATCTGCTCTGGCCAATCAAGGGGAGCTACCAGGCCGGTGTCGAGGGACGCTTTTACGATATTAAAAATGAAGGCGAATTCCCCGTTTATGATTATTACACCAGCACTTATCGGAATGTGGATGATCGGGCGATGTTCATGATTCCTCTTTTTGGCGTCATGAAATATTTTCCTTTTGAGGGGAAAATTGCCAATAATTTTTCACCGTTTTTGGAGGTGAAAGCCGGTACTATCTTCACCATTGACGGGAATGAAATAGAACATTCATTTTCCAAACGCTGGCAAAAAGCACCCACCTTTTTTACCATAGGTGGTCAATTGGCCACGGGAGTGGATTTCCGTTACCAGGGTGGCACTATTATTTCCGGTTCAATAGCCTATGATATTTTTCCCCTGGGTCAGACAGTGGATGGACAATCAGACTACAGCGGTATGGTCATTCAGATCGGGTTTGCCTGGTCCCGTTAATGGCTGAAGAAAGATATTTTTATATCGAACCAGGGTCGATCTCAGATCGGCATTTTATTTTAAATCGAACCGAATCACACCATTTGACACAAGTATTACGACTACCGGTGGAGTCCAAAATCTGGTTACTGGACGGCGTTGGTAACGCTTACCGGGCTAAAATAAACTCCATTAACCGAAACAACATTGAAGGTGAAATTCTGGAAGAATATCATAGCTATGGAGAATCCCCGGTTCAATTTCATTTAGCTTTTGGCATTATCAAACGCGATCGTATGGGGCTGCTCCTGGAAAAGGGGACCGAATTAGGAGTACGATCCTTCCAACCTTTGGTGCTGGATCGAAGTATTAAACGTAATGTTAACCTGTCTCGGGGGGAAAAGATCATTACCGCTGCGGCTAAACAATGTGGCAGGAGTTATTTCCCGCGATTGAATCAACCCTGTACCTTGGCGGATTGGCTGGAAATAACCTCCCGGAATAACCGTTTTTTCTGTCAATCCAGTAAAACGGAATCTTTATCCAACTTTTTTAACGGTTTTAAGGGTGATTCTGAAATCTGTTTTTTAATCGGACCGGAGGGTGATTTTTCCCCACGGGAGCTGGCTTTATTAGAAAGAAACAGACTTGTTGCCCTTTCCCTGGGTCCCCGGCGCCTGAGGTCCGAAACCGCCGGATTGGCAACCCTGGCTATTTTAAACGAATTATTTCAAAACAGAGGAGGTTTATCTCATGGCTGATTGTTTATTCTGTCAAATCAGTTCCGGCGCCATACCATCCGACCGGGTGTACGAAAATGACCAACTGTTTGCCTTTCGCGATATTGATCCCCAGGCACCAACCCACATTCTGATCGTGCCTAAGGAACATGTTGAAACAATCAATGATCTGGAGCAACGCCATGAACAACTGGCCGGTGCGATGATCATGCTGGCGAAGGACCTGGCTTCCCGGGAGGGTGTTGCTGAATCGGGGTACCGGATGGTATTCAACTGTAATGCGGATGGGGGGCAGGCAGTGTACCATATTCACCTGCATTTATTGGGCGGTCGAAAAATGAATTGGCCTCCCGGTTAATCCTCACTCTGGTTTTCTCGACGAAAAAGCCTTAAAATCCCAGACGTTTTTACGACCTCGGAATGTATATATCTAACCTCACGATACGTGGATTTAAATCCTTTGCCAAAAAAGAACGCTTAACATTTGGTGAAGGCATAACGGTTATTGTCGGTCCCAATGGTTGCGGCAAGACCAATATTGTGGATGCCATTCGCTGGGTTATGGGAGAACAAAAATATTCCGTGCTCCGTAGTGGAAAAAAGGGCGATGTCATTTTTAACGGTGCCAAGGGTGTGAAACCGCTCAGTGTCTGTGAAGCTTCCCTGACGGTACACAACAATAAGGGAAAGTTACCGATTGAATATAATGACATCGAAATCAGCCGTCGTATTTACCGCAATGGCGAGAGTGAATATTTTCTGAATCGGACTCCCTGCCGTTTGAAGGATATTCATGATTTATTTATTGATACCGGCATGGGAGCGGACGCCTATTCAGTGATTGAATTGAAAATGATCGAACAGATCCTTTCAGAGACGGGAGATGACCGTAAACGACTGTTTGAAGAAGCTGCCGGGGTAAATAAATATAAAAGTCAGCGTCAGGCAGCACTGCGGAAATTTGAAACCGTTCGGCTGGACCTGGAGCGGGTGAACGACATTATTCAGGAAGTGGACCAAAAGGTCCATGCTTTGAATCTGCAGTTAAAGCGGTTCAAACGTCATGAGAAACTCATGGAAGAGCTGCAGGAAAAGGAAATTCAATTAGCAGCGCTTCGGATTCATGAACAGCAGTCTCGGCTGGCACCGGTGAAGAAACGAATTCATGAAATTCAGCAGTTGCAACAGTCTGCCTCTTCCGATCAATCCCTTCAGGAACAGGAACTGGAACGCCTCCAGGCGGTTTATGGGGAACAGCAGGAGGAGCTGGAAACCCTGCGCCGGGGACTGACAGCCCTGGAGGAGGAACGGGAGTCGGTACGTAACAGTATCTTAATCTGGACAGAACAGGATCGGGCAGCGGGTGCAACCATAGAGCGTCTGAATAACGAGGAAGACAGGAATCGACAAAAAATTGAACAGTTAAAATCCCAGATAAGCGATTATGAATCAACAGTGCAAGGTCTGGCACCTGAATTGGAACAACAGTTAAAAGTGTATGGGGACAAAAAGGCAGAATTTGAACAGCGTGATCAAGGCTACCGGGAAGCTCAGGCTAATTTAGAGCAGGCTCAAACCGACCGCTGGGAAGCCCAGCAAAAACTGGCTTCTGACCAGTCTCTGTTAGATCGAACACAACTGCGAATTCAGGAAAAACAGGAGCTGGCCCGTAAACTGGAAAACCAGATTAAGGAACTTGAACAAAATGTGGAAGACTCCCGGCAGGAGCAACAACAACTGGAAGCAGCTAAATCAGCGTACCTGAAACAGACTAAACAACTTCAGCAATCACTGGAGAAAACCAGCGGCGAACTTACTTCTAGAGAGGCAGAACAAAACAGGGCTATTGCTGAAAAGGAACAGCTCCATGCCCGCATTGAGTTATTGGAATCCCAACGGCAATTTTATACTGAATTACTGGAACAGCAAGAGGGTTACCCGGAGGGCGTCCGGTACATTTTAAATCACCGGAAGGAATTCAAAGGTGTGATCGACACGGTGGGGAATCTTTTCAGTGCCAAAAAATCCATCGCCACCGCTATTCAGAGCGCTCTGGGAGAGGCTGCTCAGTACCTTGTATTGGAGGATCGATCTTCAGCACTAACGGTTTTAGAGCAGGTCAAAGGAAAAGATATTGGCGCTCTGGCGCTGCTGCCCCTCAAGGAAATTTCAAATCTGTCCCCGGTAAAAAAAGTTCTGCCAAAGGGAAGGGAAATTGTTGGACGGGCATCTGATTTAGTGACCGTCAAACCGGAATATCGTGGACTGGCAAAACTATTGTTAGGTAATCTATTGATTGTTGAAGATATCAGCGTTTTAAAGCACATAAAATCATTGCAGGACTGGGAATTGGCAGACCTTTCCGGTGCTTATCTCAGCTCCCGATTAGTGATGAAGACCAGCAGCCGGTCTCCAGAAAGTATTCTGGTAGGTCGGAAGGAGCGATTGAAGAAGCTCGATTCACAAATCAAGACTTTACATAGTGAGTTACAGCAGCGGGAACAGGTTTTGGAACAGCTTATCCCCGGAATTGAGAGTCTGGCTCAGCAACAGCAAAAATATAAAACCCAACTGGCACAGGTCTCAAGTGCTGCCCGGGAGAATGAAGATAACCTGATGAGAAATCATTTCCGTTATTCCCAATCCAGTGAACGGTTGGAGGCATTGAAGACGGAACTGAAATCCCAAGGGGAGGAATTTCGCCAATTGGAGGCAAGCAAGGCCCGGTTGGAGCCTGAACTAGAGCAGAGCGAACAGCGGATACAGGTACTAAAGGAGAACGTCCAGACAACCAATGAAACCCTCTTGAAGGCCCAAGGAGAACGGGATTCATTTCATCAGCAATTACAGGATATCAGGATCGAGTTAGTTAATCTGGAGAATAAGCGTGATAATCTCAATTTTCAACTGCGGGCAGCCCGGGAAACAGAACAGGAACTGGATCAACGCCAGGAAACGATCCTGGTTGAAATTGATAGTTTGAAAAACCGGCGGAAAGAATTGCAGGCCCGGATTGAAGATGGCAACTCCAACCTGACCACAGTTAAGGGTAAAATCCAGAAAGAACGGTCCATATTAGATCTGAAACAGGAGGTCACAAGCGAAACGTTTCAGACGATTGAGGCCCTCCAGGCCGCCATCCGCAGCGAACAGCAATCGAAGGAAACCTTTCTGGAGGAATTGAAGCAGCAGGAACTGGAACTGGCCCGCAGTGAGGAGCAGATCAACCTGATCAAGGAACGGATTCGGGATCGCTACAACCAGTCCGTACCCGCTGATTTATCGGTGGAAACCGAGCCGGAGGAGTTGGAACAGCGGATTGACCGTATCCAGCGCAGTCTGGAAAGTATTGGCCCGATCAACATGGCCATCCAGGATGAATATAATGAGGAATCCCAGCGGTTGATTACCCTGAATGAACAGCGGGCGGACCTGCTGGAAGCAGAAGAAAATTTACGGGAGACCATTCAGAAAATTGACCGGATCGCCCGGAAACAATTCCAGGGAACCTTTGATCAGATTAAAGTGAATTTTGAGAAACTGTTCACCCTCTTTTTTGAAGGGGGCCAGGCAAGCCTCTCTCTGGTGGGGGATCCGGACCCCCTGGAAGCGGACATTGCCATCCATGCCCAGCCCCCCGGCAAGCGTAATCAGACCCTGCGGATGCTCTCCGCCGGTGAAAAATCCCTCACTGCCATTGCGCTGCTGTTTGCCATTTACCAGTATAAACCAAGTCCCTACTGTATCCTGGATGAAGTGGATGCGCCCCTGGATGATGTGAATATTAAAAAATTCACCCGCGTTTTGAGCCAGTTTGCGGACGAAACCCAGTTTATCGTTGTCACTCATAATAAGTTAACCATGGAAGTGGCGGATTATATGTACGGGGTAACCATGGAACAGAAGGGAATTTCCAAACTGGTATCGGTGCGCTTTAACGGCCAGGCCGTGGAGTCGGCATAGAGTTTACCGGCGGTTGAATTCTCTTCTTAAATATTAAAGCCAGCCTACCCGCCTTTTCTGCTGGTTGAAAAATCAGATTTTGGGGTCGAATAAAATATATTTCTTGATTTTTTTTAATATTTTATTAGCTTGTTTAAGAATTAGTAAATAAGCCAAATGGGGGGCTGTATTAAGAAATTATTCGCCGTTTTTACTATAATAATTTTGGGATTCCTGCTTTCCTGCGATAAAAGTCCGACTAAATCCAAAGAAATCCCAAAACCCGAATGGCAACTGGTAGTCTCAGTAATACCAGACATCGGCACCAAAGCCACTAGGTTTCAACCAGAAATAATGATAATTGCTGAAGATACAAGTGCTGTTAATACAGGGTTCCAATTTCGCTGTGATTATGATAACGACGGTTCGTTCGACACGGACT
>JBHHUS010000055.1:0-9563 GCA_046861615.1 Fidelibacterota bacterium
TTCTGAAGTCTTTTCTGAAGATACAAACTGCGCCGGATTCTCGGAAAACCGGTCATAACAGTGTTGGGAACAGAATGCATAGTTTTTTCCTTCCCATTCCTGCGTTCCCGCCGCTGATTCTTTATTGACTTGCATACCGCAAACCGGATCTTTCATGTTACCAACCCTCTCTGTTTATTGCTCTCATGATTGATTGTTTTGTCTGGTGATTGTTTTATTCACACCTGAAATTGACCCTCCAGAAAGAAAAAACCGTTATATCTGCTTTGGAAAATTGTACATAATTTTACTGTCCCACCTGATCCAGGGATTCCCGATCCAGTTTTTTCGATTTTTTAAAATAACTGGGGGTCATTCCGGTAATTTTCTTGAACTGGCTTGAAAGATGCTGAACGCTGCTGTAACCCAACCGGTAAGCGATTTCCGAGAGGGAAAGTTCATTGTAAATCAACAATTCCTTCACCTTTTCAATTTTCTGAAGGATGAAATACTTTTCAATGGTAATACTTTCCACTGAAGAGAACAGATTGCTGAGATAGGCATAATCACGGCCAAGCTTCCCGCTGATGTAATCGGAAAGGTTGGTATTCATGAATTCCAGTTCCCTGCCCTGGCAGAGTTCAATGAGGAGGGTTTTAATATCCTCCACCAACTGGGCATTTTTTTCCACCAGTAATTCAAAACCATTCTGTTTTAATACGCTTTCCATCCGTTCCAGGGGAAAGCCTTTCGCCGGTTCCAGGATTACCAGTCTCCCCAAATGAATATCCACAACAGAAAGGCCCAGATTTTCCATTTCTTCTCTAACCACCCGGATACACCGGTCACAGACCATATTTTTAATATGAAACACGGATGTTTTCATGGTTCAACCCTCTTGAATTAATTGAAGGCATGGGAGCGGTGTCATGATGAACAAGCGGTGATTTCTTCATTTCTCATGCGAAGGGAATTTAAGCCCGCGCTTAACTTACTTTGACCCCGGTTCTTATTTTGACGGCGGTTTCAATCCGGGAGACGGCGATCAATCCATCCCCCGGTTCCCCGGTATAAGCATGGGAACGGATAGTATCAGCAATCAATTGGGCCTGACCGTTCTCACAAATAACTTCCAGTTTGGCTACTTTTGAATATTTTTCGATACACTCAATGGAATATTTATAACGGCGCGGATCCACCATTCCCTTCCCCAGGGCCATGACATCAATCACGGTCATATTGTCGATTCCCAATTTCCGCAAGCCTTCAAGTACATCCTCTACCTTGGAACACCGCACATACGCTTTAACTTCCTGCATCATTTAAATCCTTTCTCTTTTTTTCATTTCCCAGGAGCGCCATAGATAATAGATCGTGGGAATCACCAGGAGGGTCAGGATGGTAGAGGTGACCATGCCACCCACCATGGGAGCGGCAATCCGTTTCATGACCTGAGATCCCGTACCGGTACCCCACAATATGGGCACCAGGCCACCGATGATGGCGGCGACGGTCATGGTAATGGGACGGATTCGCTGAGCGGCGCCGGCGAAAATGACTTCATTCAAGTCCGCAAGGGTGTTTAACTGACCCCGATCTCTTCGCTGTTTGTAGGCGTTATCAAGATACACCAGCATAACCACTCCAATTTCAGCCGACACACCTGCCAGGGCGATGAATCCTACTCCCACAGCGACGCTCATATTGTAACCCAACAGGTACATAAACCATATCCCGCCTACGAGTGCAAAAGGCAAGGACAGCATTACAATCAAACTTTCAGTGACATTCTTGAAGTTGAAAAACAGCAATAAAAAGATGATTAACAGGGTGATGGGGATTACCATTTTCAGGCGCTGATTAGCCCGTTCCATATATTCATACTGACCACTCCAAACGATGGAATATCGCTCAGGGATATCCAGTTCCTCCATGAGAGCTTTCTTGGCCCGTTTGACATAGGTTCCCACATCAATTCCGGTGATATCCACATAAATCCACCCGGTCATACGGGCGTTTTCGCTCTTAATGACCGGAGCCCCTTTTCGGATTACGATCTTTGCCACCTGGCTGATGGGAATCTGGGCACCGGTGGGTGTGGGAATGATAACCCGTTTTAACTTATGCATGCTGTCCCGCAATTCACGACTGTAGCGGACATTAATGGGATACCGTTCCAATCCTTCCACCGTGTAAGAGACATTCATGCCGCCCACGGCCGACTGGATGATATCCTGGACGTCCCCCACCGTCAGACCGTAACGGGCAGCAGCCACCCGGTCGATTTCAAAATCCAGGAAATTTCCACCTGTCACTTTGTCGGCATAGGCGCTGAGGGTTCCCGGTATTTTCTGGACGATGGCCTGCACCCGGGCTCCCAGGGTATTCAACGTGTCCAGGTTAGCGCCCATCAATTTGATGCCCACCGGCGTCTTGATGCCCGTACTGAGCATGTCAATCCGTGTTTTGATGGGCATGGTCCAGGCGTTGGTAAGGCCCGGGAATTGAATGGCCGCATTCAATTCGGTAACCAATTCATCGATTGTCACCGCCCGGTGCTCCGGCCACATCCATTCCAGGGGTGCTTTCAAAAACCGGGGCAGGTTCCAGCCGGAGTACCACCGTTGTACGTTTTTCCGCTCCGGCCACTCGGATAGGGGTTTTAAGCTGATGGTGGTTTCCGTCATACTCAACGGTGCCGGGTCTGTCGCCGTCTCCGCACGCCCCACCTTGCCGAAAACACGTTCCACTTCCGGAAATGTCTTAATAATCCGGTCGGTCTGCTGAAGCAATTCCCGGGCTTTGGTAATCGAAATACCCGGGTCCGTTGTGGGCATGTACAGTAAGTCGCCCTCGTTTAAAGGCGGCATGAATTCCGACCCGATATTTTTCAAGGGGAAGAAGGTGACGGCCAGAATCAGCCCTGCCGTAATTAAAGTGGTTTTTTTCATCCGCAGAACAAAATCGATTGCCGGGTGGTAAATCCGGATCAGAAACCGATTGACAGGATTCCGCTTTTCAGGAAGAATATTTCCCCGTACAAAGTAGCCCATCAGGACCGGAACAATCGTAATGGCCAGCAAAGCAGAGGCACCCATGGCATAGGTCTTGGTAAAAGCCAGGGGTTTGAAGAGTCTTCCCTCCTGCGCCTGTAAAGTAAAGACGGGCATAAAGGAAACCGTAATAATGAGTAAGGAATAGAACAGGGCTGGCCCCACTTCTTTGGAAGCATCCAGAATCACCTTCCAATGGTTTTCCGCTTTGGGGTTGTGTTCGATGTGTTTATGGGCGTTTTCAATCATCACAATGGCGGCATCCACCATGGCGCCGATGGCAATGGCAATCCCTCCCAGCGACATAATATTGGCATTAATTCCCTGGTAATTCATAATGATGAACGCAATCAGGATACCCACGGGCAAGGTGAAAATCGCCACCAGGGCACTGCGGAAATGCAAAAGGAACAAAATACAGACCAGGGAAACGACGATCGATTCTTCAATCAGCTTTTCCTTAAGATTGTCAACCGCCCTCTCAATCAGTACGGAGCGGTCATAGACCGGTTTGATCGTCACTCCATCCGGCAGTCCACTTTTCAGCTCCTCCAACTTCTTTTTGACATTTTTAATGACTTCCAGGGCATTCTCCCCGTACCGCATGACAATGACACCGCCGACGACCTCACCCGTACCGTCCCGGTCAGCCAGACCGCGCCGCAGTTCAGGACCCAAGTGAATATTGGCCACACTTTTCAAAAGGATCGGGGTTCCATTCTTGTCCACACCCAGCGGTATTTGTTGCAGATCCTTGATCGATTTGATATAGCCTAATCCCCGAACCATAAACTCCGTTTCAGCCATTTCAATTAATTTCCCTCCCACATCATTGTTACTGCGTTTGATGGCCATTTTTACTTTGTTCAGGGGAATGTTGTAGGCCAGGAGTTTATTGGGATCCACTTCTACCTGGTACTGTTTCACATACCCGCCAATACTGGCAACCTCCGAAACACCGGGGACGCTCATTAATTCATAGCGCAAATAGAAATCCTGGATCGAACGCAGTTGCTGAAGATCATGCTTTTCACTCTCAACGGTATATTCGTAGACCCAGCCTACCCCAGTGGCATCAGGTCCCAGCTGGGGCGTTACTCCCTGGGGCAGCCGTCCGGAGACAAAATTCAGGTATTCCAGTACACGACTGCGGGCCCAGTAAATATCGGTCCCGTCCTCAAAAATGATGTAGACAAAGGACAAACCAAAAAAGGAATACCCCCGCACAACTTTGGCAAAAGGAACGGAGAGCATGGCCGTCGTGAGCGGGTAGGTAATCTGGTCCTCCACCACCTGAGGGGCCTGTCCTGGATATTCAGTAAAAATAATGACCTGAACATCGCTCAGATCCGGAATGGCGTCCAGAGGGGTTCTCAGCATGGAATATATCCCCCCCAGAATGATGAAAATGGTAGCCAGAATCACCAAAAAACGGTTGTTGATTGACCACTGTATAATTTTTTCAATCATGATAACCTCTAATCACTGTACCGGTTGGTTGTATCACATTCTTCATCATGACAACTTCCTCAATTCCTGGCCATCCAGCGGGCACTTCCTCGGTTGGTCACCAATCACATAGGCATGGTCAGGGTCTGGACAGGTGTAATAGGATTTTTGTGCGTCAAATGCTTCCGTTTTTTTCACCAGCTTCATGCCGCATTGCGGACAGTCACCGGGCGTCTTCACATGGACGTAAGCATGGGACTCCATGGGACAGGTGTAATAAGTGATCTTCCCCTCCGCCACTGTACCGAATTCCGGTACTTCAGGAGTCATATTCATGTTCATGTTCATTTTCATATCCATGTCCATATTCATATCCCCATTCATTTCATCGGAATTTTCAGGGGGCATATCCTTATCGTGATTATGTCCCTCCTCAGCGGGCATTTCCATCGGTTCCATTTCCTTTGAGTCTTCTTCCTGCTCCTGTTCACTGCTCATGCTTTTCCGGGAGGAGAGCATTTTGGAGATGCTTTCCTGCAATTTGCTCTCGGAATCCAGGAGGAATTGGGCCGAGATGACAACCTTTTCACCGGCTTTCAGTCCTTCTCGAATCTCGTAATATCCGTCCCCGCTCTCTACCCCGACGGTTACATCCCTTGGTGCAAACCGGCCGCCTCCTAAGGAGACAAACACCAGATTGCGCTCGCCGGAGAACAATACTGCTTCCATGGGCACTGCCACCACATTTTTCAAGGGGCTCGTCTCCAGGTCCACATTGGCATACATCCCCGGTTTTAATTCCAGGTTCGGGTTTTTGAAGACGAGACGAACTTTAACCGTCCGAGTCTTTTTTTCCAGGTATGGGTAAACATACTGAACCTCTCCCCAGTAGGTCTTTCCCGGTTCATACGACAGGGTCATGGTGGCTTTCTGCCCTTCCTTGACCCAGGGGACCTCGTATTCATAAATATCTGCATAGACCCAGATCTCCGAGAGATCAGCGATGGTGTAAAGGCGCATTCCCGGTTTGACTTCCATGCCGTCCAGGGCATGTTTCTCCACAACAATTCCGTTAAAAGGGGACGCAATTGAGAGCGTTTTGCGCACCTGGCCCGTTTTTTCCAGTTGCTGGATCTGACGGTCTGAAATATCAAAATATTCCAGGCGTCGTTTTGTGGAAGCCAGAATTCCTTCCAGATTCCGTTTCAGGGCTGGCGGCGTCGAGGCATCTATCCGTTTAAAATTTTCCAATGCATCCAGATACTCTTCCTGAGCAGTAACCAATTGTGGGCTATAAATGTCCAATAGAATTTCACCCTTTTTCACCGGCTGTCCCGTTGTATTGATATAGGTTTTTTCAATCCAGCCGGAAATTTTCGTGTGAACCTGAGCGATTTTGGACTCATCATAATCTATTCTTCCGATCGTACGGATTTTCTGATACACATCCCTTCGTTCCACCGGTGCAATCCGGACACCGATGTTCTGTTCCACCGCCGGATTAATTTTTACCGTGGCACCAAAGGCTTCTTCTCCTTCATAGACAGGGATTAAATCCATTCCCATGGGAGATTTCCCCGGCTTTGGTGAGATGTAGGTGGGATCCATGGGAGCCCGCCAGTACAGGATCTTCCGTTCACCACTTGGGGTCGATTGTGTACTGGTTTCCGATGCTCCGGTGGTACCTCCGATCGGATTCAGTTTCATCCCGCAGATCGGGCAGTTTCCAGGACCTTCCTGAATAACATTCGGGTGCATTCCGCAGGTGTAGAGCTGGTTTTGGGTACTGTCGGACTGCACAGCGGATTCCGCCGGCTGGGAGGCCTCTTTACGGGTGCAACCTGCCCCAATAAAACCAATGATTAAAATAAGTCCAAATAGACCGATTCTTTTTTTATTTCGATTAAACATGGATTCTCCTGATACTATTGAATTTTCCCCACTGTCTTGTACATCCTAGCCCGTGCCGTGTACAAATCAGCTTTTACACTTTCGAATTCCAATCGGATTTTTACATCCATCCGTTCGCTATCCAGTAAATCCAGGAAACTGATTTTTCCCGTTTCATAGGCTGAATAGGCGGAGGCAATCATCTGCTCCGATTGCTTGATTAAACTTTTTTGGTACAAATCGAATGTGGATTCCAATTCCTGAATATCCCTGGAAATTGAAATGATGTCACCGGCAATTTCATTCCACGTATCCTCCAGCCGTTCCTCCTGAGCTTTCTTTTCCAGGGTGGCCGCTTCCACCCGGGCTTTATTCCGCCGGAACCAAATCGGCAGATTGATGCCCGCCTTTACCCCCAGGGCATCCTTCCCCGCCGTTGAACTGGCTCCATCGGAACCGATCGCCGTGTAGGTGATCCCGGCGGTAAGGTCCGGGTAATTGCTCCGCACGGCCAGTTCCTGCTGCAACGTGTTTATGTCCACACGGTTCTGAATCAGCCGGTACTGGGGATTAAGAGCCCGGGCTAATTCAAGCCATTGCTCCTCGTCATGGACTTCATTCAAGTTCCAGGGGCGGTTAAAAAGTGACGGTGAAAAGTGACCGTCGAATAGGGTTTGGAGGTCACTTTCAACCGTCGTTAGTTTACTCTGGAGCACATTAATTTTGCTCTCCACCATCCCCATTTCGATTTGAAGCTTTAATATGGGGTGTTGTGTTATCCCCATGCCAGTGGAATACTGGGTCAAGGCCACATCCCGGAAGGATTCCAGTTCCGATTTGTACTGATTCAATATCTCCAGGGAACGGGTGATTTTCTCATAATTGGCTCTCAGCTTATTGAATCGAAGAACGGTGCTGATCTTTTCTTTTTCATACATCATCCGGGCATTTTCAGCCTGAAGAACGGCAATCTTCTTCTGACGATTTAATTTCCCCCACAAGGGAAACCGCTGACCAAACATCAATTGATTCTTCATGGGTCCATTTTTGGTCTCCACAGGCTGGAGAAAGACGGCATTCTCAATCATGGGGTCGGGTAAGACGCCCCGGGTAGACACTTTTTCCAGAGCTGCCTCATAGCTTCTTTTGGCGGCGAGGACTTTCCGGTTCACAGACAACAGGGTCTTCACCGGATCGACCGCTGGAAGGCTTTTGTCCGTAGAATCAGGTTTTGCCACCGGGACGGGATTGACGGCCACCACCGAATCCAGAGCTGAAGCCTCCTGAGCACTTATGATGGAGAAAGTCATCCCCCATAGCAGAAGGCTCAAGATTCCGCTTCGGTAAAATTTATTGCACATTCGATTGGCACTCATATAAAACTTCTCCATGATTGATAAAGGTTGCTTCCAGTCATTAATCATCAGCAGGGTATCCGCACTGACCACAGTAATGATCCTTTTGACGGTAGGGGGCACCACACTGGGGGCAGATTTTCTGCCCTGACCCGGTGGAAATGCCCCTCGCACTGAAATCCCCGCCCCCAGAGGGGTTGAATTGAGTCCGATCGGACTCAATTTGTTTGATCAGTTCCACTGCCTTGCGACGGTAGCGGGATTTTAATTCGGTGAAATCCTCCAATGTCAGTTTCCCGATCTCATAATCGAATTCAATGTCTTTCAGGTCCGACAATACCGTATTTACAGCGGCCTCCAATTCCTGGTTTGCCTGGTTTGCCGCCACCCGGACCAGCCGCCCATCCTGCCTATCCCTGACCACCAAGGGCCAGATCACATAGGTCAAAACAAGAACGACGGTCAATAAAGTCAGTGGTAATATCATGTTAGTCCTCTTTTTCCATTGATCGGTTTAAAGGGTCAATCCATCTCCCGGAGATAGGCATCCAGTTGTTGCTCGTATTCCTTGCTCCCCGATTTTGCACCGGGGGACGGGTATGCTCGACGGCGTTCGCCAGGCGACTGGGCCCAGCGACGCAGGAGTTGTGTTACTCCAAATCCGATGGTTCCCAGCACGAGATATGGAAGGACCCAGGCAATCAGATTGAAACCGCTTTTGGTGGGTGATGCGAGAATGGCTTCACCGTAGCGCATGACAAACACGTCCAGAATCTGGGCTTCGGTTAAGTGGTTTGAAATGAGAAATTCGCCCTCTTCCGTTAGTTTTTTGGCCGTTACACAATTCATGGATCCTTCACACGCGGCGACAGTCATATTGCACTCACAGGTACAAATGAGGCTTTCCTGAATCTGCTTTAAATCGACATCAGGGCTCCCCAGTAACAACGTCATTAATCCGGCATTAAGGAGTAAAAATCGTGTTTGTGATTTTACCATTTTATGCAAACTCCAGTTTTCTGTGCGCCACAGAGACCCGCGACTTCGCTCGTGGCACAATTTTGAGTTTGTTCCGGCCGGGACCCAAAGCAATCAACGTTCCAACGGTCATGACAATACCGCCAAACCAGATCCAGGCCACGAGCGGATTAATCAGAACCTTTATGCTGGCCCGGCTTTGCTCATCCCATCCGGAAAAGATAACGTAAAGGTCTTCTTTCATAGTTTGCCGAATGGCCACTTCCGATACCGGTTCCTGGTTGGCAAATAACTGCCGGGAGGGATACAGGGTCGGCAGGGGGCGTCCCCCTTTCTGAACCGTGAGGACAGCGGCCACTTCCTGGACATTCTCATCGGAACGATCCGCGAGACCCTGATACTGGAGCTGATAACCGGCAATTTGAAGGGAATCCCCAGGGGCCAGAACCGCCTCTTTTTCCTGCTGAAAGGCTGAACCGGTGATTCCCACGAAAACCATCAGGACGCCCAGATGGACAATGTATCCGCCGTATCGCCGTTTATTCCGCATGACCATGTTCCAAAGTGCTTTTCCGTAGCCTGAATGAAGGATCCTGGCCCGGACTTTCGTCCCGCGGTAAAACTCCATGAAAATCGTCGTCAGGACGAAAAAGGACAGGGTGAAAGACATGAGAGGATAAATGGACCGGACTCCCACTAATAACAAGAGGATGGCAAAAAGGAGACTCAGATTGACCGGAATGATAAAATTCCTCTTCAAGTGGTATTTTGAAGCTTTTCTCCAGCCGATCAGGGGGCAGATTCCCGTCAATGCCAGCAGGATTAATCCTATGGGGGTATTGATTTGATTAAAGAAGGG
>JBHHUS010000107.1:0-2325 GCA_046861615.1 Fidelibacterota bacterium
GCCGGTGGCATAGAAAATTTGGCGATTATGAATATCACGCAAATCTACTCGTTGCAGTGCCCCTTTCCGGGATAGCCGGTATCATTTCGGGATTATTAGGCATATCCGGAGGTCTTTTTAAAGTCCCGCTTTTAGTCCTGTTATGCGGAGTACCAATGAAAATCTCCGTTGCCACCTCATCCTTTATGGTAGCTTTAACCGGACTTGGAGGTTTTTTAGGTCATTCTCTTTCTGAAGTGGTTAACTGGAAATATGCAATATTTCTTTCTATCGCAGCCTTTTTAGGAGCGCAGATCGGATCGAGAATATCTATAAGGATGGATAAGGTTCTCCTGAAGAAGCTTTTTGGCATACTTTTAATCCTGATCTCAATCTGGATGATCTATAACGTCATCTCCGTAGAAAGAGGATGACCGTGAATTCAGCGAAACCTGGAGGAGAAAAAATCTATTGGCAATTCTTGATAGCTATTACAGACTTATTGCCCGGCAGAGCGGTATGGTGAGTGCAAAAACGTTTGCCGTTGCGTTCCTGATGTTGTGGGTTGGTCATGCCCGCGTGGTTAAGGCATCGCATGTATTAAACGACGGGCTCCCGGAAAAACCTGTTCCGGATCAAAGCGTGAAATTGAAAGCCTTTGATTGGCATCTGTATTCACAAACACGGTACACTTACACGGAAGACGAGGAAGAGCGGTTAGCCTTACGGAGACTAAAGCTTAACATGGGCGGGAATATCACAGACCATGTGCAATATTTCATTCAAGGTCTCTACAAGAACGGCAATGGTAGTCCAACTGATAATCACCCATCTGTCCAGGATGCGTGGGGAGCTTATGAATTTTTGCCTTCCTTGCGGTTTATGGTGGGTCAGTTCAAGCCGCCATTTGGGATGGAACGGTTTACTTCGGATGCACGGATTTACACTATTGACCGGTCACAGGCCACCGACCATTTAGTCCCAAATGGAAAGCTCGATGATTCCTTTACTCGTGATCGGGGGTTCCAACTGGATGGCTGGAATAAACAGGGAAGGTTGTATTATGCGGTCGGTGTATTCGAAGGGGAAGGAGCCAATACAAAAATCCGGAATGTTCAACCCCTGCTGACCGCGCGTCTGGTTTATCAGCTTTTTGATCAGAGGCCGGTGCTCAGGCAACCGATGGACATCTACGCAGGAAGTGCATTTTCTAATCGGTGGGCAAACGATCTCAACCTCAGCGGATGCTGCCCCGGTCCTCAAAGCAGAGCGCTGCAATCTTTTAGTGGGCAGGATACCAGGTTGAATGCGGGGTGCGCAGTTGATTGGGGCAACTCTTCCCTCCGGGCTGAGTACTTTTACGCGCGGTTTGACTTCCGGAATTCTACCACACCCGATTTTTCGGCGGATGGATGGTATGTCCAGATTGCCCGGTATGTTTTTGACAAACATATCCAGGCTGTGGCAAAATTCGAGGGATTTGATCCCAACCGGTCCGTAGAGGACAAGAATGGTGTATTCATAACGACCCTCGGGTTGAATTTTTTCATGAACAGAGACAGGGCAAAGGTCATGGTAGATTACCTGTTCAGGCAGGAAGAGACAGACTCGTTCAGCAATAACGCCCTGCTGATACAGTTTCAGTTATTTTTTAAATAAATTTTACAGAAAGGATGGAATAATTATGAAACCGGAACAAATTGAAACCATGCACTATTTCGGGAAAAAGGGAGCAGATTTCGGGGAGCTATGGGATAAGTTCTTTGAGTCCGCATTCTTTATTCACGGGCACGTCTGCGGAGGAATGCCGCTTGGATTTCGAGCAGGATTGGCGGCTCTTAAAGCCCTGAAGGCCGAACGGGAACTGAATATGGCGAAACTGGTTTTTGTAGAGACGGGGACGGGTCATGCGGCAGGATGCTTTGCTGATGGTGTGCAGATGGGGACCGGGTGCACATTCGGGAAAGGATTGATACAGAGGACTGAATACGGAAAGTGGGCGATGAACCTGGTAGACAAGGCGACAAAAAAGGCTGTACGGGTCAGCGTCAGGCCTGAAGTAATGCAGCGCTCGTTCCAATCGCCTTTTGTTCAAAAACGACGTGAAGGTGTCCCTCCGACAGAAGTCCCCCTGGAAATAAGCCGTCAATTAATTGAAGGGATGCTGGGAAAAGGTGATGAAGAACTTTTTATGATTTCAGAGATCTTTGAATACCCTTTATCTAAATTACCCACACCAACGTTTAACTTAGTTGCCTGTAGTGTTTGTGGCGAGATCGTAGCGGAAAACAAGGCCCGTCTAAAAGATGGCAATCCTGTTTGTACACCTTGCTCTGAGTATTAATA
>JBHHUS010000018.1:0-31584 GCA_046861615.1 Fidelibacterota bacterium
TGAGGAAAGAAAAGGACCTAAAACTATTTTTGGGTCCAAATGGCAGATAAGGATCATTACGTAAAATTGCATTCTTGAATACTTTCCACCCCTTTCGATAAGAAACAAGACAAAGTTTTTCACTTTTATTCTGAGTTTTGTAAGAATCCCAGAATTTAACCAATATTTGTAATGCGTTTTTCTCTGGCAACACATCATCATCCAGCAACCAGATAAATTCGCTGTATCCTCTTTTAACCACCACACTAATACCCTGATTAAAACCGTTATCTGGTCCTCCATTATAATCTAAAGAGATGATGTGAATTATATCTGAAAACTTATTTTTTAAGTTTTGAATACCATCCTTATTTGTAACAGTTGAAGCATTATCAACAATTACAATATGTCTGATTCCTTGTCTAATCACTTCATGAACCATTTGTTTGAGTAATTCATATCTGTTATCGTATGTAACTGTCACGACACAAATATTATTAATACTGAGGCTATTCACGAATGACCAATTCTCAATTTAAGGTATTGGAAAGTGAAATAGATTAATCGGACTGGCCAAAATAGTATAGAGAAAATGAATTTGTACAATGTACCATGCTTTTTAATTAGAACGATGTTGCTTGTTTCTTTTTTAAAAGTTTTCTTAAAAGAAAAAACGCCACCAATCGAGGCTGATACTTTATGCCATACCTTTGAATCTGGAGTAAACATAACTTTTTTCCCCTCTTCCTGAATTCTTAGAGATAAATCCGCATCTTCAGCGTACATAGAAAAGGATTCATCAAAGCCCCCCAATTTCTCAAAATCTACTGCCCGGATACACATGCAACAACCAGTAGCATAGGCTACTTCTTTTATCTTATTATAATCAGGATGATCTTTTTTCCTAATACCCTCATGCCGAATGATACCTAACCATAAGTTTATATAGCTACCTCCGAACCATATCCGTTCCGGATCATCAGCATAAAATATCTTCGGAACAGTCTGACCAACATTAGAATCATCTATCAATGGTTGAATTAATGGTTCAATAAAACCAGGGTCAACTAAGGTATCATTATTCAGAAAAATAATAAAGTCTGGTTTAATATTCTTCACGAATTCAAATCCGGAGTTGTTCCCCTTCGCATAACCTAAATTAGATGGTAATTGCAATAATTCAACATTTGGAAATTTTGCTTTAATACTAATAACTGAATCATCAGTTGATCCGTTATCCACAACGAGGACATTAGCATTAGGGTAGGTGATTTTCCGTAGCGATTCAAGACAATCCAGGAGCATATCCCTTCCATTCCAATTTAGAATAATAATATAGACCAGTGGTGCTGACATCACTGCACCAGCATTTCCAATTTTTCCGTAAATGAATCCCAGGAAAAGCGCTGTTTATAGCTTTGAATATAATGGCTGAAAGCTGCCGTTTTATTTTCGTTGAAGAAACGGATCACTGCTTCAGATATTTTTTCAGCTGTTCCTTCAACCACATAACCTGCTTTTCCATTTGGAACGATTTCCGGTAATCCACCAACATTGGTCACAACTACCGGTTTGTTAAAATGAAAAGCAATGGGCACTACTCCACTCTGGGTAGCTGATTTGTAGGGTAAAACTACTAAATCTGCAGCTGAAAAATATTGAGCTACTTTTTGATTCGGGACAAAATCCATATTCATATTGAGAACATCTTCTACACTTGCATCCATCACCAGCTTTTGATAATCACTAGCGTTTTCGTAACATTCTCCAATAACCAGGACTCTAAAATCATCTAATTTATCTTTAAGAATTTTCGTTGCTTGAATCAGGATGTCTACTCCTTTATATGGTCTGATAAAACCAAAATATAAAATGATTCGCTTTTCTTTAAGTCCCAGCGATTTCCTGGCATCTTTCTTCGGCAACGGTTGACCAAATAATTCAAACAGCGGATGGGGAATTAAATCAAAATGGGCATCTGGAAAAAGAGCCAGTAAATCACCCTGGACCGATTTGGACATGATAATAAAATGATCAACTCGATTTAAAAAAAACCGGGTCATTGGCAGATCAAAAAACCTATTCTCATGAGGAAGTATGTTATCACAAATAACCAAAATATCAGCAGTTATTTTCCTTTTTATTAACCGTACTAAACACCCAAATCCCAGAGCAAAAAACGGTAGCCAATACTTAAAAATTATTAAATCCGATCCAAATTTTATAATCTGCTCTGAAGTTTTAAACCAAGATACCGGATTAATTGAACTGAATATTCTTTCTTCAGAATCTACTGTGCCTGTTGAATCAAATTGAGTTTTTCCGGGAAATAGTAATTTCGGATATTGAGTAGTAAAATTTATTTCCAGAATTTTATGTTTTCGATTTTTTAGACTTTTAGCTAAAGCAGTATTAAAATTTGCTATTCCCCCCCTAAATGGATGGAAAGGACCTATAATTGCAACGCGCATTATTTCATTAATTTTTCAACAGCTTCAAAAACCGACTTCACCGACAGATCTTTCATGCAGGATTCACCATGAAGACACTCCGGAAGGTAGAAACAATCACAGTGTTTGGAAGGCGAAAGGATAATTGAATCCTGATAGAAATAAAATTCACAGGGATTAAAAATATTGTTAAATAACACCAGTGGTTTATTCAATCCAATAGCAATGTGCATAGCCATCGTAACCGCACTGACTACTAATTCACATTTTTCCATTAGCCCAATAAATTCCAAAATGGGGAAAACACCGAGATAGTCAGCACCCGTAGTACTGGCAATACGGGCATTCTTTTCATCTTCGTCAGGCCCGCCAAGTAATATAGGTCTAAAACCTTTACTTAATAATAAACGACTTAATTCGATCCAGTACTTCTCCGGCCAAAGGCGTGTTTTCCATCGGGAGCCGCAACCGGTGTTAAGACCAATTACTTTTTCCTGTGGATGATAATCTTCGATCCGTCGGTTTGTACATGGTTCAGGTAATTGGTAGTGCTCACCGTCGAAATTCCACCCACAAATTTCAAAAATCTCTTCCAGATAATGTTTTTTGTTTTTTCGACTATATTCGTCGGAGATACCGGTTAAAAATTTTTGCTCTGCACTTTTGTTAATTGGGCCAGGCATACCGTTGGTAAGTCCAAAACCTGCTTTTTCAAAACTCTGGCATTGATCCAGTATCGCACAGGCTTCCGGATCTTTATCCAGATTAATGCTCAGTTTGAAAGGAATCGATCGTAACCAGGTAATCGATTCAAGCGTAAAGGGTATTGGCCAGTCCACGGATTTGGGTAAAATCTCCGGAAATCTAGTCAACCAGAAAATTCGGACCTCGGGATCACGTTGACAAATTCGATCAAGTAATGGTGTCGTACGAATCACATCTCCCATAGCACCCAATTTAATGATTAAAACATTTCCATTGGTGGGAACGTAGTGCTTGCAATCCTGGTTACATTCTACACCAAAAGATTTATGTGGCAAGCAAGGCTTGCTCCCTACAAAATGTCGGCAATCGTAACGAGGGTTTAAAGAAACAATCATTGGTTTTTCAGCCAGACTGATGATTAAGAGGTTTTAATGGATTTTATACGGTTTTCCTTTCCCTGATTAGAATAGGCGATCATTTCACCCATCAGACCAATCGAAAAGAACTGAATACCTACTACAATCATTAACACTCCAAAAACTAAAAGGGCCATATGTTTCTGGAATGGGTCTCCAAGACCATATTTGAGGTATAAAACATAAACTTCCACAACCAACCCGAATAATGAAGTAATCGTTCCAATCTGCCCGAATAAATATAATGGACTCTGCAGATAACGACTTAGAAAAATGATCGATAACAGATCGAAAAAACCATGAAACAGGCGGGCACCACCATATTTTGAATAACCGTGCAACCGTTTACGGTGGTTAACAACGATTTCACCTACTTTAAATTTTTTCTGACCGGCCAAGGCAGGAATATATCGATGACGACCGCCGTAGATATCCAGTGTTTTTACAACTGATTGACGGTAAACTTTCAATCCACAATTAAAATCATGGATTTTCACACCTGAAAAAAACCGGGTTACTGCATTAAATATTCGGGAGGGAATTTTTTTAGACCATGGATCCTGACGGTGTTTTTTCCATCCGGAGACTAAATCAAATCCCTTTTCAAGCTCTGTCACTAAATTTGGAATTTCCATTGGATCATCCTGTAAATCGGCATCAATTGTGACGATATAGTCACCCTCAGCCAGTTTAAATCCTTCGGCTAAAGCAGCCGATTTACCATAATTCCGATGGAATTGGATCAGCACAACGTTGGACTCTGACTCACACAATGAAGTCAGGTATTCAGTCGATCCGTCTGTGGACCCATCGTCGATAAAAATCATCTCAAATGGTCGGAATTTTTCCAGAGCAGATTTTAATTGCTGGTACAAATCCTCCAACGATTCCACTTCATTGTAAACTGGTATTATTACTGAAATACGTTTTTTCATTTATTAATCCATTTTTGATAAAGGGATTGCAGAAGGAATTTCTCGTTCTAAGTGGGGATAGGTTGAACCAAACTCGCGATCAATAATAGTTAGCTTCACTTTTTGCTGACTACCAACCGTAAAATTAATTTCAGAAACCAGAGGACCGTATTCAGTCTGTTTAGAATAAAACTGAATCGTTCCCGCTTTAATACTATTCATTCTATTATTTTCATCAGGATGAAACGCAGCCGGGATTTGCCCCCAGAGTAAAGTTCGTAAATCCTCCGGTTGAATTAATTCAAATAACGGAAAACTCAACATGATAGTAGCCAAGTCGTATTGTTGATTATGAATAATGTCCCAAACCCGTGCATCATTATTTGAGAGAATCATGAATAACGACTTCCGACCAATTAAATCAGTAAATTGAATAAAAGCAGTGTCCCGGGAAGTGCTGAAAGTGAAGTTTAACCGCCCACTATATTCACCATAGGAGATAATTTGTCCCTTTCCTCGGCAATAATTTTCGGTGATTTCAACCGATTCATATCCTTTTACAGGTTCAGAAGCCAATCTTTCCGGGGATATTAATTCACGTAATGGAGAACAACCCATGAAAATATTCAACATCAGGGAGATTAAAATAATCTTATTCAGTTTCAGCTTTCTTTTTCAACCGCTTATTTTCTGAATCCAGTTTAAGTGCTTTTTGATACACTGTCTTAGCGATATCTTTCTGATTGTTTTCCATTAAAACATCCCCGTAATGTTCCAGAACAATGGGGTTAGAATCGTTAATTTCAATCGATTGTCTCAAATATTCCAGGGCATCTGAAATTTTATTTAGTTTAAAATAAATCCACCCCATTGTATCCAGATAAGCAGAATTATCTGATTCAAGTGCAACTGCTTTCTGGGCATATAAAAACGCCTGATCCAAATTCAGACCCCTTTCTGATAAACTGTATGCATAATTATTCAGTGCCTGAGCATCAGTACTGTCTGAATTAATCAACGCTTGATATAATGAGTCGGATAATTCCCACTCTTTGATTATGTCATATAATAACGCCAGGGAGTGCTTCACTGTACGGGATTCAGGACGAATTGTCTCAGCCTGTTTTAAAAACACTTCCGCCTGAGTGTAATTCTTTAACTGGTTAAAACTCAACCCTAAAAGATAGTGAACTAAAAAATCATCCGGAAAATCATTTGCAACCGGAGTAAGAATATTCACTACTGAAGCGGGATTCTTCAGGTTAAAGGCAATTAGGGCACGATTGACATATCCCCGGGAATCACCAGGGAAGGCGACAATAAAAGAATCTGCTAACACCCGGACTGAATCAAAGGCTTCATCATTCATGTATAAATCAATTAAAGTCGATAAATAATCCGGATTAGAGGGCTCCATTTCTATTGCCTGCTTAACACTCAGGAAAGCTTTATCCTGCTGCCCCGCCTTATATGCCAGTAATCCCAACTGGATTAAACGATCTGCCGTTTTACCATGTTCCTTATTCAATTTTTCAAAAAATGCAATACCTTCCTGATAGTGTTCTTGTTCTAAAATCAAATCAACATAAGTACTGATATAGGGTATATGGTCAGGCTCGATGGATACAAGTTGCTTAAAAACAGTTTCAGCCACGGAATAGTCCTGAATATGCAGGGCAAATTGCCCGGCTGTTTCTAAATATTCAACACGTTCCGGATCAGTCACAAAAGCTTTTCGGTAATAATTAATAGCTGTTGAAAAATCTTTCCGGATTTTGGCCAATTCACCCATGGTGACAAAATAATTGGTTTTAGTAGAATCCAAACCAATCAATGAAGAAAATATTCTTTCCGCTTCAGAGTAACGTTTTCTTAAGATATACTCATTCCCCAGCATCTCCAGGGCATCGGTGTCCTTCGGATCAATTTCTAAAGCTTTTTTCAGTTGTTTTTCTGCTTGGTCTGGCTTTCCCAAATTCCAATAGCATTCTGCCATGGAAACAAAAATAGCACCTGCCTCAGGGTCTAATTCTAGCGCTTCTTGGAATTCAAGGATAGCCAAGGCATAGTCACCTTGGTTCATATACATTTGCCCATCCATAAAATGTTTTAAGGCCTGAGGGTCAGGAGCTGAATTATTTTCTTCCTGAGGATAGGAAGTTGGTTCGGTAGTAACAGTTGGTTTTGTTGTACAAGCATTAAAAACCAGCAACGATGAAGTAACTCCTATCAAAAGTAAAAACCTGGGGAATAAATTTATTTTTATCATTTTAATAATTGTTGTCGACATTCAGAAAATTAAATCTGACATCGCGGTTAAATGGAATCATCCTTATGAACCATAACCAGATTCCCCCCTTTTGCTTTAGATTGATACATGGCTGAATCTGCTTTATCAATTAAATCTCTTACCTGGCTGGCATGGGTGGGGAATCCGGCAATCCCAGCACTGATAGTAATATGTAACTGGATACCATCTTTGGAGAAAACTTTTTCCCCAATTCCGGTGACAATTCGTTGGGAGACAGTAAAAGAATGGTTCAGATCTGTATTAACCAATAAAACGGCAAACTCTTCACCACCATAACGACCGACAATATCGATTCCACGAACGCTGGCAGCAATGATATCTGCTACACCTTTTAGGACATAATCACCATACAAATGTCCGTAATTGTCATTAACAGATTTGAATTTATCCAAATCAAGAACAACGAGTGTCATCGGTTGATCGAATCGTTCTGCCCGGCTAACCTCCTCTTCAAAACGATCCATAAAAGCTTTATGATTCAATAAACTGGTTAATCCATCATGAATAGCATTCATATGCATTTGTTGATATTCCCCCTGCCAGGCAATAATCGACCCGATGGTACCGGCTAATACCTCTAAAAATTGTTGATCAGTCTCAGAATATAATTTTGATTTCAACCTTTCCAGTGTGATAGTACCATGGATAGTTTCCCGACTATCAATGGGGACACTCAAAATAGACATAAAATTGTACTCAACCCGGTCGCCTCTTTTAAACCGATTAAGGGTTGGGTAATCCCGGAACCAGGAATTGGTGCGTAAAATTTGATGTTTTCGAAAGGGTAAACCGTGAAGCGTGTTATCTAAAGAAAATTCCATTCCGACATCAGCATCTTCATGCAATCCGTCCACCAGTTTAATTACGGCCCTGTCATTACCGGGAATTGCAAACGCGATAGTGAGTTTATCGTATTGAAAAAAGGCCCGACACAGACTTTTAATTGAATCCAGCAACTCAGTTTCATCCGATTTTATCTCCAAGCGATCAAACAAATTGGTAACCCGGCTCTGGAAATAATTATTAACCATCAATTTTTCCATTTTGTCCAACTCTATCATTCCCAGTGATATAAATTGAGACAGTTTTAACAGGATGGATAAATCACGATCGTTTATTTTAGAAAAATGATCAGTGTAAACCAAAAGGCTACCAGTATTGTTACCGTTGAATTTTATCGGTACTCCCAACACAACTTCACTTCCTCGCCAGGTCTGATTGCTAAATATCTGATCCCAAGCTGAAGCAACTTTCTGTCGGCGTAAAGTGACTCCCTGGTTATTGTTTAAAACACTTAAAAGTATTTGATTATCGGTATTAATTTTTTCCTGAAATATGGGATTATCCGATTTTTGCCTGATATAATAAGAGCTATCCGGGTCAAACATGTAAACAGCGCTGGAGTAATTTTCTTGAATAGAATGAACCGACTCCAGAACCCAATTGAGTAAATGTTCATAATAAGATTGAACTTCTCCTGATACTGTAGGTCTTTTCGAATGGGATTCTTCGGGTTTTTGAAGTAAAACTTCTTTTTTAGCTACCAAGGGTGAAATTGAATATTCATATAAGATAAATATCAGCCATCCTAATGCAACCCCTTTTCCCGCAATCACTAGTTTTGCAGTTGGATCCTGTACACTAAAAAGGATCAGAACCAGGAAAAAAAGTAGCAGAGATAGAATTTGACGGTAGAATTTCATGTCAGAAAATAAAAATCCCTGCCGTGAAAAACTCGTCAATTACTGCGACAGGGATTAATAATGTAAAAAAGGATTAATGCTGGTCTTTGACCAACCGTATCCTATCATTCAGTGGAAACCTTTGTTTGGGGGAATTGATAAGACTGTCGGAACTATCTTTTTCACTTTCAGCCAGAAAATTTGAATCGTATAAATCGGAGTTATTTTGCGGAGGAGTTACCGGATCTACCGTCGGTGGAACTATTTTTGAAAACTGCGGTTTCGTTAATTCCGGGGTAGCTGAGGACGGTAACAATTGTATTCCAATGAATACAAATGCAACAACCAACACAGTCATTAATCCTGCATAAATAGGCGGAAATCGGAAAATTGTATTCCCTGTGAATTTCGACGGTCTTGATAGTGGTTGATCTTTCAGTAAACTTTTACGACGATCCAGTTGAGCCATAAACTGAAGAGATGCCTTCACGGGTGGTAATTGGGTTAAATATTGCTTCGTCTTTTTTACAGCTTGAACTAGTTCCCGGGCATCCGGGTGAATTTCCAGATAAGTTTCAAATTCTTTTCGTCTGGCAAGCGGTAGCTCATTTTCAATATATGCAGAAATTGCATCCTCAAATTCATAGCGATTCATCAAACAATTAGCCTCCTAATTTGAATTCTTTTAAATCTTTTTGCAGTTGCAGCCTGGCACGGTTTATCCGTGATTTAACCGTTCCTAAGGGAACATCGACTATCTTACTGATTTCTTCATATGAAAGTTCCTGAATATCCCGCAATATGATGACTGTCCGGAAATGGGACGGAAGTTTCTGAATCGCCGCCTGTATCTGTCTTTCAAGATAATACCCCTGCGCTTTTTCAGAAGCTTCCTCATCCGAAGCAGGTAATTCAAACTCCCGGTCATCAGAACCCATTTGACTAAGATTAGTAACCTTATGGCGTTTTCTTTTCCGCAATTCCGTTTTAGCCAGATTCCCGGCAATCGTATAAATCCAGGTTGAAAATTTGGCGATGTTACGGTAATAGTGTCGGTGGGTGTAAAGTTTTAATAGCGCATCCTGAACAATATCTTCGGCCAATTCAAAATCATTAATAAATCGATACACAAAAGTGATCAGTTTATCACGATAGCGTATAACCAATTCAGTATAAGCATGTTCATCGCCTTCCTGAAACCGAGTAATCAGTTCTTCGTCGCTGAAACGATAAGGATTATTCATTACCGAGGGCTGAAAAGACGAATTCAGTAATGGCTGCTTCATCATCAATTTGTGATAGTTTAAGTTGTTGATCAATTTGCCAAAGTTTTCGCAGCGCCAGCTTTATTTCTGATAGACTATAGTTCTTGGCATACCGGGATAAATTATTTTTTACTCCTGATGAAAGACCTGTATAACCACCATATCTCGATTTTGTTCCAATTTGGCATTTTAAAAAAAACAGTTCCCGATAAAATTCAGTCAATGGATAAAGCAAACTTAACATTGTTAAATCTTTTGAAATCAATCGCTGACCCAATTTAAGACTTAAAGGTAAATTCTTTTCACCCAATGCCATAAATAATTCAAATTGACGGTACTCCCGTTTCCAATTGCCCAGAGCAACCAAATCCTTCTTGGTTAATGAAGTATCTTTTTCTAATAAAAGGCAAATTTTATCGATCTCGTTTTTCAAATGACTCAATGAATCTCCGGCAATCAGTACCAAGGATTCAATAAAACCGTCTTCTACTTTCTTAATTCCCTGATCATTTAAAAAACTTTTAGCCCATTTTTTCATTGCTGATTCAAAAGGGGTGGAACAGGAAATTGGTTTCAGAATTTTTATTATTGATTTTGAAAAAGCAGTTCGCGATCTCCATTCATCACTGATGATCACTAGAAAATGGTTCTCTAGTGGATTTTGAACATATTCAAAAAGTTCATCCCGATAAGAACCCGAGATAGATGCCGGATTACGAAGAATGAATAATTTCAACGTGTTAAATAGATCTATGGAGGTAATAGTCTTAAGAATTTCTTTACTACTCATTTCATCCGGTAATAAAATAGTTTTATCCAGTGGTTTATCAGCGAATATTGCCTCTGATAGTGTTCGTACAAACTCCTGCTGTAAAAACTGATCATTACCCATAAGGAAATAGACCGGCGCTATCTTCCGCTGAGATATTAGCTTAACCGCAGTTTCTATTTCAGTTACTTCCACCATGTCTCTCATGATTTAAAAAACTAAAAATGATTACTGCTAGAAAAGCCAGAACAAAACTAGCCAATCTTTCAGTGATTAATAATTTCAAATCGGTATTCGCCCAGATAATGGTGGAAATAGAACCGGTTACCATTCCCGCAATGACCCCAGACTTGCTAGTCTTCCTCCACAAGATTGTTAGTATCAGTGCAGGACCAAAGGATGACCCTAATCCACTCCACGCGTAGGATACCATTTCAAAGACCAAATCCTTAGTCTCCAGGGCCAGTAAAAAGGCCACAACTCCAATCACCATTGTGAAAACCCGACCAATCGAAAGCAGTTTTATCCGCCGGATAATACGGGAAAAATATTTACTGATAATATCTTCTGTCAGAACAGTAGTGGTGACTAATAACTGTGAATCAGCAGTGGACATCATAGCGGCAATGGCTCCGGAAATAAAAATACCAGCAATCCAGGGATGGAGGAGATTAGTGGCCATAATCGGCATTAATTTTTCCGGATCTTGTAGTTGGTTCACAGTTGTAATCGTTTCCCCGTTATAAGTTAAGATACCGCTTTGAATCATCTGATACCCTACCAAACCAATCAGTACCGATCCAAAAAAACCGGGGATTGCCCAACTGAAAGCAATTTTCCTGCCTGTATTAATATTTTTTTCATCGTTGATTGCCATGTAACGGGTGAGCAAATGGGGTTGCCCAAGATAGCCCAACCCCCAGCTGAGACCGCCGATCACACCTATTACTGCCCCGGCTCCGATTTTATCGTTGAAAAGAGTTCCGAGATTTAAAACTGCACCATGCTCAACCGGTACTAGCTGGATCAACCCTACTAAGGGTAAAATAACCAAGGTGCCAATCATGATTGTGCCCTGTATTACATCGGTCCATGCTACAGCCGTAAAGCCACCGATCATCGTGTAGAAAACAATGATAAATGCACCAAGGAACATACCTTGGATTTCTGTGAGTTTGAAGGTCACATTTAAAACTTTACCGGCACCGGAAAATTGAGCTGCTACATAAAAAGTAAAGAAAAAAGTGATAATAAGTGATGCTATCAAACGAATGGTACCAGATTGATCGTTGAACCGCCGGGCAAATAATTCCGGTAATGTCAGGGCACCATACTTTTCGGTTAATTTCCGTAACGGTTTAGCGATGAAAAGCCACGAAGCAACAATTCCCAAAACACAACCCAGGGCAGTCCAAAGTTCAAACATCCCCGCAACCAAGGCAGCCCCCGGAAGACCAATAATGATCCAGGCTGATTCTCCTGATGCCCGTTCTGAAAAAGCAATTACCCAGGGTCCCAGTTTATGCCCTCCAAGAGCGAAATCGCCCAAATCCTTGGTTCGGCGTACTGCATAAAACCCAATGCCCAAAACCACTAATAGATAAAGAATAAAGGCTATCAAAATTACGTTCATATTATGTCCACATTAAAACCAGCCCACCGAGGAAAAAACAATAGAAACTGAACCAATATAACTGCCCAGAGCCAATTAATTTTAACAACCATTTTAATGCAAAAACACCCACAAAAAAGGAACTCAGTAAGGCACTACCAAGGACTACCCAGTTCAAACTCTCCTGAGGGTTCTGGACAAAATCAATGCCGGTCAAGAGAGCGGCTCCGGCAATTGCCGGGACAGCCAGTAAAAAAGAAAACCGGGCTGCCTGTTGTGGTTTTAACCCCAAGGCAAGAGCGGAACTGATGGTGGCACCGGAACGAGAAATCCCCGGAATAATCGCAACTGCCTGGGCCAGACCAATTAATACACTTTTTGAAGGCGACAATTCTCCATTTCGCTCAGGAAACCATTTAGTAGTCAACAGAAAGCTGCCAGTAACAATTAAGGTAATCCCGACTAAAATAACATTCTCAAACAGTCGATTAATAACCTGCTCAAAAAGAATCCCAACTATGGCTGCAGGGATTGTCCCAATAAGAATGTAAATAATATAATTCTTCGAATCCTTCGTATTTACTGTTCTCAACAAATTAAACCAATCATTTTTAAATACGACCAGGATACTGAATAAAGTTCCAGTGTGAACCACTACTTCAACCGCTTTTCCCGGGATGTGGATACCCAATAGGGCCTGGCCAACCACTAGATGACCAGAGCTGCTGATCGGCAGAAACTCAGTCAATCCTTGTAGAATTCCCATGAAAATTGCGTCAATTACAGTCATAAATCTTATTCAGAAAGGAGGGGAATTTAGAAGAACAAACCCTTGAATTCAAATCTGGAGCTACATCCAGCCGAAAATAGCTACCATTCGACCGGCTCTTTCACCTTCTCGCCGATAGGAAAAAAAATGCTCCGTATCACAACAGGTGCATTCATCCGCTATTTCCAAATGCCTGTTTAATATTCCAATCCTGACTAATTGTTCCTTCATGGCAGCAGTTATATCAAGAAAATATTTGCCGTTTGAGGGATATGAAAATTCCGGAGGGAATTTTTCTGCAACTTCAGTGTTTACCTCAAAGCAGCACTGATGAATACAGGGACCCATCAATACCAGAATATCCTCAATTCTGGAACCCAGTTTTATAAAAATATTTAATGCTTTGATACCAATCTCACTTGCTATGCCACGCCAACCGGCATGAATCAGTCCTATGATCGGCTTCACCGGATCAAAAAGAAAAAGAGGAATACAATCAGCAACTTGAATTGATAGAACAAGAGCCTTATTCACCGCCACAATCCCGTCAGTATTCTCCAGACAACCGGGTTCCTGAACTAAACGGACATTATTAGTGTGTTTTTGCCGGGGAATAACAATCATTTCTGGATTTAAACCTAATAATCTGGCCAGGATTTTTCGGTCATTAACTACGTTAATATTTTCGGATTTCAGTGAAAATCCCGCTTTTAGGTACTCGCAACTGAAAAAGGAAGAATAATCGATAAAGGAAGCATTAAATATCACCAAACAACCCTGATATTTTCAGGGCGTACCAATGGGAACGAATGTCAGGGAATCACCCTGGAAAATCCCCCGTTGGAATAGTTGTTGGCCGTTAAATTCTACAACCCGGAGCGCAACATTTACATTTAAGCTGTTTTCAGTGGTAGAATAGAATTGTGAGATACCATGGAAATTATCGGTTTTTTCCAGCGCCATAGCTACTGCTTTTCTGGAAGGAGAATCCAGGGGTAATGACAAAAGTAATTTGGCCACATCATAACCCTGGTAAAATAACTCAGAAGAATTTTCGCCCGTGTCAAAACTATCCGCACTAGTTACAAATCGATTGGTAATAATGGATAATCCATTTATATGAGGACCAATATTTTCCTTCGTAAGAATATTCAAATCCTGCCAAGATTCATTCCCGATGATTCTGGAATTTAAATTATACATGGGAAATTGTGGCGCTACATATTCCAACTCACCAGGGTGAATTGGTAAATAAATCCCCTGAATTGTATTTAATACAATTTTCAGCGAATCAGAGCGGGATAGTTTTTTCTCCTCTTTGGCAGGTAGGTTGAAAAAATCTTCAACAGAGATATCAAATAGCGCATCCAGACTGTCAATTTCCATACCCAGTAATTCTTCATCCATTTCATTTTCAATCGGTTGCAGGGAAAATGCTACCTGTCGAATGCTTTTGAACTGTCGATTCAAATCCATCGGTAAACCGGAATACCATTCAATTGCCACAACACTTTTACCCAGTCGATCAATTTCCTCCAGGAAAGCATCTGTCAGGGCGTGTCCAAATTCATCCGCCGGAGCAATAATCGCTAAACTGTCCAATTTTAACGTCAAAACAGCATACCTTGCTGCCAGCTTACCACGCATCATCAGGTTAGAATTCATTTGATAGGCGTACTCATTTAATTCAGTCAATCCATTTTGGGTTGAGACTGGAATCAGTAACGGCATCGAAGACGAAGCTAAAATAGAAGTAGTCGTCAAAACAGCGGATGATTTAATAGGACCGGCAATAACATCCACCCCCGGAAGATTGACTAATTCCTGGGCACCACGCGCTGATTCCAAAACATCACTGTGATTGTCCTGAATTAAGACCGAAATTTTCCCGTGCAGATTCCTTTGGTCTTTGTATCCCTTTTGAAATCCGTTTAAAAAAGCTTTTCCATCGATTGCATTCTTTCCAGAAAGGGGTAACAACAGACCAACTGTTAACACTGGTTCAGCAGGTTGATAAGAAGCTCGTAATAGCTGTTCGAAAAGTTCAATAAAGGCCGATGGAACTTCATCAACTAAAAGGTCGCTTAAAGTTAAAGCACCTTCATCGGGCAGACCCTCATTCAATTGGGAATAGGCTTTTGCCAGTTTATGGATTGCCGTGGCCTGGCGGTCCGTTTCAATACTGAGCAACTCGTCAAATAACTGAGTCGGTAGGGATAATTGAATAACATTTAATAAACGGTCATCCACCCGCTTTAAAAATTTCTTATTCCCCGGAAGCTTTCGAGCACGAAGATACATCCGATACGCCGATTCAAATTGACCTTTATTAATAAAAATATCACCGAAACAGAAAAAGATGTCTTTTATGTAAACACTGGTTGGGTAAGTATTTAAAAATTGGCGACCGATTTTCTGAGCTTCTTCCGGGCGATGCATACCAAGATTTGTTTTCATGAGTAAAAGCAATCCGGCTTCCTCATAATTCCCGGTATCTTTTTTCATCATTTTCTTTAAAATCGATTCCGCAATAGCGTAATTCCCCTGATTATAATGTTCAACTGCCTGATTGAATTGTTTTTCAACTTTCGGTGATAAAAACCAAGTCTGCCCCCATAAAAGAGTGCTGCTAATCAGTAATATGAATATGAATAAATTTTTCTTTTTACTCAACTGTGACGCTCTTAGCTAAGTTACGGGGTTGATCAACATTACATCCTCGAAAAACAGCCAAATGGTAGGCTAGTAACTGCAGAGGAATGGTCGCCAAGATCGGAAAAGTGCGGGGATGTTCCGAGGGAATTTCAATTAGAAAATCGGAAAGTGCCGCTAAATCCTTGGTATTCTTATCCGTGACTGAAATAACAATGCCCTGTCTGGATTTAACTTCATGAATATTGGATAATACTTTTTCATAAGTTCTATCATGGGGGGCCAGAAAAACAACGGGCATTTTCTCGTCAATTAAAGCAATGGGTCCGTGTTTCATTTCAGCCGCCGGATATCCTTCAGCATGAATATAAGATATTTCTTTTAGCTTTAACGCTCCCTCTAAAGCCACCGGAAAATTCATTCCGCGGCCCAGATAAAGAAAATTATCCGAATTCTTCGTTTGATCAGCAACAACCTTAATTGGCTCCGATTGATCCAGAATTTTTGTAATCGAACGGCCAAGCTTATTCAATGCCTGAGCCAATTCAATCCCCCTCGCTTTCGAAAGACCATTCCGTCGAGCAAAACACAGGGCTAACATAAACAAGACAGTAACTTGAGCCGTGAATGCCTTAGTAGAAGCCACTCCAATTTCAGGTCCCGCATGGGTATAAATACCACAATCAGTCTCCCGAGAGATCGAACTGCCCACAACATTACAAATCCCCAAAGTAAGCGCACCAAAATCTTTGGCCTTTCTGACCGCTGCTAAGGTATCGGCAGTTTCCCCAGATTGTGAAATAGCAATGACTACCGTATTACCGTTGAGAATCGGCCTCCGATAACGGAATTCCGAGGCATATTCCACGTGGACAGGTATATCTGAATATTCTTCCAGTAGGTATTTGCCAATCAAACCAGCATGCCAGGAAGTTCCACAAGCGGTTATGTAAAAATGACTCGCATTTTCGATTCGCGTTAAATAATCCTGTATACCTCCTAAGTGAGCTGTCCCCTCCACAACATTTAAACGACCTCTCAATGTATCCGTAATCGTATGGCATTGTTCATGAATCTCTTTTAACATGTAATGGGGATATAGTCCCTTTTCGATCTCCTCAATACTGTATTCGATTCGGGAAATTTTTCTTGAAATCAGCTGATTATCCTCGAGTGATTTTATTTTATACCCATGAGGATCAATCACAACGAACTCGCCTTCATCCAGATAGATGACATTCCGGGTATATTCAACAATCGGTGAAGCATCACTGGCAAGAAAATATTCGTTTTCTCCCAAACCTAAAACTAAAGGACTGCCCAGACGAGCCGCCACCAGCTTCCCTGGTTCATCAGCATTCATCACTACAATACCGTAAGTCCCCACAACCTGTTTTAAAGCAGCCTGAACAGCAAATTCAAAACGCAGGTTATCTTCATTCTGTATAACCGAAATCAGCTGAACCAAGACTTCCGTATCAGTTTCGGTCTCTAATTCAATCCCTTTATCCAGTAAATACTGTTTTAAAACAGCATAATTCTCAAAGATTCCATTATGGATGAGCGCAATTTTTCCACTGGCATCCAAGTGGGGATGTGCATTCCGATCGCTGGGGACACCATGGGTAGCCCAACGCGTATGACCCATGGCCATTGAACCTGAAAAGTGGTTGTCAGCTAAAAGGGATTCAAGGACAGAAACTTTCCCTGCCTTTTTCAGCAGCTGAATTCTATTTTCGCCCATAACAGCAATCCCCGCTGAATCATAGCCACGGTACTCCAACCTTTTTAACCCATTCATGATGATCGGAACTGATTCCTTAGAACCATAATATCCAATAATTCCACACATATCCCTTATCCGGAATTTTTTAATTGATTACAATAGTCCATATTTCCCTCAAAGTTCCGGAATATAATCAGAACCGCCGATTATTCCCATTCAATCGTACCGGGTGGTTTCGAAGTAACATCATAAACTACCCGATTTATACCTTTCACAGAATTAACAATCCGGGATGAAATTTTTGACAGGACTTCTTCCGGCATTCTAAACCAATCAGCAGTCATGCCATCACTGCTGGTCACTGCTCTTAATGCCAGTAAATATTCATAAGTACGCTGGTCTCCCATTACACCAACTGTTCTCACTGGTATTAAAATAGAGAAGGCCTGCCAGATTTCATGATAAAGATTTTCAGTTTGTAAAATGCGTATAAAAATGTCGTCAGCATCCCTCAGAATGGATAAGCGACTGGGGGTAATCTCACCCAATATCCGCACTGCTAATCCCGGGCCAGGAAATGGATGGCGTTGAATAAGTGACTCCGGCAATCCCAGTTCGCGTCCTACATTTCTCACTTCGTCCTTAAACAAATTCCGCAATGGCTCCACTAATTTAAAACCCATTGATTCAGGCAATCCGCCCACATTGTGATGACTTTTGATCTTATGGGTTGATTTACCAATCCCCACGCCACTTTCAATAACATCGGGGTACAAAGTTCCCTGAGCTAAAAACTGAACATCACCATCAGCCTTGACAATCCTTTCAAAAGAACGGATAAATTGTTCACCAATAATTCGCCGTTTTTCTTCCGGATCAACGACTCCCTTCAACTTTTGGAGAAAAACTGTCGATTCATCTACTACCTTTACCGGAACACCCAGTCCATTTTGAAGTGCTGAAATGCATTCCTGCGCCTCCTGTTTTCGCATTAGACCATGATCGATTAACACTGCCCTGGATTGGTCTCCAACTGCCCGATGTAGGAGGGCTGCCACCACTGATGAATCCACTCCACCACTGACACCCACCAAGACCTTTCGATTCCCTACCTGATCCTGGATGTGTTCAATTTGATCATGGATAAAATTTCCCGGTGTCCAGTCTGGAGAACAGTGGGCAATACTGAATAAAAAATTCCTCAATACCGTTTCACCCTCAAGAGTATGAGCTACTTCGGGATGAAACTGGGTGGCATATCTTTGCGTCGAAAAATCCGCCATAGCAGCAATAATACCCTCCCCTGAACGAGCTAATACTGACCAGCCATCCGGAATTTGAGTAACCCGATCCATGTGACTCATCCAGACGCGGGTAGGGTTATCCACTTTGCTTAATAATCCTTCCTCATTAATAATTTGAAGATCAGCAAAACCATATTCTCCGTTACCGTCATTTTCAACCGTTCCTCCATAGTGATCAGCAAGTAGTTGTAAGCCATAACAGATTCCCAGGATTGGGATATTTAAATCCAAAATGCACTTGTCAAATTTAGGCGCCGCTTTTTCATAAACACTGGAAGGACCACCGCTTAAAATAATCGCCCGGGGATGGTTATTTGACACTTGTTCGCAGGGAGTTTCAGGTGATAGTATTTCCGAATAGACGTGCTGATCCCGAATCCGGCGGGCAATCAGTTTTGTGTACTGAGAACCGAAGTCAAGAATCGCAATTCCACCAAAATGATCCCGGTTCAACTGAAATCCCAGGACTTTAACTGTTCCATAAAAATTAAATTAGTCATCTGAAACTGAATTGGTGTAATACTGACAAATCCTTCACTTAGTGCTTTTCCGTCATAGTCAATGGAGGGATCGGGATCAACGACATTCCCGGTCATCCAATAATATAGCCGA
This sequence comes from Fidelibacterota bacterium, assembly GCA_046861615.1. GTDB lineage: Bacteria > Fidelibacterota > Marinisomatia > Marinisomatales > TCS55 > CAZNUM01. The sequence goes on from JBHHUS010000018.1 coordinate 19,167, forward strand.
CCCCGGGGGTCCTCCCGTTTTTCAAAACGATCCTTAAAATAAATGTTACCCTGTTTAGTGATTCGAAATCCTTTAATTTTTTCAACGGGTAATGTCGGAACATTTACATTCAATAAGGTTCCCCTAGGAAGTCCGTGTTGAAGAATAATTTTTACCAGTTTTTGAGCGATGACTTTTGACGGTTCCAAATTCCCGCCCTTAACGGAATTAAAGCTGATTGCCATGGAAGGAATACCCAGGATAGTTCCCTCCGTCGCCGCCGAAAGTGTCCCGGAATAAATTAAACTTTTACCAACATTGGCTCCGGCGTTAATTCCAGAGGCGATAAAATCCGGCGGTGAATCCATAATGGATTGTACTGCAATTTTTACGCAGTCCGCCGGTGTTCCGTCCACTGAAAAGCCCCGGAAACCATTGCCTCTTTTTACTTCCTGAATCCGGATTGGATCTGACAGCGTAATAGCATGACCAACGGCACTTTTTTCCGTGTCCGGTGCTACTACAGTAACATTACCAATCTCACGCATGGCCTCCCACAACGCATAAATACCGTCAGCATAAATACCGTCATCATTAGCGATTAGGATATTCGGTAACCGACTCATTGAAGAATTCCCAGTAATTTTGTCAGCACCCCCTTCATTTTATCCCGGGAGACGATGTAATCAATAAATCCCTTATTCAATAGAAACTCAGCTCGTTGAAAACCCTCCGGAAGGTCTTCGCCAATCGTCTGTTTGATAACTCTGGGCCCGGCAAAGCCGATCAAAGCCCCTGGTTCTGCCAGAATAATATCACCTAACATGCCATAGCTGGCAGTCACGCCCCCGGTGGTCGGATCTGTAAGGATTGGAATATAAAGGCCATTTTCCTGCTGAAACCGAGCCAGCTTGGCACTGGTTTTTGCCAGCTGCATAAGTGAAATAGCGCCTTCCTGCATTCGGGCTCCCCCGGAAGCACAAATCAAAATAAAAGGAATTTTCTGCTCCCGGGCTAAGTCAATGGATCGGGAAACTTTCTCTCCAACAACCGATCCCATACTGCCCCCAATAAATTTAAAATTCATAATTCCCAAAACAATATCATGACCATTAATCTTTCCCTGGTAACATATAATGGCATCCTTTTGGCCGGTTTTTTGTTGACTTTCCTCTAATTGATTTGAATATTTTTTCCCTGCTTTGAACTTCAACGGATCAAGCGGCTGAATATTTGCAAACAACTCTCTCCCTTTGCCCCCATCCAACAGTAAACTGATGTAAAGCTCCGGAGCAACCCGAAAATGGTGATCACAGTGAGGACAAACAGAAAAATGCTTATCCAATTCCGGTTTGTAAAGAATCTCAGCGCAGGAGGGACATTTAATCCATAGTCCACTGGGAATTTCTTTTTTCCCGCGTTGCGTAATTTTATCTTGTTTTCTACTAAACCAAGCCATGTTAACTCAATCAGATGTGTTCAGGCATATTTCCCTTTCAGAAGAAAAGAAATTATTGGAATCGGTGTTAACTAATCTATTCCCCATTAAGGTTAATATGGCCGGAAAATTAGAGCCTTTTCTAACTAAAAACACTTCTATTAGAAATAAAATTCCACCAGTCCGGTAATTAATTCTTTGACTTGGACTGAATTTTAAAAGGGTAGATATAATTGGAAACCAATTCTAATGGTTTTTCTGCTTTCCAATCGTCAAAATGCTTTTCAGCCAATAAACCAACTGCTTCGGCAGTGGGGTGAAATTCAGATGCCTCCAGATCCCTTTTTATCCACTGATCACAACCCATGTGAAGAATCAAATCAAAATGATCCAGATTTTTTTCCACTATTTTCCAGTTTTCAGCCATAGGAGCTGACATCGGAGTTATGCCAGCCTGATCACAGAAAAATTCCTGGTAGTAAACAATGTCGCGATGTGAATGCAATAATACAATACCCGTTTCACACTGTTGATTAAAACCAAAAGCTGCCGCCAAAAGTGTCGGTACCGGGATGAGGGATACACGAAGGCCATAAGCAAGGCCCTTCGCAAAATTCAATCCAACTCGAAGACCGGTAAACGACCCCGGTCCAATGGAGATAGCAATCCCATCCAAATCCTCGAATTTAGAATCATCAACTTTATTTCTTAGATGCTGATAAAAACGCGGCAACTGTTCCGCATGTTGGCGAGGGAGGTTTTCAGTGAGACTGAATGTTGATTCCCCATCTTCAATAAAAGCAATACTGCACCAGTTAGTCGCAGTTTCTATGGCTAACAATTTTATTGGACCCACCCGTAGATTTTAAGATTACGAGAATTAGATTCACCAGGGATCCGCGAAAAAATAATTTTTATCACTCCATCAGAAAATAACATTTCAATTTTGTCAGCCCATTCAATTGCCGAAATGCCCTGATTCGGTGATAAATATTTTTCTCCGTCAATGTTTAAAAATTCCTCCGGAGAAGATAGGCGATAGCAATCCACATGGTAAAACCAATAGCGTTCTCCTCTGTATTCACTGACCAGTTTAAAGGTGGGAGAAGTCACATTTTCTATTACACCGAGCCCCCGTGCCAGCCCCTGACAGAAGGTAGTTTTCCCTGAACCAAGTTCACCAATCAATGCAATTATGGTTCCGGCGGGTAAATCCTGAGCCATATCGGCAGCATATGTCTGCATCTCATCAACCGACGTTATTGAGAGTTCCACTATTTCTTCTCCATGGTAAAAACCGGCACCAGAATTTCCTCCATGGAAACTCCACCGTGTTGAAAACTGCCTTTTAGAAGTGCTTCATATTTTTGTTGTTGATTCGGATAGATAAAAAATACATCTTTTTTTGCCAGAATGTAGTTTGTCTGTTTAACAATCTGTGGAAGTTTATACTCCTCCGGATTCCGGATGATTAAAGCATGCCTCTCATTCAGGTTTAGATTACGACCGTATTTATATCGGACACCGGTGGAGGTGGTCCTGTCAGCACTGACTACTACTCCATTGCTGACCATAATACTGCCATGGTCACTGGTCATTACAATTTTGAAGCCAGCAGCGGCAATTACTTTCAACAATTTGAACAGCCATGATTGTTCAAACCAATTTAAAATTGCCTGGCGATACCCGGATTCATCGGGAACAATTTCCTTCAGTACATCCGATTCTGACCGGCGGTGAGCCAACTGATCGACAAAATTTACTACAACAGCCAATAAATCCTGTTGAAGATATTCACTAACCCTGGATTGAAATTTCTGACCATGATCCACCTGCCAGATTTTATGGTAGTGATAAGTTTTTTCACCAAGACCAAACCGTATTAACTGGTCATGTAAAAATTGTTCTTCTAAACTATTCATACTGCCGGATTCTGTTCTCAACAGTCCCAGTTGTTCAGGGTATTTCCGACAAAATTCTTCCGGAAAAAGTCCTGAAAAAAGAGCATTACGACTGAAAGGGGTTGCCGACGGTAAGATGGAAATCGTCGGTATAACGGATAATTGGAAATACTTGCTTAACAACGGATGTAAAACCATGAATTGGTCATGACGCATGGCATCCACTACTAGAAAAAATACTTTTTCATCTTGTCTTAAAAGTGGCACCACCTGGGATTTAAAAATATCCACTGATAGAGGAGGGCGATCCGATGCGCTCAACCAATGTTTGTATTTTTCTTCTATGAACCGAGCAAATTCCTTATTACAGGATTCCATCTGATTCTTTAGGATGGTGCCGAAGTTTATATCCCGGTGTTCATCAAAATCCAATTGCCATTTTACTAACGATTTATACAGATTCCACCAGTCTTCAAATGATCTGGCCTCCTGTAAGAGTGATTCCATATCCCGGAATGATTGCAAATAGTTCCGGGTAGCAAACTCTTCCCGGATTTTAACATTTTCCAGTACCTGCTTGCAGGCCATGAAAATCTGCGTTGGATTGACCGGTTTAATTAACAATTGAGCTATCTTTTCGGAAATAGCCCGATCCATCAACCACTCTTCTTCACTTTTAGTAATCATGACTACGGGTAAAGCCGGGTGTAAATCCTTGATTTTCTGAAGTGTTTCAATTCCATCCAAACCGGGCATGAATTGATCTAATAAAACCAGATCAAAATTTTCAGACCCTGAAAGCGTAATACCATCTTTTCCATTAGTACAGGAGGCGACTGAATACCCTTTTTCCTCCAGAAATAAAATATGAGGTTTCAGGTGATGAATTTCATCATCAATCCAAAGTATCTTTCCACGTGATTTTTCCATAATTAGTCGTTGGAAAATTACATCCACCTATCTGTGGGTCTAAACGATTATGTTAAAAGTTACAATTACGATTAATCGTCAGGATTAAAATAGAATGTTTATCTGGAATAAAAAGTAGCGTCTATTTCTTCGTCATGACCCACACTCCATCCCAATCTTTTCCCGGTGGGTTTTCAATAAAATACTGGCATCGCTGAATATAAACAGCGGAAGGATCGGTAGGTCTGAAAAGGAATTCGGCTTCCAGTTCTTTCGCCTTTTCAAATTCCTTTAAGGCAACTTTCCAATTCTGTTGGTGATAATGATTCATTGCCTTATTAAAGGTCTCAATTAAATCAGCATTTTCAGTACTTAATTCTCCCTTCTCAGCCAGTAATTCGTACACTTTTTCCGGCTTTTTCTTCCCTTTAACCCGGACATAGTCAATAAATCGCCATTCGAATTGTTCATGGATTGCCTGATAGGTATTTTCCCCCACCAAAATATAAACACCGTACTGTTTGGCCGCCGGTTCCAACCTGGCCGCCAGGTTCACAGTGTCACCCATCATGGTATAATTCATTCGCATGGAAGAACCCATGTTCCCTGTAACCAGTTCCCCCGAATTTAAACCTACCCGATGACGAATATTATAGACCAGATCCGGCCAGGATCCATCACTTTTCCATTTTTCCCTCAAGGTCACCAGGCGTTTTTCCATTTCCAATGCTGTCATACAGGCGTGGTATTCATGGTTTTCTACCGGCATTGGCGCCCCATAGAAAGCAACTATTGCATCGCCGATGTATTTATCTAACGTTCCTTTATGCTCCAGTAGTACTGTTGTCATTTCAGTTAAATACTCGTTCATGAGACTTACCATCCGTTCCGGTTCCAATACTTCCGAAAATGAGGAGAAACTCTGAATATCGGAGAAAAAAGCAGTGTGGTAACCAAGCACGCCGCCCAATTTCGGCTCCTGTTTTTCCTCATACATCTGGTCAATAAGTTCCGGCGATATATAAGCTCCAAAGGTACTCTTTAAAAAACGTTTGTCTTTTTGTTCATTGATAAATTTGTAAATCACATTTCCCGTATAAGTAACTACCAGACCAACGACAGGGGCCACAAAAGGTATGATAAAACTTTGGCCCACATCAGGGAGCGCAGTATCAAACCAGTTGGCATGGTTCGTCACAAAAGAACCGGGTAATATTTTAATAAAAATCACTCTCACGAACCAGAAGAGATCATCCACAAATAAACCACATACAATACCAAAATAAACGATACCCTCAAATATTATCAGAATCCCTGCCACCATCGGATTTAAATAAGTGAGGATGAAAAAGGCAATCAGACTTAATAATGCTATTAATAAAGTATGACTTATAGGATAATCATGAATCAGACCGGTAAACCGACCGCCCAGCACTTTGATATAGTTATCATCAATAATGGTTTGAATGGCGTTGGCATGGGTTTCCAGCCCGGGAGTAATTTGCCGGATACCCATATAATTATAAAATGGCGTTTGTTTATAATCATGGTGGACCTCGACAGTAGTTCCAATCAGGACAATTTTATTATAGAAGGGTGATTTGGTCACATCAAATTCCTGGCCAAGACCCATGACATCCATCATTTCCTGCCGCTCCACCGGATCTTCAATCGCCTGAATCCATTCAGGAATTTCACCAGGTAAAAACTGACTCATCCAGTCGATATCCTCCGTTGGATCTCTTAAATTCACGTCTTCGGTGTCAATAATATAAGCAATCGAATATTTCTGGAAAGTCCCCCAAGCAGGTAAATTTTCTTTACTCCTGACTTTATATCCTGAAGCTGGTCCATAATAATTCACTAAAAACGTATTCCCGTACCCATACGTTTTAATGATTTTTTGTCCGTAGGAGCAGGTCAATTCATCCGGGTCAAAATATGGTTTCGCTGTATCCGAAATTCCCAGATAGGCTTTAACCGCTTTAACTCCCAGGGTTAAATAATACTTGTCAGGTTCATGGTTTAGCTGGTCGTAAATAGCATATTGCCGTGAAAAACCATCTTCATCCATCTGATCATTTATAATCCCTATCTCGGGATTAGCTTTCATTATTGGTTCCACGGGGTAGGAAATGTATTCCGGCGGTTGTAAATTTTCTTCAGTGACCTTTTTAACGTTTATTACGACTTTTGTTCCAAATGCCTGAGCCTCGGCTATGGCTTCTCCGAGCATTTTATCCCCGTGGCGGGGTACTAAATAGGGCATGGCCTTTTTTATTTCCTTAGCCAGGGTAGAATCCCCATATTGCGGTATTTGATTTAAAATGTAACCTTCATCCAATTTTTTAACAAAATTGCTCAGATATTCTGATTTGGTTTCCGGAGCGTCAAACTGAATATCAAAAACAATCACTTTCGCACCGGCCTTATATAAATTCCTCACTACCCGGGCCCAGATCGTCCCCCTCGGGTAAGGCCACTCTTCCGGCATTAGCCGCCAAGCTTCGTCATCAACTTCTACCAAAACAACATTGGTACCGCGTTTAAAATAAGAGGAATCCCGCGCGGTCCACCCGGTTAACGGACCTCGAACCCGGTAAAAACGGTAATCGTATATTTTCATCTCTAATAAATCAAATACACCCAACCAATGGAAAAAGGATACTACCAAGATGGCGCTAATAGTAATAAACCACCCCATGAATCGCTCTTTCAGGAATTTCTGGATACTTTGGGGTAATCCGGGCACGATTAGAAATTATATCTAAATGTTAGGAATATACTCGAAGTATTTATCTCAATCGCTTCTCCGCTTTCATCAATTTTCCCATCCTGATCATTGTCGATTTTATCGGAATTGTAAGACGGGATGGAATTAATTCTAAAATTTCCAAGGAGTGATGTAACCAGTCCCCATTTAAAGGCATATTCCATTCCTCCCTGAACCCCGTACACTTTTGAATCCACTGCACCTTGGCTAAGTAAAAAGGTTGTTGCCCCCAATAATTTGATTTGTTGATTCAACAAGCGATACTGTCCCGACAGAGAACCGGAGGTCCAGGTATAAGGCTTCTTTTTAATTTCATTTTCAACTTTAAAGGGGATGAATAATTGGGTACGGCTGAAATTCACAATCGTGCGTAAGGAATTTTCAAAACTTGACGAAAAATTCAAACCGAACGACTTTGTATCGGTCTTAGGGAACAGGTAACCAGCACTGCGTTTCCCTGAAAGCTGATCGGTGTTATTAACAGTGCTGAAATTCAAAATCAGATTTTGTTTCTTTCCTCTAAGCTCGAATGGAATCGTAACCATCATCAGATTTGTTGCAGCTTTAGAATCCTCTCGTAAATCCACCAGCTCGTTACCTAACGTATCTAAATCCGTTTTTTCGTTATTCTTACCGATGCTCTGATAATTGAAAGTAAAAGAAGGTAGTCCGGGTCCTGGTAAAATTGTCGTATTAATGAAAAAGGTATTAGTACTTAATGGACTGACAGTGGTACGTAAAATTTTATTATCCTGATGTTTAAAACCCCCATTTAAAATTAATCTTTGATCCATTAATAGCAGACGATCATTAATGGAAAATTCACGAATATTGGTCCTTAAGAACGGATTTCCCAGGGAAACATATCCCGGCCCTACCTGACGATATTCCAATGTAAAACGATTCAAGGCGTATTTACCCTGCAGCTTAATATTAAAGGCCGAGGAAGGCATATTAATAATCGTTGAAAGGGGATTACTCTTAAAGGCAGTGACGTCTATTGGAACAAGCGGAGACATATTGGTATTAATAGTGAAAATATTCTCAAATTTTATTGGATCGATGATGATTTTGCTGGTATCAATTGCCTGTGTACCACTAACTTTAACGCCATCCTGATACTGAACACCAATCAGGCCATCTAGTGAATCATCCATAGCAGTATCCATAGCTGCCCGGGACATGGCACCATCCCAAATATTCCGATTGTATAGACTCAAATTCCAGTTAAAATCAAGCGATAATCTTTTCTGATCGAAGGTCGTTCCAAGGTTAAAACCCAGTACCAGATTGTCCACTGGATCACCACCCCGCCAGTTAGAACTTTTAAATTGTAGGGAATCTCCTCCACTTAGTATTGTGGATTTGAATTCATCAAAAGTATAGCGGCCCGGCTCTATCCCTGTTAAAGAAGAATCCACCGTGAATACGGCATTCGGGATATTGGCATTAATCGAACTTTTATCATCCCGAACCTGTTGAATATGGATTCCAGCCAGTAATTTGGATTTAATATTAATCGAAAAACGGGCCGATAGAATATTCTGCTGAAAGGTATAGCCGCGCCGATCGATTACATAAGTTTTCCTGCCGGTAGTATCGGTCGCGGTTTCTTCGGCGAAGATGGCATAGGCTCCACCCAGTCTACCTGAATGTTGAACCGCTCGGTTCAATTCACCTTTCACAAATTGGAACCGTACCCAGTTCAGATCAGCATCCACTCCAATTCCCCGAATGCGGATCCCGTCAATCGTAAAAGGCGAAAAATGCGGATAAAAATCACCAAAATTGATTGTCAGGAAGCGGCCAAAATTTATCTTCGCCCCTAAACGTGATTGCGGTTGACGATATTCTGTTTCCCTAGAAGTTAATTTAAAATCAGTCTGCACCTGTGCCCACTTAACGTCGGCTTCCAGATTACCGGTCAATTCACTGATGTTTAAGGTAATACCACTTACTTTTTCCAGAGAAAACCGGGACCTTACCTGGCCGCCCACGTCAAATACATCAGCTAACCGGGGTCCTCCCCTTCCCACTTTGAAGGTTAATTTGTTTGGTTGGATAATTGCACCGGTTGTATCAGTCATCTGAATTTCAATCGAATGCAATCCATCGGTCATTTTCGATGGAGTGTAACTTAAAATACCGTCGGCAATCATCGCCTGGTTAGTTTTATCATTTCCGTCTACCAGTAACCGTACGGATCTCAGGTCAACTTCTGGGGCATTAAAAAATGAAGCTGCAATTAATACCTCATCAGGCGGTAGGATCTCGGTTGGATCCGGTGACAGAATTAAAATATTTGAACCGGAGCCAACAGTTGACATTCCCGTTATATTTTCATCCCTATCCCCTGTTTCAATTACAAGAAAGTATGGCTCATCAAAAGGATCATTTATTGGAAAGGTTGCTACACTACTATTTGAATATTGGAACGAAATAATGTATTCAATCCCAGCGGTCGTGACCTGATCTCCCGGAATTGTAGCTTCCCAGTAAAACCCTGTTTTCTTGAAATTTTCTTCTAAAAAAGAACCGTTACCTGGTAAGCGGTAATACAGTTTAGCATTCTGAATCGAATCATCGGAGATAGAGGCAGCTTTAATAACGATGGTTTCCCCGGCGCGTGCGGTAATTGGTGGTTCATGAGCCAGTCTTAGATCCTGAGCAAAACCGGGGGAAACAAACAGAGTAAATAATAAAAAAAGGATACCGGAGTATAGGGAAGACACTTTCCGATTTAATTGAACGACGGAGTAAGACAAGTAATTGTCAGTTCTATTTATAATCAATAATGAGTGTTTTGGTTTTACCATCGGGACCCTTAAACTCGATTTCAAGTCTGGATGGTTGCTCTGATTCTTCACCCATCGGGTCGGTTGGAATCGTCGTCGGGTCCGTAGTAAATGTCTGAATCGATCCGTCCAGTGATGATAGACCTGTAAAACCTCCTGAAACATCAATACTGTCTCCTGAAATCAAGTTCATAAATGAAATAAGTCCGTCAATACCAATTAATTGGTCGCCGGTTTGATCATTTGACAACAGCCAGAAATCGGTACCTTTAACCGAAGCCACCGAAACCGGAGTTTGAACGACAAAGTCTCCCCTTCTCTGTTTGGTTATCTGAGCCCGGAGTGTGCCACCATCTAAACGAATTTTTTTAGAAATACTACCTTGTGACCGTTGGCCGTTTATGACAACTTCAGTTTTTCCCTTAATTTTCAACATGGATTTGTCATCGATAAAAATGATGGCGGTGAATCCATTCTTTCCCGTCCGAACCCGGTCTCCACCCTGTAAAATATTACCGGAGGAGAGTTTTTTGAAACCATCATTCCCCCGTTCATATTCCACTTCACCCTGCACTTTAGTGGCCACGGCAATCCGGTCGGTAGTTTTCGACTCTAAAAATGAAAATAGAACAACAAGGAGAATAACTATTCTAAAGCTGTGTTTCATCATTACTCCTGAACCCGTACTCCCCGGAGTTCCCGATCCCGGTTCATTAATTGCTCCAGAATGTTACGGGCGCTGGCTTCATCAACGCTGTTCCCATCAATGTTAAAATTACCCGAGGGTGTAAATCCATCCAATGGACTGTTAGTTCCAAAGAGGGTATTAAATTGATCCTGATCAAGCAGTTGTTGCAGAGACTGAATTAAAGGATCCGAAATAGCCGTCGATGTTGTTGTGGTCTGCCCTGGATTCACAATTTTAAACGCGTAAATGGGGGAAACAATGTCCTCTAATCCGGCAGTTGTAGGAATTGTATTTTTTACCTGCCAGACATAAACTTTCCCATATTCCAGTGGTTTAGCATTCGAAAGCGGATATTGATAAGTAGTGATATTGTCAATTAGAGCCCACTCTTGTAGTAAATCTACTGGTAGCATTGTTTCATCTTTAAAAGATTCATCAGGAACAGAATGCTCACCCGGTTTGAATTCCGCCACCCGGATGTAGGTCTTACAGTTAGTACAGGTGGAACTGTACCAGTTAAAAATGGGATAAGTAGTATAAACAACATTAAAGGATGTATCGGCTAATTCTCCTCCCGGCGATTCAAGATTAATTCCAATAGGTGTCTGAACCACAATTGTTTTTAATTCGTGGCCCGTCAAGGCCAAATCCGGCCCGGAGTATAATTCAAGTTCAAATGTATATTCACCGTCAGCTAATTTTCCGGTAGTCATAATTGAACTCAACATTGATTCAAATTCAGATGCATTGATGACTTCATTAGTAGTGATTTCAATAGGAACGACGTTGGGAGGTGAACCTTCATCATAGAAAACCGAAGTAGCGCTGGAGAAATTACGATTATCCAAAATCAAATCAGCTTTCAGGGTGAATTCTGAAGTTTCCAGTTCCAGAATGGTTGTTTTTGCATTCATACCAAGGGTGGGAGAAACCATGGAGGCTCTGAAAAGGATTTTACACTGAATTGGATACTGATCCGCGTAGATCCTGAAACGAAAGAAGGGCACATCCGAAGAGCCTGTCTGGATATCAATGCTGCTAATATAATAAGTAGTATACTCAAAAAATTGACCTTCCAACTGAGCCTGGGCAAAGCCCGACTCCATTAGCAGACCAGTGGTGAGGCAAAGTAAAGTGATGTGTTTTTTCAGATTCAAAATTAATCTAATCAACCGTTTGAATTGATTCAATTTAGCGGCAGGGAAAAAGATTCACCAAGTGAAATTGCAACCAGTGTGATTTTTATCACATTGTCGAGGAATAATAAAAAAATCCCCCCGGGATCGGGGGGATTTAATGGTTCCCGGCGACGACCTACTCTCCCACGCTGGTTTCCCGCGCAGTACCATCGGCGCTGTAGGGCTTAACTTCCGAGTTCGGGATGGGATCGGGTGTAACTCCTACGCTATGGTCGCCGGAGAAATATTTGGGAATTGACGGAAATTCAATTAATAAAGAAAGATTGGTAAAGCCGTTCGGCTTATTAGTACCACTCGGCTAAATACATTACTGTACTTACACCTATGGCCTATCAACGTTGTCGTCTACAACGAGCCTTATTACCACTAGGGTAGGGAGATCTAATCTTGGGATAGGCTTCGCACTTATATGCTTTCAGCGCTTATCCTTTCCGAACATAGCTACCCAGCGATGCTTCTGATGAAACAACTGGTGCACCAGAGGTTCGTCCACATCGGTCCTCTCGTACTAGATGCAGCTTCCCTCAAATCTCCTGCGCCCACGGCGGATAGAGACCGAACTGTCTCACGACGTTCTAAACCCAGCTCACGTACCACTTTAATGGGCGAACAGCCCAACCCTTGGGACCTTCTCCAGCCCCAGGATGTGATGAGCCGACATCGAGGTGCCAAACCTCCCCGTCGATGTGAACTCTTGGGGGAGATAAGCCTGTTATCCCCGGAGTACCTTTTATCC
>JBHHUS010000019.1:0-31475 GCA_046861615.1 Fidelibacterota bacterium
CTGTCAGTAAATCCAGAAGGTTAGTTGTACAACTTAATTTACTCTATGGTTCAATTTTTCCCTTTGAATTTGTTTTAATTAACCAGACATCGGATTTTCCATTCCCAAAAGATTGAGTCTCACCTGTAATGATGTATCCATCATCGATAGTTTGTTGAACAGAATAACCTACATCATTATTACTTTTCCCAAAATTACGATACCATTCTTTATTCCCCTGCGAATCTGTTTTGAGTAACCAGATATCCATATTATTAAATTCAAAAGAAATTGTCCACCCTGTAACGATGTATCCTCCATCTGTAGTTTGTTGAACAGAACGACCCTCATTAATCTCCCATCCACCGAAGGTTTTACTCCATTCTTCATCCCCTAAAAAATCAGTCTTAATCATCCAACAATCATAATTTGTCCTTCCAGCAATAATATATCCCCTATTGATAGTCTGTTGAACAGAATAACCTACATCCCAACCGGTTCCACCAAAAGTCTGATTCCATTCCTCTTTACCGTCAGAAGACACCTTTAATAACCAGAAATCATAATCCCCATTCCCATAAGAAGAAGTCCCACCCGCAATAATGTACCCACCATCGTTAGTCAATTGAATAGAAAAACCTACATCCCAACCGGTTCCACCAAAAGTCTGATTCCATTCCTCATTTCCATCCAAATCTGTTTTAATTAACCAAACATCACTTTCTCCACTCCCAGATGATTGCGTATAACCTACAATGATATATCCCCCGTCGGTGGTTTGTTGAACAGAATAACCCACATCACTACTACTTCCACCAAAAGTCTGATTCCATTCCTCATTCCCCTGAGAATCGGTCTTAATTATCCAAACATCTTCCGACCCACTTCCAAAAGATACTGTATATCCGGTAATAATATATCCTCCATCGATAGTCTGTTGAACGGAATGACCAACTTCATCAATTGATCCCCCGAATGTTTGGAGAAAATAAATACCAGGGGTTGTATCTTTATCTACCTTATCCTCACAAGTAGTGAAAATCAGTAGTCCAATCATAAAAAAAAGACTTAATCTAACAATCTGTTTAACCATGATAACCTCATAGTAGTTAAACGAAAAATGACGCCAATAGTATGATTATGTGAATAAAATGCAGTGAGGAATTGTGATTATTTGGTGAATCCTTGATAAAATGTAGCGGAAAATCAACGAATAACCAATTTATTATTCTAATTCAAATTTCTGTATCCATTAATTTTGTTTTTGCACTCCTTCCAACCACTCCCATCTTTATTTTTAATAAAGAATAGAGTTAATACAATTCAAGAATTCTTTTTACCGATATTGCTGATTTACTCTGCAATATTCTCTATCACAGCTATTTTATCTTGAATCTCTTTTACTGACGCCACTGCAATCTCGTCCACACTGTTGAATTCAGTTAGCAGTTTCTGCAGGCGTTGCGGGCCGATACTGCTTTGGGTATCGATTTCAGTGTTTTTGTAAACTCTCTTATTAAAACCCTATTTTCCTTTTAGGTTTGGGTGCAGGTGGTTCAATTAATTGTTTGATAGTTTGCACTAACTCAATTATTGCCTTGTCGTGTGCTCCAACTCTTTTTTCTAATTCATTCAATTTCAAAGCCAATTCTTTATGAGTTGCCACCAATTCCCGGATTTTAACAAATGCTCTTACTACAAAGACACTGACTTGAACAGCTCTTTCAGTATTCAATACCGATGCCGCCATCAACGCGCCGTGTTCTGTAAAAGCCAATGGTAAGTGAGGTGAAAATTTCAGGATAGCAAGGTGGTCACATTTTGTGACCACCTCCGTTTTTTCTTCCTCTGTAAGTTGAAACATAAAGTCATCTGGAAAGCGGGTGATGTTACGCCTTACCTGTTCGTTCAACCGTTTTGTTGTTGTACCGTAAATCGACGCTAAATCAGCATCAAGGATAACTTTTTACCCTCGAAATTCCAGAATGGTCTGTTCAATTCGTTCTGCAGGAATAATAATACGTTTTGTCATAAAAAACCTTTGTAATTAGGTGGTCGCAAATTGTGACTACCTCTGTTTTTATTTCACTTTAACTCCTTCAGACTTTACTGATTTACTTTTTTGCTTTCTTCAGGATTTGTTCGGCAATATTGCTGTCTACACTTACTTTTTCCTGGATATCCTTAACGTTAGCTGACGCAATCTCCTCCACACTGTTGAATTCGGTCAACAGTTTCTGCAAACGTTTGAGGCCGATGCCGGGAATAGTACTGAAGATGGATTCCAGGGCTTTCTTCCCCCGTTTCTGCCGTTGAAACGTAATAGCAAAGCGGTGGGCTTCGTCCCGGATCCGCCGGAGCAGGATCAGTCCCGGTGATTGTTTGGCCAATGACCGGGGAGCCGATTCCCCAGGAACAAACACTTCCTCCAGCCGCTTGGCCAGCCCCACCATGGGGAGATAGTCCAGACCCAGTTCCCGCAGGGCCGAAACGGCCATGCTCAGTTGACCCTTCCCGCCGTCGATCAGGATCAGGTCGGGATAACTGCCCTGTTCTTTCTTTACCCGTTTATACCGCCGGAATACCACTTCCCGGATGGAGGCGAAATCATCAATTCCGGTGATAGTCTTAATTTTAAATTTCCGGTACTGTGATTTCCGCGGTTTCCCGTCAATGAAACAGACCATAGATGCCACTGTTTGAGTCCCTCCCAAGTGGGAAATATCAAAGGCCTCGATGCGTCGGGGTGGCGCCTTCAGTTGCAGGTCATCCTGGAGCTGGGCCACCATCTTGGGCACCAGTTCCTTACGCTTTTTCCGCTCCAGCAACCATTCCCCCAATAACAGTTTGGCGTTCTGCTCTGCCAACCGCAGTTCCCGGGCCTTTTCACCGCGCTGAGGGACATGAATTTTCACCACACTTCTGCGCTTTTCCCGCAGCCATTTTTCAATTTGTTCCCGATTATCCGGGAAGTCCGGTGTCAGAATCTCTGGCGGAATAAAATCCGCATGCAGGTAAAAGCGGGTCATCAGCGTTTCCAACAGCTTTCCAATTTCTTCATCGGCCTTTTTAAAATAAATCTTTTCCCGACTGAAAATGCGTCCGCTGCGAATCCGCACGATCACGCCGGTTCCATAACCCTCCTCGCGGGCCAGGGCAAACACGTCCCGGTCGGCGAAGTCCGCCACCACCTTCCGCTGCCGCTGCCGGAAACTTTTGATCGCCCGGAGCTGATCGCGGTACATGGCCGCATCCTCAAAGCGCAATTCCGCCGCCGCTAATTCCATCTGTTCACGGATATAGGTTTCGGTTATCCCGGTCTTACCCTGGAGAAATTGAATGACCCGTTTAATCATTTGGCCATATACCTCCTGCGAAACCAAACCTTCGCAGGGACCCTCGCACTTTTTAATGTGGTAATCCAGGCACAACCGGACTTTCCGGGCGGCCACCACCTGTTCGTCCAGGTGATAATCACAACTGCGAACGGGGAAAATTTTATGAACCGCTTTCAGTGAGCGCCTTAGGAGCAACACATCGGTATAGGGCCCAAAATATTTCGACCCGTCTTTGACGATCTCCCGGGTAATAAACACCCGGGGAAAGGGCTCGCTGGTAATGCGAATGAAAGGAAAGGATTTATCGTCTTTCAGGCTGATATTGTAGTGGGGCTGATGCTCCTTGATCAGGTTGGCTTCCGTGAGCAGGGCCTCCACCTCCGACCGCACTACCAGCCACTCCAGATCTGCAATCCGGGCGATCAGGGATTGATTTTTAGGAGTCTGGTATTTATTCTTCTGAAAATAAGAACGGACCCGGTTCCGCAGATTTTTACCTTTGCCGATATAAATGATCTCCCCCTGCTGATTCTTGAAGAAATAAACACCCGGTTTGGTGGGCAGGGAAGCGATTTTTTCCTTCAGATTCATTGCGTCGGTTTCAGACGGTCGAAACCAGGCTGTTAACTGGGTGTTTTATTCATCCAGCGGTACTTTTTGAGCCAGTTCAACTAATACTCCACCGGTGCTGCGGGGGTGAATAAAAATGACGGAATAGCCCTCAACACCTCGGTCCGGTTCAGAACCAATCAGTTCAATATTGGATTCTTTTAGTTCTTTTATTGCTTCAGTTATATCGCTTACTTCAAGACACACATGATGAATCCCGGGACCTTTTTTCGTGAGAAACTGGGCAATCGGTGAATCGGGATCCAGGGCTTCCAGCAGTTCCACCTTTCCCTGACCGGTGTCGTAAATCCGGGTTTTAACCCCCTGCCCCACCACGGTCTCATCCCGTGGTTGCGTTCGGAGCAAATGCTGCCAGAAAGGCGCCGCGGTGTCTAGATTTTCCACGGCAATACCAAGGTGTTCAATCCCTGTAATTTTCATGCTTGCTGTCCCAGTGTTATCGGGTTTATTTGAATTGATTCTGCTGATCCATCCGGGCAGAATCTAAGGTCACCCCCAATCCATTGCCAACCGGAAGCACCAGTTTCCCGGCTTCAACCCTGACTCCCGCGTAGGGATCGTTATCGATCAACAAATTGCCGTCCAAATCGGCATAGTCCACAAAGGGCGCCAAATGGGCGGCGGCGGTGATGCCTACCGATGACTCCACCATGCAGCCTAACATGATCTTCAAACCGTATTCCCGGGCCAGGTCGATCATTCGTTTTGCCTCCGGCAGACTCCCGCATTTCATCAATTTAATGTTAATCCCATCAAAGGCGTGGGCAATGATCGGAATATCGGCGGCGGTGAGACTGTTTTCATCAGCAATGAGCGGTAGAGGGGATTCTTGTTTCAATTTAGCCGTGGTCCGGAGATTGTCAGCCTTGAAAGGTTGTTCCACAAATTCAACGTTCCGGTCTGCCAGCCATTTACACATTTCGATTCCCGTCTCCAGCTCCCAGCCCTCGTTGGCGTCCACCCGGATCAATTTATCCGTTTCCCGGCGAATTAATTCAATAATCGTCTGGTCCTGCTCTTTTCCAAGACCCAGTTTGATCTTTAAAATCCGGTAGGGCGCCGCCTCGGCTACTTTCTCGGGGATCAGATCCAAATCCCCAATGGAGATCGTGTAGGAAGTACAGGGCATCTGCTCCAGATTCCCGCTAAAATATTCCACCAGTGAAAGTTCCTTTTTCTGGCACCACCAGTCTAATAACGCCATGGAAAGACCGGCTCCAAGGGATTTGATACCGCCCGTTTGCTCCAGGAGTGAATCCAGGCCGGAAAGGTTTTCAATTGATTCCGGCAGGTCAATCCCGGTCTCTAAACAGGTTAAAATGTCCCCGGCGGATTCGTTGTAACGGGCTGAAGGAGCGGCCTCCCCCCGGCCAATCAAACCCTCCCCTTCCAGATAAAGGTAAACAATGTCGTAAAAATCGTGGGTACTGCGGGAAATGCCGAAGGGGTGGGTGCAGTGAATCCGGTAAGGGGTATAGCTAAGTTTCATTTCAGGTTACTCCCGGTTGTACTTTATTGCTTCCTCTGACCGCCCGGAAAACCGCCGCAATTAAGCCTAGATTACCAAAGCGCACCAGGTCGGTGACCGGCAATTCCAATTTATTTTCCAACGATTGCATCGTCTTCATGGCAGTCTGTTCATCGAGCGCCTTGGTTAACAGGTTGACTCCCAGAAAACGGGTCGGCTTAAAATGAGCAATCAAATTTACGTGTAAATCCATGAGCGCTCTAAGCTCCGGCATTGGGTAGTTGGAAACATCCAATTTCCGTTCCGGGTCGTGGGAAAGGATCAAATAATCCGGCATGGCCCCCTGGAGTAAACCCAGGGTCACGCCCCCGTAGAGCATATTCAACAGGGACCCCTGCCCTTCCACCACTACCAACTCCGCTTCAGGGACTACCTGATCAATGACGTATTCTATTTCGCCGGCCATGAAATCCGCCACCACCGCATCCACCGGGACACCATTTCCCGAGAGCAGAATCCCCGTTTGCCCGGTTCCCACAAAACGGGCCTCCACGCCTTTCGATTGCAGCCGTTGAGTCATTTCCCAGGCGGTGGTCATTTTACCGGTGTCGCAGTCCGTTCCCACTACCAGCAACACGGGTACCTGCCTGTTTTGCCAACTGCCCCTGGGGAAATGGGGCGGATCGGGCGGCCGCCGCAGATCGGTCAGCCTGACACCTTTCTCCGCCGCCAGGGACCGAAATTCCGGGTCATCATTCAGGAATTGGTGCATGCCGCTGATAATGTCTAAACCGGCGTTAATCGCCACAATAATTTCCTGCCGGTATTCACGGTTGATTTTCCCACCCTGGGGCGCGCTGCCGATCACCAGCGTATCCGGAGCAAAAGACAGCGATGCATTCACCGAACTGACTACGGGAATATTCCCGCCATAACCCAGGACTGCTTCCGCCGTTAAACCACTTTTTGCCGGGTCGATCACCGCCATTACTTCCTCCGGTCGGTACCGGATCAGCATATTCCCGGTCTTATTTAAGATATAATCAAACGCATTTATGGCCAGAATCGCGTAACGGGGCATCAGAAAACGGTGCGGGGCAGTGGTTTACCAACAAAACGTAGAATTACAAAAATCAGGGCCAGACTGGTCAAAACGGCCACCATATAACTGGCACCCAACCCAATCAGCAGATAACCCGAGAAAAAGGCGATTATGCCAGTTGTAAGGGCATAGGGTAACTGTGTCCGGACATGATCGATATGGTCGGCGCCGGAAGCCATGGAGGACATAATGGTTGTATCTGAGATCGGTGAACAGTGATCGCCGAAGGTGGCCCCGGAGAGTATGGCGGCAAAGGTGCTGATGAATATGGGTGTCTGCACCACCAGATTGGGATCCATGGCCATTATTTTAATCGTCATGGGGGCAATGATTGGCACCATGATGGACATTGTAGCCCAGGAGGAACCGGTGGAAAAACTGATCAATGCGGCAGTAAAAAAGGTAATTGCCGGCAGCATCGGCGGTGAAATGTTTCCAGCAGTGAGGTGAACCAGATAATCAGCCGTATTCAAAGCGCCGCAAACATTCCCCAGGGTCCAGGCCAACACCAAAATCACACAGGCTAAAACCATGGAACGGACGCCATTCAGCCAGGCCTCCATTGCTTTGTGCAGGGTAAGAATCTTTTTCAGGATCGAAATAAGAATCGCCACGCCGCCGGTAGTAAAGGAAGCCCACATGAGGGCGGCATAGGAATCAGAACCACTGATAATATCCTGTAGGGAGTAGCCCCCCCCCTCACCCAGGGCATTTTTCCCGGTCACGTACAGACCCACCAAAGTAATGGTAATAACGGTGAGAATCGGGATCAGGGCGTTGCTCCAGTGGGTAGCCCTGGTGGTCATTTCATCTCCCTCCATCAGGTGGGGGTCCATCATGGGATTGGCATTGTCCCCCAGGACCTTCCCCTCCGTCCTGGCCCGCATCTGGGCCTGGTGCATGGGGCCGTATTCCCGGCGCATTAAAATATTTGTGAACACGAATACCAGCGTAAAAATACAATAGAAGGAATAGGGAATACTTTTCAGAAAGGTAATGTAGGGATTCCCCGTAATGCCGAATTCCTGAAAAGGGCCATCCAGCAGACTCATTTGAAATACCGACCAGGTGCTGATGACGGCGATGCTGGCCACGGGAGCCGCGGTGGAATCCACGAGGTAGGATAATTTTTCACGACTGATTTTTAATTTATCGGTGAAGGGCCGCATCATGTTCCCCACCAGCAGCGTATTGGCGTAATCATCAAAAAAGATGATGACCCCCATGACAGCGGTGGAAAGCTGACCGCTCATTCCGGACCGGGCATATTTGGATGCGGCCTGAATAATGCCTTTCATGCCCCCGTTGGCGGAAATTACGCCTATAATGCCCCCGAAACCGAGACTGAATAATAAAATCGAAGCATGGCCGGTGTCCGCCAAGGACTGGACTAAATAGGTGTCCAGGGTAGTGGTAAAACCGGTAATGGGGTTTTTCTCCAACAGGCTGACGCCAATCCACACGCCGGCGAACAGGGAAACAATCGTCTGACGGGTGATCAGCGCCAGGGCGATGGCAATCAGGGGCGGCAGTAATGAAATCCATGAAAGGTCGCCGGTAGTTTCCGGTAAATTCTCCCGGGCAATTAAATACACGGGAATGACCAGCAAAAGAATCAAGCAGTAGCGAACTAATTTATTCAGTGTCATGAAGTATTGGGTTTATTTCAAAATTAAGCTAAATCTTGGAAATTGATCCTCAAATAACAGTTAATACTTGACTGATCAGCGGAATTTCGTCCGGCGTTTTTCCACAAAGGCTGACAGCCCCTCTCTGGTTTCCGGATGGTCGAATAATTTCCCGAATAAGTCCGCTTCCAGTTCTAAGCCCTGTTCCAGAGGAAGGTCACCACCACTGATAATTGCTTTCAAGGCATTCAGGATCGCATTCGGTCCATTTTTCAAAATCGCTTTGGCCATTTTCTCGGTTTCAGTCATTAACTCTCCGGGATCCATCACCCGGTTCACCAGCCCGATTTTCAGCGCCTGTTCGGCAGATATCATTTTACCTGTCAGAATCATTTCATTGGCCCAACCGCCGCCCACTAATCGAGCCAGGCGCTGGGTTCCGCCCCAGCCGGGAATCAACCCCAGGCTGACTTCGGGCAAACCGAATCGGGCATTAGTACTGGCCACCCGCAAATGACAGGCCAGAGCAATCTCACATCCGCCTCCCAGGGCAAAGCCGTTCACGGCGGCCAGAACCGGTTTAGGCGCCTGTTCGATCGTCAGAGTCAACTGTTGCCCCACCCGGGAAAATTCCCGTGCCTGCTCAGGCCCCATTGACTGCATTTTCTTAATGTCCGCCCCGGCAATAAAAGCCTTTTCCCCCGAACCGGTCAAAATCACAACCCCGACCTGATTATCATTTAGGCACTCGCGGATATTGGTTTCCAACTCCGTTGCTATTTCCTGATTCAGGGCGTTCAAAGCTTCCGGACGATGAATGGTGACAATTGCAATCTGACCCGCTATTGTTTTCAGGATAAAGGGCATATTCGGTACTCTCGATTTATTTCCAGAATGTACGACTAAACATAACAATTACAGTAAAAATCTCCAGCCGACCCAGCAACATCAGCAGTGTCAATAACCATTTCCCGATGGGATGCAACAGGGCATAATTATCAGTGGGACCAAAACTACCCAGGGCCGGACCCACATTCCCCAGGGCGGAAGCTGCAGCTCCGATGGCGGAGCTAAAATCAAGATTCAGGGTAGTAAGGATCAAGGTGGCAATCGCGAAAATGGACAGGTAGAACAGAAAAAATCCCAGTGTATTCCGCACCACATCCTCGCTGATGTAGCGGTTTCCGATGCGGATGGGAATGATCGCCCGGGCATGGAGCATCCGTCTGGTTTCGGTGGCGGCATATTTAACCAGCAACAGGACCCGGATAATTTTCATCCCGCCGCCGGTGGAACCGCCCATACCACCAATGAACATTAGAATCAGCAGTAGAAATTGGGCAAAGAAGGGCCAGAGCTCATAATTAGACGATACGTAACCGGTGGTAGTAAGAATGGAAACGCTTTGAAAGAGGGAGCTGCGAAAATTTTCATGACTCCAGACGCCCTTGGCACTGCAAAGATTAATGGTAATGAACAGGGTTACACCGATAATAATGCCAAGATACACGAGAAATTCAGAATCCTTGAAAAACGCTTTTCTATCGCCCGCCAGCAGTCTGAAATGGAGGGAAAAATTGATTCCGGCGATAAACATGAAAATAATCAGAATATATTGAATAACGGGACCGGGGAAAAAGGCGATACTGGCATTCTTAGTGCTGAAACCCCCCGTGGGCATGGTGGTGAAAGCATGGCAAATCGCGTCAAACCAACTCATACCACCGATTCCCAGCAGCAGAATCTCAACTACGGTAAAACCGACGTACACCATCCACAGAATTTTGGCTGTTTCCCGCACCCGGGGACGAATTTTATCCGCCACGGGGCCCGGTACCTCAGCTTTGAACAATTGCACGCCGCCGATTCCCAATAAGGGTAAAATGGCAATCGTAAAGACAATAATCCCCATCCCGCCAATCCATTGGATGAAGGAGCGCCAGTAAAGAATACTGGAGGACAGGCTTTCAATCCCGGCGGTGAGGTGCGGCATGGTCTCCGTATTCCCGAGAATTGAAGCTCCCGTGGTAGTCACGCCGGACATGGACTCAAAGAAGGCATCGGTGAAGTTGGGAATGGCTCCGGAAAAATAGAACGGCATGGCTCCCACCAGGGCGGTAATGGTCCAGGCCAGGGTTACGATGGCAAACCCATCCTTAGTACTGAGGACACGATTATTCCGGGTTAAAAACCATACCGGAATCCCGATTCCGATACTGATAGCCATGGACAGTAGAAAACCATTCAAATCCGACTCATAATGCATCATTGCCAGTCCGATTGGTACGATCATGGTCGCTCCCACCAGAACCAGTAAGGCGGCCAAAACGTTCAGGATAGCTTTAAAATTCATCCTGTTTCAAACAGTTTGCGCAATTTAGGGACTGCTTTCTTCTTGGCGAATACCAGGACCGTATCATCTTCCGTTAATTGCGAAGAACCCCGGGCAATACTCAAATGGCCATGATGATTAATCACGCCCACAATACTGTCACGGGGGAATTTTATTTCTTTGAGCGTTTTTTTGGTTACCGGGCTACCGGGTGTGGGATTGAATTCAACCACATCCACATCAATTTCATCAAAGGTAGTAATGGCGGTTTCGGCTTTCTCGGTAGAGATATAACGCAGGATTGCATTCACCGTAGAAATATTTTTACTAATGGCCGCACCGAGCCCGATTTCCTGAACAATCGGCAGATATTCGGTTGTATTCAGATGAATAACGGCCTGCTTGACGCCTAAATGCAATGCCAGCAAACCGGAGAGTAGATTGGTTCGTTCAGTCTCAGTGACGGCAATAAAACTATCCGCTTCGTGAATGTTCTCTGACTTCAGTAGTTCCACATCGGTTCCATCTCCATGCAAAATCATTGTATTTTCCAGGCTGGCGGCCAACCACTGGGCTTTTTCACGATTATTGTCAATCAGGCGAACCGTCATTTCATTTTCCAGGCAACTGGCAACGCTGCGACCGATTTTGCTACCACCCAGGATGATAATACTTTTGGTCGGCCGTGTTTCCTTCCCTAACATCCGCATAAGCGAATCCACCCATTCTGATTTGACGATAAAATAACAGGTATCTCCGTGTTCCAGCATGAAGTCACCCCAGGGAACGTAGGATTTACCATTGCGTACAGAGGCAATAATTCCGAACTTAAATTTTTCCTCCGTTTCAGAAATGTCTTTTACACTTTTCCCGTTTATGGGACAGCCATCCTGCAGGCGAATTCCGATCATTTGAATCCGTCCCCCTTCAAAATCCATCACCTGGGTGGCATAGGAGTGTTTCACCAAGCGGATGATTTCCCGGCAGGCTTCCAGCTCCGGATGAATCACCAGGTCAATACCGAAAGTTTCCGGTTTAATGATTGAATCCCGGTCACTGTATTGTTGATTCCGGATACGGGCAATAATTTTTTTCGCACCCAGCTTATGGGCTTGCTGGGAGGCAATCAGATTAACTTCATCCCCCCGGGTTAAGGCCAGGACAAAATCCGCATCCTGAACTTTTGCTTCAGTGAGAATATTCGGGCTGGCGCCATTGCCCTCCACCACGATTACATCCAGATTTTCAGAAGCCCGCCGGCACTTTTCAGGATCAATATCGATTATAGTGATATCATAATCCTCCTGACTCAGCGCTTTAGCCACATGAAAGCCGACTTCACCGGCTCCGATAATTACAATTTGCATTACCAATTCCTTTGATACATTAGCAGTTGTTGTGAGAGCGCTTCAATCTGAAACCCGCCGGATATCGGCGCCCAATGATCTGAATTTTTTTTCAATTTCCTCATAACCCCGGTCAATGTGATACACGCGGCTGATTTCAGAGCGGCCCTCGGCAATCAAGGCGGCAATCAACAGCGAAGCGCTGGCCCGGATATCGGTGGACATCACCGGGGCCCCCCGCAGGTTTTCTACTCCCCGAACCACGGCTACATTATTCTCCAGATGAATATTGGCTCCCAGACGCACCAGTTCCGGTACGTGGGCAAAGCGATCATGATAAATGGAATCGGTAACAACCGACGAGCCTTCAGCGATCGTCATCAGGGCAATCCACTGGGCCTGAAGGTCCGTGGGAAAACCGGGATACACATCGGTGGTCAAATCACAGCTATGCAAACGATCAGGGCGTTTTATGGTAATGTCCTTCCCTTCCACTGATATTTCAGCGCCGGCCAACTGTATTTTTTCCATGACCACTTTTAAATGATCCGGTTCCGCCGCCTTCACGGTAATATTTCCCAGGGCGGCCCCGGCGATTAAAAAGGTACCGGCTTCAATGCGATCCGGTATAATCGTAACTTCCACGCTGTTGAGTTTTTTGACTCCGTTGATCGTCAGGGTGTTACTCCCAATTCCCTCAATCCGCGCGCCCATGGAGTTTAATACGTCACAAAGCTGGGTGATTTCAGGTTCCCGGGCGGCATTACTGATGAGGGTCCTCCCCTCGGCTAATACCGCCGCCATAAGGATATTACCGGTGGCACCCACCGAAGGAGTCTCAAAATGGATTTCATTGCCGCTTAATTTTTTAGCCTTCGCTTCAATGTAACCTTGTTTTAATTCAATTTCCGCTCCCAGGCGTTCAAAACCCTTTAAATGGTAATCCACCGGTCGGGGACCCCAGGCGCAACCACCGGGCAGTGAGACGTGGGCACGGCCAAAACGCCCTAATAAGGGCCCCATGGCATAAAAGGAGGCCCGCATTGTTTTTACCAGTTCATAGGGCGCTACGGGAGTATCCACTGTAGAGCCGTCAATGATCAGGGTATGGTTGTTAAAACTGACGCCGGCGCCGGTCATTTCCAGTAATTTCACCATCGTCCTGGTATCCCTTAAATCGGGAACCCGGTGAATGGTGGTTTCCCCGTCCACTAACAGAGCTGAAACCATAATCGGTAAAACCGCATTTTTAGCTCCGCTGACGGCAATTTCCCCCCGGAGGGGTCTCCCGCCGTTAATGACAAATTTATCCACGGGCTAGTTCCAGAAATTTCCGGGCAGAGGAAAGGGTCTCATTGGTGACTACTGCGCCAGAAAATAACTCAGCAATGGCCTCAACTTTTTCCGGCGGAGAGAGATATTTGAAACACACTTCTGTCTGCTGACCAGAGACCCGTTTCTGTACATATAAATGATGATCAGCGTGGGAGGCGATCTGGGGTAAATGGGTGATGCAAATGACCTGCTTTTGCTCCGCCAAACGATGAAGACTGTCAGCCACTTTTTCCGCCGCCTGCCCGGAAATCCCGGAATCGATTTCATCGAATATTAATGTTTCCACCGGATCATCAGCCTGTAAAACAGATTTGATTGCCAGCATGATGCGGGAAATTTCACCACCGGAGGCAATATATTGAAGCGGTTTCGGTTCCTCGCCGGGATTGGCGCTGAGTAAAAAGACTACCTGGTCAAAACCCTTTGGCCCGACTTTCAATCGCTGGCCTTCAATTTCCAAGGTGGAATTGTTATCTTTTTCAACCGCCAGATTCACCTGAAACGTGGCGTCGGGCATATCCAGCTTCGCCATTTCCTGCTCGATGGCTGCTTCCAGAAGGTTGGCACTTTTTACGCGCTTCCGGTGCAGATCTAGGGCCAGCTGCTGGTATTCATTTGTCAACCGGGCCAATTCCTTTTCTAAATGCTTAATTTCTTCATCAATATGCTCCAGTTGGGAGTACTCTTTTTCCGCTTGCTGTTTATGTTTCAGCACCGCAGCCAGCGAACCCCCGTATTTCCGCTTCAAACTTTCAATTGATCCCAACCGGTCTTCAATCTCCCGCAGCCGGGCGGGGTTGTGGTCTAGCGTATCCACATGCTGAATCAGGGCAGCGCCGGCATCCTGAATTGCTATGGCCGCCTGGTCCAGCAATTCCTTCATAGGCCGTAAAGATTCATCAAAACGACCGAGCCGTTCCAATTCCTGAATAGCTGCCGACAATTGCTGATAAACAGACTGATCATTTTCCACCAACGATTGTTTCATTCCATGAATAGTTTCGATCAACTCGTCTACGTGACTCAGGGTCTTGAATTCCTGCCCGAGTGCAATATCCTCTTTACCGGAAGGATTTACAGCGTCAATCTCCTGAATTTGAAATTCAAGCAATGCCCGCTGATTGGAAACGTTCTCCTGTTTTTCTCTTAAAATGTTTAGTGTTTTCTGCTTTTCGACCATTGTCTGAAAACAATCTTTAATCTGGTCGACCCGGGTTTCCTGACCACAATAACTGTCTAAAAAATCAATATGTGTATTGGAATCCATAATGTATTGCTGCTCATGTTGACCATGAAAATCGGCAAACGGTTTTGTTCGATGACGATATTGGGCTTCGGGGATCGGTTCGTCATTAATAAAGGACCGTGTTCGACCATTCCGGGAAACGACCCGACGCAGAACTACCGTTTGATTGCCGGACTGCTCCTCAATTTCAACCATGGCCCGGTCCTGTCCGCTGCGGAGATCGGTTTTCAGAGCCTTTCCGCCCAATGCCAGTCCCAGGGCTTTTACCAGAATAGATTTCCCGGCCCCGGTTTCGCCGGTAATGACCGTCAGACCGGCTTTTAAAGGGAGTTCCAATTCCCGCAGGATAGCATAATCTTTGATCAATAACCGTTTAATCATGCGAAAATACGCGGTTATAGACATGAACGGATAAACAACCCATACTAACTCCCAGGGTATCCGCTAAAACATCAAAGCCGCTGGAGAAGCGACCGGTAATAAAAGACTGTAAATATTCATCAATCAATGCAAAGCCCAATCCGCCCAGAACAATAATAATCACCATCTTAAAGGTTACATTACCCAGGCTTTTGACTGCAAGAATTCCTAATAAAAAATATTCAACCAGGTGCAACAGCTTGTCCCAGGTCAATAAAAAAACTCTGGGTAGTTCATCCCGGGGAATACTGGAGACGGTCAATATCAATCCCATGTACACCAGTAATAGAATCCGGTAAGTACGTTCAGTCATAGGCCTTTAAAGCCGCCGGGAGGGCCGTTAATAAATCGGAGGCAATGATGCCCCGCATTCCCGTTTCCCCAGCAATCCGATCGGCAGTTTGGCCGTGTAAAAAGACGCCCAGTAACGCCGCTATTTCCGGAGCATACCCCTGAGCAACCAGTCCGCCGATCATCCCTGACAGTACATCTCCCGTGCCTCCGCTGGCCAGCCCGGGATTCCCGGTGGGATTCACATAGCCGGAATCACCCCAGGCAATACAGGTGGGAGCATTTTTTGCTACTAAAATACAATTCAAACCGTGAATGACTTCATCGATCGTTTCAATCAAATTCAATCGGATTTCAGCAGCTGGTTTTTTTGTTAAGCGACTCAATTCCCCATGGTGGGGAGTGATAATCACCGGCTGTTGAGTTGAACTGATAATTTGAGCCTCGGAATAGACCGCCCGCAGGCCATCAGCATCCAATACCAGCGGTTTAGGTGATTTAATAATTAGTTTTTTAACCAGTTCAATCGTTTCATCGCCTTTTCCAAGCCCGGGGCCGATCACCACCGCGTCACACCAGTTAAACCAGGCGGCAATGGTTGGATAATTCGCGATACTCAGATGTCCCTGACCATGATCTTCACAGGGAACGGTCAATCCCTCGGTTATTTTAATTTCATAAATCGTATTCAGGGAGGCCGGTGCAAAGGTAATTGTAAGACCGGCTCCCACCCGCAGGGCACCCATGGTGGCCAGATAAGCAGCCCCGGTCATGCCCACCGAACCCGCTACTAACAACACCTTTCCCTGGGCATGTTTGTGGGTACCGGGATCCAACGGTTTGATTTGGGATTGAATAAAAGCTTCTGTTACCAGGTTCCATTTACGGCCATCCAATTGTTCCGTGATTTCCGGAAAGCCGATATCCGCTACCTGCACCGCCCCTGAGCAGGATTTCCCCGGTTCAAGGAACAGACCCAGTTTTCCATACCCCATGGTAACGGTGTTGTCAGCCCGTACAGCTACGGGATCCAGGGCTCCGGAATTTGCCTCCACACCCGAGGGGACATCTGCAGATACAATCACGGCGGAATGTTCATTGATCCATCGAATCCAGGGCTCCATCCCTTTTCTGAGTGGAAGCCGGTAACCGGTTCCCAGGATACAATCGATTATAAGGTCAAAGTCAGGCATTTCTATCGGCAATTCAACTATAGACTCCACCTTCAAACCGGCTTCAGTGCATTGCTGGTAATAAAAACGGGGCGTACCGGTGATCGCGCTTTCTCTATTTAAATAATAAAGACATAACCGGAAACCTTTGGATTTTAAAACTGCCGCGGCGGCAAATCCATCACCGCCATTATTGCCTTTCCCGCAGATAACCCCAATCAGGGGATCATGCTGGTCAGCCAACAGGTTAATGACAGTTTCCGCAATTTGTTGTCCTGCATTTCCCATCAATTCCCGGGCGGAAATCCCATACTTTTCCTGGGAAAGAGAATCCAGTTGTTGAGCTTGTTCTTTGGTCAGCAGGTGCATGGTTCCAAGGCAATTGCAAAGGCTACGGCAAATTCCTCTGTGTGGGAAATACTCAGACGCAGGTCGATGTTGCCAACTTTTTCGGAAAGAATTTGAACCACCGGGGCTCCATTTTCAGCATTAGTAATTTCCAACTTATTAAAAGCTACATTGGTTTTACGGTTAGATGAAAGGAGTGCTTTTTTTATTGCTTCCTTGGCGGCGAATCGTCCGGCGTAGTGAATTGCCGGGACAGGTTTACGGTCGCAATACTCAATTTCAACCGGTGTGAATACTTTCTGTTTAAATTGGTGGTTTTTTTCCGCTAACAGGTTAGCGATCCGCTGAACAGAAACAATATCTGTCCCAATCGAAATTTCAGCCGTTGTTCAACCTCCGGACAATACCGACTAATTCATAAATATCATTCACATCCCAATCCGCACCGGAAACTACGGTACCAAAGGTATCACCATAACGGGCAAAGATAGTGCGGATTCCCAATTGACTGGCACCCACCATGTCCCGTTCGGGCCAGTCACCGATCATGAGAGCTTCATCAGGAGTAATCTTCAGTCGTTCCAGAGCCATCTGGAATGGTTTCGGCGATGGTTTCCGGACGTTCGTATCATCAAAGGTCAGGACCAGATCAAAAAGATGGTGAAGATTTAAATAATAAAGGCGCATCCAGGCTTCACGACTGGGTGCGTCGGAAACAACCGCCAGTTGGATGCCCATTTTCAGTAGTTCAAACAGGGTCTTATTAACATTAGGGTAAACTAACAAACTGGCTTCCCGGGCGCGGCGGTAAGCCACAATCCCAGCGGCCAGAATTTTATTACTGACGGATCCAGCTGTATCCATTAAAAATTCATTAAAGACCTGCTGATTCTCCCAGCCCTTTTCCATGTATAGATCAATAATAGCATCATAGGCTTTCTGCTCATCCGCCTCCAGACCGGCTTCGTTCATGGCAGTGATAGCCGCTTTGACCGCAAACTGTTTCATTTTTATGAAATCCAGGAGCGTATTATCCAGATCAAAGATGATCGCTTTAATCATGGGTTGATAATTCAGGTTAGTAAGTTAATCCTGGTATTTTAGCGGGTTGTTAATCCGGTCCAATTCATATTCTGCCATTTTCCGCCAGGAGCGGTCATTCCGCGACCGTTCCAGGGCATTTAAGGCTGCGGTTTTATTTCCCTGCCCCTGACACCATTCAGCCACACCTAATTCGTACCAGCCGCCGCCAAACCGATTCTTCAGTTCAGTACAGGTACGGGCCGCGTTCTTGGCTTTTTCGCACTCACCAAGGTGATTATAAGCGGTAGCCAAATTGAACCAGACCATGGCATCCTTACCGTTTAAATCCGAGGCCATTGTCAGGTTGGAAACGGCATTTTCCCATTTTTCCTGTTTAACATCGAGCAATCCAAGTGTTGCCCACCCTTTGGCGTAGGCCGGGCTCACCTGAGCGGCAACCGACAATACCTGACGCGCTTTATCATAATCATTCTGCTGGATATAAATATCTCCCATGGCACCATATGCTTTTTCATAGCCCGGATAAATATCAACAGCAGAATTCAGTGCAGCCAGAGCACCTTCAATATCATTTTGAGCACTCTTTGCTAACCCCAGTGCGAACCAGCCTTTGTAAAATTTCGGATTGATGTCCAGGGCCTTCTGGTAATGGTCCACCGCATCAGGCTTATTACCCAGTTTGGACTGGATGACACCGATTTGATAATGAGCCTGATAAAAAGTGGAATCAATCTCCAGGGCTTTTTCAAAGGAACTCATGGCACCGTCCAGATCACCCCGGCGATAGGCGGTGTTCCCATCATTAAAGAATTTTTTCCCAACTGTTTTAATAGCCACACGGGCTTTCTCGTGATACGGATAAAGTTTCAGCGCTTCCCGGAAATGTTTCACGGCCGCAAAAAAATCTTTCTGCCGAAATTTGGCCAACCCCATACTATAGGCAGCTTCGGCAAAATTGGGATATTTTTCCAGAGCCAGAGCAAAGGTATCATACGCTTCATCCAATTCACG
Organism: Fidelibacterota bacterium; assembly: GCA_046861615.1. GTDB lineage: Bacteria > Fidelibacterota > Marinisomatia > Marinisomatales > TCS55 > CAZNUM01. Next base: position 18,691 of record JBHHUS010000019.1, read on the forward strand.
GTTTTTCATGGCCCGACTTCCCTTGCTCATAAGTGTATTCAATTCATTCAAACGATCAAATTCATCCCGGAAATCCTGATTTTCAGGATCCGCTTCAATCGCTTTTTTCAGATAATCCTGCGTATTCTTCATTTCTCCTTTGCCCAGGGAAACATGGGCCAGCCCAATTAAGGCCGGTGCGAAGGTTGGATCCGTTTCCAGCAGACTTTTAAATCCCAGTTCAGCGCCCTCAAAATCACCGGAATTTAGCTTCGCCTCCGCTTCCTGATAGCCGCTTTCAAGACTTTGACCGAAAACCAGGCTCACGGTAATTAACAGTATTGGTATTCTCATTAAGAATTTATTCATCATTTCTTTTTCCTTTTATAGTGCCGAAGGCCGGACTCGAACCGGCACGAGGTTACCCCCACTGCCCCCTCAAGACAGCGTGTCTACCAGTTCCACCACTTCGGCAAAGACTATTTCTGCGTTTCATCCTGCAGGCGTTCAGGAGCCGGATTGGGAACCGACAAACCCTGAGCCGGAGATAAGTTGCGTTCTTCAGCCGCTTTTTCCACGACGGAAGTATTGACAGTAACACCACCGGAACCCACAAGACTGATCAATATTGCCAGCCCCATGAACGCCACCGCTAACCAGGTAGTGACTTTACTTAAAATTGTTGCCGCTCCCCGACCACCAAATATTGCATTGGTCGTCTGTCCCCCGATGGAACCGGATAAACCACCTCCCTGGCTGGCCTGCATCAATACCGTGGCAACCAGAAAGATACTGACTAACGTATGAATTGTAATTAAAAATGTAACCATCTATTTCCTCAAATAATTATTTGCAACTGTTTGAATAATCGCACAAAAGGAATCAACCACTAAGCTGGCACCGCCGATCAAAAAGCCATCGACACCCTTTACACGAATCAACTCCATTGTATTTTCCGGTTTAACCGAACCGCCGTATAAAACGGGAATTTCACTACTGACTTCAGCCGAAAAGATTGTCTGCAAAATATCCCTGATGGATCGGTGGGCCTTGGCGACCTGTTCGGTGGTGGCGTGTTCACCGGTACCGATCGCCCAGACGGGTTCATAGGCAATCACCATCGATTCCATCTGTTGGGGATTAATTCCGTTTAAACCCATCCGCAACTGGGAAGCCAGTACAGCGGTGGTTTGACCAGTGTTCCGTTCTTCAATCGTTTCACCGATACAAAATATCGGTTTCATCCCAGCCTGAATCACTGTTTTAATCTTCCGGTTAATCCAATCATCCGATTCGCCGAAAATATGCCGACGCTCAGAATGACCAAGGATGACATAATCCACCTGACAGGCTTTCAGCATCGACACCGATATTTCTCCGGTGAAGGCACCAGATGATTCCCAGTGAACATTTTGAGCACCTAATCCGAAGGGAGTATCCTTCAGTACTGCGACCATGGAAAATAACGAAGTAAAAGGCGGGCAGAATATAACCTTGACCTCTCCTTTATCCAACAGCCGATTTTTAACTTCTCCGACGAAGGAAAGTGTCTCCGGTGGTGATTTATGCATCTTCCAGTTTCCAGTAACAATAGGTTTATTATACACTTTATTTCTCCAGGGCAGCAATTGCCGGTAATCGATTGCCAGCTAATAATTCCAACGAAGCGCCTCCGCCGGTGGAAACGTGAGTAACAGCCTCCATCAAGCCAAATTTTTTAATAGCAGCCGCCGAATCACCGCCACCAACCACTGTCAGAGCGCCTCCCTGAGTAGCCGCAGCCAGGGCTTCACCAATGGCCTTAGTGCCGGCTGAAAATTCCTCTACCTCAAAGACACCCATGGGTCCATTCCATAGAACTGTCCCGGCTGAAAGAATCAGGTCCCTAAACTGTTTTATCGTCTCCGGGCCAATATCCAATCCCATCTGGTCGTCGGGAATATGGGAAGCGGTATGAACGCTGATTTTATCCGGTTTATCGGAACCAATGGCACAACGCACATCTTCCGGAAAGATCAGTTGTACTTTCTGCCGGGCATTTCGTAAAATGGTTTTGGCCGCGGCGGTGGCGCCAGTATCCACCAATGATTTACCAACGTGTTTCCCCATGGTTTTTAAAAAGGTAAATGCCATTCCACCGCCGATTAAAATCATATCGGAAGCATTAATTAAACGTAATATTAAATTTAGTTTAGTGCCGATTTTAGCACCGCCGAGAACTACGACAAACGGACGTTTCGGTTTTTTAGTCAGGTCGCTGAGGAAATGTAGCTCCTTCTCCATCAAAAGGCCGATCCCCTTCTGCGTAAAATTCACCGTCACACCCACATTGGAAGCATGGGCTCGGTGGGCTGTTCCAAAAGCATCATTAATGAATATATCACCATGTTTAGCCAGGGCGATACTGAAATCGGGCCTGTTCCAAATTTCCGAGGAGTGGAAACGTAAATTTTCCAATAAATGGATCTCCCCCGGTTTCAATCCCAACGAAACATCGTGGGAATCTTCGGACACGCAATCGTCGGAAAATTTAATCGGCATCTCCAACAGATCAGCCAATGTTTCACCTACAGGGATCAGGCTCAGTGAAGGCACAACCTTACCTTTGGGCCGACCTAAATGAGACATTAACACCAGTGCCGCTCCCTGCCGCAGGCAGTGCTGAATCGTCGGTAATGCCGCTCGGATGCGAAAATCATCAACCACTTTGGACTGCTCCATGGGAACATTAAAATCCACCCTCAAAAGGATTTTCTTTTTTTTCAGGTCAAATGATTTAACGGATCTTAACATGGTTGAAATTTCAGTCTTAATCTTCCATTTTAGGCGTCGCCACCGTGATGGCCCTGATTTCAGCCGCACCGGCCTGTTTCAGAACCCGGGCACAGGCGGAAATAGTGGCACCAGTAGTGAGCACATCGTCGATAATCCCGATTTTACGATCTTTCAATGGCTGCGAAATTACGAAAGCATTTTCCATATTCCGAAGACGTTCGTCACGGTTCAGGGTCGTTTGGGAAACAGTATTTTTTCGGCGTCGGATAATCCCACTGTTTACCGGCAGCTTCCACACTTCCGCCATGCCTTCGGCGATCCACCGAGCCTGATTAAATCCCCGGGATCGTTTTTTAACACTGAAGAGCGGCACGGGAACCAGGAAATCAAGTTCAGCAACCGGTTCCCGGCCCAATGTTTCCGCAACCTTTTCTCCTAACCGACGGCCAATGCGAGCCATGTCCCGGTATTTAAGATCATGAATTACCGACTGTAATACATCATTGAAATACCAGCAGGAATAGGCCTGATCAATCCCAGCATTAAAAGGAACCCTATCAATTCGATCACCGACCGCCGATTCGAGTTGGTGCTCACACTTCAAACACAGGTTCCCCTCCCGGATAATCCGCTGGCAATGGAGACATTGATTCGGGTAAACCCAGTTCAGAATGAATTTCCCCACTAATGATACCGAGTACATGGGATTAAATATAAAGAGAATTCTATTTAATTCCGGCACTGATTAGGTTAATTTTTCCGGAACCTTTCCGGAGCATTCATTTGACTACTGTAGCGAAAAAACAAACTAACTTTCAGGATTTGATGCTTTATCGCATCCATGAAATCCTGCTGGTGGCCAGCCCCTACGACGCCTTTATTATCCAGGAAGACGGTCGTCTGACGCAGCAGATCCTCTACGAATATCTGGGAATGAATCTCAGCTACGCTCCCCGCGTCTGGCACGCTCAAAACGGGGCCGAGGCCCTGGAACGGCTTTCCGCCCGAAAATACGACCTGGTAATCGTCATGATGCGGATTGCAGATATGGATCCGATTTCCTTCGGCGCCAAAGTAAAGAAAAAATATCCCAAGAAACCGGTGGTCCTTCTGGCTTTTGATGAATCCGAGATCAAACTGCTTCCGGAAGAGCGACTGCGGAAATATATTGATAAAATTTTCATCTGGTCCGGGAATGCCAACGTCTTTCCCGCCATTATTAAATACATTGAAGACATCCGTAACCTGAAACGGGATTACAAAATCGCCGATATTCGTGCCATTTTGTTTATTGAAGACAATCCCCGCTATTATTCTGTCATTCTGCCCCTGATTTACCGGGTCGCCCTGAAACACGCCCGGAACCTGGTGAATAAAAGTCTTTCCGACACGGATCGACTGCTGGTTTTCCGGGCCCGGCCTAAAATTATAATCCTTTCCACCTATGAAGAGGCGATAAAATACTATAAAAAGTACCGCCACAATATTCTGGGAATCATTTCAGATGTACGCTATCCGCTCAAGGGAAAACTGGATCCGGAAGCGGGAATGAAACTCACTAAATTTGTGAAGGAAAACGACCCGGACATGCCAATCATGCTTCAATCAACCAATCAGGAACAGGCCCGGGAAGCAAAAAAACTCGGGATTCATTTTTTACACAAGGATTCGAAAACACTCCTGCAGGACCTGGAAGATTTTATCGTCAATAATTTCGGTTTTGGTGATCTTGTATTCCGGGATTCCAGGGGTCGGGAAATTGGCCGAGCCACCGATTTAGTCAGCCTGAAAAAAGCGCTCCAGACTATCCCTCGCAAAACGCTGGAATTTCATGCTTCCCGCAACCACTTTTCCAACTGGCTGGCTGCCCGTGGTGAATTCGACGTGGCTTCTCAGCTCCGACCGATAAAAGTACACCAGTTCAAACAACTGGAAGATTTACGGGGTACTATCATCGCCGAAATCGAGCGGGCCATTCAGGCCCAGCATAAAGGCCAGATAGTTCAATTTTCAGATGATCTAAAAGATATCACTACCAACTTCATTCGCATTTCAACCGGTTCCCTGGGGGGTAAAGCCCGGGGATTGGCTTTTGCCAATACCATGTTAGATGAATCGGGGATTCGCCGGAAATTCCCAGATGTTCAAATACGCATCCCCCGTGTAGCCGTGATTGGCACTGATGAATTCGACCGCTTTATGAACGATAATAATCTCTGGGAGATTGCCCTGACCAGCAAACGGAATTCAACCATTACTAAGGCTTTTCTGAAAGCGGAACTGTCCAAAGAAGTGAAAGGCATCCTCTCCAATTTCCTGTCCGAAGTGAAATACCCGCTTGCCGTCCGCTCCTCCAGCCTCCTGGAGGATTCCCAGTACCAGCCTCTGGCGGGAATGTACGCTACCTTCATGCTGCCCAATACTGACAAACATAAGAAAGAACGCCTGCAGACCCTTTGCCAGGCGATCAAATTAATTTATGCCTCCACCTACTACCAGGAACCCAAATCCATGATTGAAAACTCCGCCCATCGGATGGACGAAGAAAAGATGGGTATCATCATCATGGAACTGGTAGGTAAGCGCCATGAAAACCGCTTTTACCCCACGGTAAGCGGCCTGGCCCAGAGTTACAATTATTACCCCACCTCCTATATGAAACGGGAGGAAGGTGTTGCTTTCTTTGCCCTGGGATTCGGACGAACAATTGTAGATGGCGAAAAGGCGTTACGTTTTGCGCCCAAATACCCCCGTATTATTCCACAATACTACTCGGTAAAATCCACTGTTGCCAACTCCCAGAATTCATTTTACGCCCTCAAAATGGATAAAAAACTGGATTTAGTGAATAATATCGGTTCTGAAAACCTGGTATCCTATTCGCTGGAAGTGGCCGAAACGGATCAAGAATTGCACTGGGCCGCCAGCGTCGTCTGCGAAGAAGACAATAAAATCCGGGATTCACTACAGTACCAGGGAATCAGGGTGATCACTTTCCCGTCACTGTTGAAATGGAATCTGTTTCCCCTGCCGGAGATTATTTCGGAACTTTTAGAGTTGGGAAAACAGTCCCTGGGTTGTCCCGTGGAAATCGAGTTTGCGGTCAATCTATATAAAAATAATACCCACCCACCTGATTTTTGCCTGTTGCAGATCAAACCGATGCCGGTAAGCGGTATCGATCAGATCCAGGATTATGCCAGTCTTCAGGATCAGGATATTTTTTGCCGAAGTGAAATTGCCCTGGGGAATGGAATCATCGATAATATTCAGGATATTCTGTTTATCAACCCGGAGACCTTCGATCCGGCTAAAACGGTGGAAATCGCCCGGGAAATTGGTCATATCAATTCCAAGATGAATAACAAGACCAGTTATCTGTTAATTGGACCGGGGCGCTGGGGTTCGGCCGATCCCTGGCTGGGGATCCCCGTGAACTGGAACCAGATTTCCAAAGCCCGGGTTATCCTGGAACTGGGTATGAAAGACTACCCCATCGACCCCTCCTTCGGGAGTCATTTCTTCCAGAATGTAACCAGTATGCGGATCGGATACTTTACCATCGATCCCAATAAAAAGGGAGATTGCATTGATTTGGATTGGCTGCTAAAGAAACAACCGCTGGAGGAGCAACAATACACTAAATGGTTCCGTTTAAATGAACCGCTGTTTGTGAATATCGATGGTCAGACAGGAGCCGGGTTGATCGTAAAACCAATCAAAAAGGTCCAGCCCACCATGGACGAGCAGGAATCTTCAGGAATCTGAAACAGCGGATACAAAAAAGCCCCGCCACCATCTGGGGCAGGGCTTTTTTCTAAACCGAAAGAAGTATTAAACCACACCCTGATCCAGCATGGCGTCTGCCACCTTGATGAACCCGGCAATGTTGGCACCCTTCACATAATTAATATAATCCTTTTCGGTGCCGTGCTGAATACAGGCCGTATGAATGTTTTTCATAATGGTCTGGAGTTTCTGATCCACTTCTTCCCGGGACCAGGACATGCGCATACTGTTCTGGCTCATTTCCAGGCCAGAGACGGCCACACCGCCGGCATTGGCAGCTTTACCGGGGCCGAACATGATTTTCTGTTCCAGCAGCAACTCCACCGCCGGCAGTTCCGTAGGCATATTGGCACCTTCAACAATGCATTTACAGCCATTTGCAATCAGTGTTTTAGCATCTTCCAGATTGATTTCATTCTGGGTGGCACAGGGCAGGGCAATATCGCAGTTTACCGACCAGGGGCGTTGATTTTCGATGAACTGAACCCCGTATTTTTCTGCATATTCTCTAATCCGGCCGCGCTTCACATTTTTTAACTCCATAACAAAGGCCAGTTTTTCTGCGTCAACACCCTCCGGGTCGTAGATACTGCCGTTGGAATCGGAAAGCGTAACTACCCTGGCGCCCAACTCCGTAGCTTTCTGGGTGGCAAACTGGGCTACATTCCCGGAACCGGAAACGGCTACCGTCTTTCCTTTAAACGAATCCTTCTTCATCGCCAGCATTTCCTGGGCGAAATAAACCGTCCCGTAGCCAGTGGCTTCCGGGCGGATAAGGCTGCCACCCCAGTTCAGGGCCTTGCCGGTGAGTACGCCGGTATATTCGTTTCGCAGGCGTTTGTACTGCCCGAAGAGAAAACCAATCTCCCGGCCGCCAACACCAATATCCCCCGCGGGGACGTCCGTATTGGGACCGATATGGCGGAACAGCTCCGACATGAAGGATTGACAAAAGCTCATTACTTCATCATCGGACTTACCCTTGGGGTCAAAATCAGAACCGCCTTTTCCACCGCCCATGGGCAGAGTAGTCAAGCTGTTCTTAAACACTTGTTCAAAGCCTAAAAATTTCAGAATGCTTAGATTAACTGAAGGATGAAACCGCAGACCACCTTTGTAGGGGCCGATGGCTGAATTGAATTCAACCCGGAAACCACGATTAATTTCAACGCCCCCGCGATCATTTCTCCAGGGTACCCGGAAAATAATCACCCGTTCCGGCTCTGAAACCCGGTCCAAAATCCGGTTATGAATGTATTCAGGATGTTCCTGGAGGAAATCCCACAAGGTTTCCACGACTTCATGGACCGCCTGGAGGAATTCCTTTTCACCGAGATTTTTGGTCTCCATGTAGTTCATAAATTCTTCAACTGAATTGTACATTTAAGTACACTCCTTTAATTGACAGGTAATGAATAAATTTCATCTATTGACAGACGAATGAACCGTCGAAATTAGGGGATAATACTAATACCAATCTGCTTCTTTCTTCAGGGTGTTTAAAAATAAACGGGATGAATTTTCATTTGAAAATGGTGCCGAAATCGGAATACCTTCACTGGCTTTTTTCAGGGCGGAGTAGCTCAGTTGGTTAGAGCAGCGGAATCATAATCCGCGTGTCGGGGGTTCGAGTCCCTCCTCCGCTACTAAAACAGGATTCCAGTTATCCTAATATTTCTCCAACCGATTTTAGCTTTAATTGCTTCTGATTTCACACCCTTAACAGATGTAACTTTGCCTTTAAAGATGAATAAAATTGCATTTCATTTCCCAAATCTGAATACATCCTTGCAACCGGAGGTCCCATGTTCCAAAACAACACCCTGAAAAAACTGGTAATTATTTTTTCCCTTCTGGCATTTGCCGTTGGTAAGCAGACCCCTTTTAAAATCAATTATGAAAAACTCACCCTGGAAAACGGCTTACAGGTGATCTTACACAAAGATAAATCCGATCCCATCGTTTCTGTGGCAATTCTTTATCATGTCGGTTCCAATCGTGAAGTGCCCGGCAGAACCGGGTTTGCCCATTTGTTTGAACATATGCTTTTCCAGGAATCCCAACATGTAGGTCAGGATCAGTTTTTCAAAAAAATTCAGAACGCCGGCGGAACACTGAATGGCGGTACCTGGAAAGATGGTACTGTTTATTACGAAGTCGTCCCCAAAAATGCGTTAGAGATGGTCCTGTGGCTGGAATCAGACCGCATGGGCTGGTTATTGAGTACGGTTACGCAGGAGGCTTTCATTAACCAGCAGGAAGTAGTGCAGAATGAAAAACGACAACGGGTAGACAACCGTCCGTACGGCCACACTAATTATGTCGTCAGAAAAAATCTCTACCCCGCCGAACATCCGTATAACTGGACTACAATCGGAGAATTGAAAGACCTTCAGAACGCTACTTTGAAAAATGTCCAGGATTTCCACCAGCAATGGTACGGACCAAACAACGCCACCCTGGTAGTCGCAGGTGATTTCAGTCGATCTCAAACCTTAAAATGGATCAAAAAATATTTTGGAGAAATAAAACCGGGTCCTGAGGTTACAAACCCGCTACAACAACACGTAAAACTAAAGGGAATAAAACGAGTTTATCACGAGGATAATTTTGCCAAATCACCGGAATTGAATATGGTATTCCCAACGGTTGATGCCCAGCATGAAGATGCCCCGGCCCTGGAGCTACTGGCCCAACTGTTAGGGGACGGGAAAAAAGCACCTTTATATAAAGTGATCGTAGAGGCTAAAAAACTCGCTCCATCCGTAAGGACTTACAGCGGGACGGAAGAAATTACCGGCACTTTCGAGATTGTTGTACGCACCTTTCCGGAGGTGAATTTAACTGACGTTGAACAGGCTATTCACCAGGCGTTAACTAAATTTGAACAGGATGGTTTCAGCGCTGACGACCTGAAGCGCATCAAAGCCAAATATGAAAGCGGTTTCTATCGTGGTATCAGCAGCGTGCTGGGGAAATCTTTCCAGTTGTCCATGTACAATGTTTTCTATGGCTCCCCGGATTATCTGACCGAAGACCTTGAAAGAACCCTCAATGTGACCGAAGAAGATATTATGAGAGTTTACAATACCTACCTGAAAGAGAAACCGTATGTCCTTACCAGTTTTGTTCCAAAAAATAATGTAAACCTGGTAGCAAAAGATTCCCGGGAATTCCCTGTTTATGAGGAACCGGTCAGACGGGAAGAGACAAAAACTGTTTCTACCATGGAAGCTATTACCGTACCGGAGATACAATCCGCTTTCGACCGGAGTATCGAGCCGCCGTTCGGCCAAGATCCATTTTTAAACATACCCAAAATCTGGAGACATGATCTGGCGCAGGGGGTTCCGATTTATGGTATTAAACAATCAGAATTACCGCTGGTCAACTTTGCCGTCACTTTAAAAGGCGGTCTTTTGCTCGATAATCCCGATAAGATCGGTGTGGCCAATCTCATGAGCGACATCATGATGGAAGGAACCGCTACCAAGACACCGGTGGAGCTGGAAGAAGCTATTGACGCCCTCGGTTCATCAATCTATATGTATACTACCGATGAATCAATCGTTTTAGAAGCATCAACGCTCAAATCCAAGTTCGCAGAAACATTGGCCCTGGCCGAAGAAATTCTGTTTGAACCCCGTTGGGATGACAAGGAATTTGAGCGCATCAAGCGAGAAACAGTTGAAAGGATTAACCGGAGTAACGCCAATCCTTCAGCGATTGCCTCCAAAGTTTTTAAAAAACTCAACTATGGCGATCACATTAAAGCCAACCCCATAGTAGGAACCGTTTCTTCCGTCCGATCCATAACCATGGATGATCTTAAAGCCTTCTATGCCGATAATTTCACCTCCTCGGTGGCCTATATCACTATCGTGGGTGATATTGCCAAGAGAAACGCAGTCCGGGCCTTTAAGCCTCTCACTGAGCGATGGGTTAACAAAAATGTGGCTGTAAAAAGCTATTCACTTCCGGAACCGGTTAACCGGTCTCAAATCTATTTCGTCGATGTTCCCGGAGCCAAACAATCAGAAATCAGGATCGGCTATCTGGCCCTACCCTACCTTGATCCTGATTATTTCCCTGCTACGGTCATGAATGTGAAACTCGGAGGTAATTTCAACGGCGTTGTGAATATGGTTTTAAGGGAAGAAAAGGGTTATACCTATGGCGCCAGAACCAGGTTCTCAGGAAGTGCAATTCCGGGTTTATTTACTGCCTCTTCCGCCGTGCGTACTAATACTACCGAAGAGTCAGTTAAGATATTCAGGGATCTGATGGCTGCGTACCGCAATCCAATCACTGACGAAGACCTGAAATTCACGAAAAACGTTCTGTTGAAATCAAATGCCCGGCGTTTTGAAACTCTGGGAGCATTAAGAGGTCTGTTGGATGCAATTGCAAAATACAATTTACCGTTTGACTATATCAAAGATCAGGAACGAATTATTCAGAACATGACGGTTGAGTCCCATAACGCCCTCGCCAGAAAATACATCAACCCCGATCAAATGGTGTACCTGGTTGTGGGAGATGCAAAAACACAGTTGGAAGGACTCAAATCACTGGGTTTCGGCGACCCGATCCTGCTGGACGATTCAGGAAACCCCGTAAAGCCCTGACCAGTCTAAAGGGTTTAGTTCTGCATGAAGGATAAAAACCAGCGCTACGAAAAAGTACTGGAAAGCGTTAAAGCTGTTCTGCTGGGGTCGGGACAGGACCTCAGTATCGTGGCCCGGATGGCGTTAGTGGCGTCAATCCTGAGAGCGGAATTTTTCGATTGGGTATTCTGTGGTTTTTACCAGGTGGTGGATAACCATCTGGAAATCGGTCCCTACCAGGGGGAAGTGTTGGCCTGTTCAACGATCGCCTTTGGCCGGGGTGTCTGTGGAGTAGCAGCAGAAAAACAGAATACGGTGATTGTGGATGATGTGAATCAATTCCCGGGCTACATCGCCTGCGACAGTGAAACCATTTCCGAAATCGTAGTGCCCGTCTTTACCGACCATCAATTAGTGGCAGTCCTGGATGTGGACAGTCCCCAGACTGCTGCTTTTGACGATACCGATAAAAAATACCTGGAACAGATCGTCAAGATCATGACCCTGTAATCGATCCCGGACATTCTGAAAACAAAAAGGCTCCCGCAGGAGCCTTTTTTATTGAAAACCGGGAGGTTTTAAATGACCTTGTAAACCAGCAGACCCACCATGACAATCAGGGAGATAAAGATCAGGGAGACGCCCATATTTCCCTTTTTGATCTCTTCCCATTCATCGATGTCGGTGGACAACCAGTCAAATACTTTCAGAGCGATCCCCACCCCGAAAGCAAACCCCACGGCGGCTACGATGGACCAACCCAGGGCTCTCAGATAAGTAGAAAATATTCCACTCCAACTCGTTGGATCTAACATTGAACCTCCTTATAGTGTTTGAATTGAATCTTTAATCCGGCGCATAAACTCCGCCGTGTCAATTTTGCCCTCGGCCAGATCAACGATCATATCGGCTCTGGCGCTGGCGGTAATGACCATATCCTCCCGGGAAATGGGAACCTTGACGGTCACCTCCGTATTTTCAGGAACGACCGGCGCGTAGCCGGAATTACTGGCCGCCAGTTTCCGCTGGTGCAGAATGGCCTGCCCCACGGAAATAAAGCCTACCAGCATCACCATTTCGAAATTATTGCGCATACTGCGGAGGGAAATCGTAAATGAATACTGGCCGTCGGCTGTTTTGGTCAAGAGCATATCCGACTGATTCACCTCCACCCGGTAATATTTGCAGGTATTGGTTACCTGACGGTAAAAAGCATAGTTGGCATAGAGGGACTGGGTCCCGAAAACCAGCAGACTTAAGACAAGCAGATATCGCTTAATTGGCATCATTCTTCCGATAGTTACTTTAAAATGTGAGTGATATTACAAGGGGACTTTCTCGTTAGTCAAGGTTAAATCAGAGCTTTTCTGACGGGATGATAAACCAAAGAATTAACTCACGGCTTAACCTGCCAACTATTTTAATCATTCACAGGCTTCCTGGCATTCTTCCAGTGTTATAAAGGGAACGACCCCGTCGCAACCACCCCAGACGAATTCTTTACACTCTCCGGTATCCTGATCATAATAATATCGGGGAATGTAGGCATCACAGGGACCCGAGTCCGGTTCCAGCAGGCACGGTGCCGGCAATTGCTTCTTTTCAGAATTTTTATTACAGCTTAACAGCAATAAG
>JBHHUS010000056.1:0-9380 GCA_046861615.1 Fidelibacterota bacterium
TTCTGGATTCTCCGGATAACCGTGTTCAGGGTTATCTGGCGGCGGGACATGTGTGCACTGTAATGGGGTGGCAAGCGTATGAACCCATTGCCACCGAATATAAAGTTCCGATTGTGCCTACAGGCTTTGAGCCGGTAGATATTTTGGAGGGAATATATCTGGTTGTAAAGCAACTGGAAGAGGGCCGTCATGAAGTGGAGAACCAGTATCGCCGTTCTGTACGTCGAGATGGTAATCAACCAGCCCAAAAATTAATTTCGGAAATATTTGAAATTACCAACCGAAAATGGCGGGGCATTGGAGAAATTCCTTCCAGTGGGTTAAGAATTAAGAGGAAATATTCAAAGTTCGATGCTGAATTGAAATTCAAAATGACCGGTATCCACACCATAGAATCCGACCTGTGTATATCCGGCACAATCTTGAAAGGATTGAAAAAACCATTGGAATGTTCCGCTTTCGGAAAGGAGTGCACTCCTGTTCATCCCTTAGGAGCAACGATGGTTTCATCTGAAGGCGCCTGTGCCGCTTACTATAACTATCACCGCTTTCAGGATTAATGAAAGATTTTTCGCCCGAATCTTTTTCCTGCCCATTGCCGATCATGGACCATGATACTATCCAATTAGCCCATGGCGCCGGGGGAAAATTATCATCCCAGTTGATTGAAACCCTTTTCCTGCCCCGGTTCACGAATCAAACACTTAAAAAACTGGAGGATCAGGCGCTGGTAGATTTCCCTGGTGGACGTCTGTCCTTTTCCACAGACAGCTTTGTGGTTGACCCCTTGATTTTCCCTGGTGGGACCATTGGAGATCTGGCGGTGAATGGAACGGTAAATGATGTGGCCATGTGTGGTGCAAAACCTTTGTTTTTAAGCGCCAGTTTTATTCTGGAAGAAGGTCTGGAAATGGAACTGCTACATCAGATTCTGGTCACTATGGAAATGGCTGTGAAAAAAGCGGGTGTAGAAATTGTTACCGGTGATACAAAGGTAGTAAACCATGGCAGTTGTGATAAAATGTTTATTACTACCACCGGTATCGGTGTTTTAGAACCGGGGATTGAGATATCCGTGAGGAACCTGAAAGCTGGCGATGTGGTTATTCTTTCTGGAACGATTGCCGATCATGGTATGGCCGTCCTGACTTCCCGGGAGGGACTCTCTTTTCAATCACAGGTGAATAGCGATACGGCAGCCTTAAATCAACTGGTAGCGAATATGTTGAAGGTCTCCCATAAAATTCACGCTATGCGTGATCCCACCAGAGGAGGTGTAGCAACTACCCTGAATGAAATGGCGACTGCCTCTAAGGTGGGTATTGAAATTATCGAAGAACGGCTTCCAGTTAGAGCACCTGTCAAGGGTGCCTGTGAAGTTTTAGGTATTGATCCCTTATACGTGGCTAATGAGGGTAAATTGATTGCCGTCGTTGACAGGCAGGACGCCAAAAAAGTACTTAAAGTTCTTCAATCGGATCTCCTTGGTAAGGAAGCGGTCATTTTGGGTTCAGTTGTACCGGATCACCCGGGGATTGTTACCATGAAAACAGGCTTGGGAGCGCAACGGATTATTGATATGCCTGTGGGGGAACAATTACCAAGGATTTGTTAATTATCTAAATTGAAAATAAATTACCCCTAATGGACCTGCCGATTTTACTCTCCACCGCGTTCACTATTGGATTAGTGCATACAATTATTGGTCCTGACCATTACCTGCCTTTCATATCAATTGGTCGTGCCCGAAAATGGAGCGTTAATCGGACTGTCTGGTTAACTATTTTTTGTGGAATGGGTCATGTCCTGAGCTCGGTTGTTCTGGGATTGATCGGAGTGGCTCTGGGTATTGCGGTAGGATTACTGGATAAAGTGGAAACAGTGCGCGGCTCAATTGCCAGCTGGTTACTGATTGGTTTTGGTCTGGCCTATATGATCTGGGGAATAAAAGTCAGCATCAGGACAAAGGAACATTCCCATGAGCATTCCCATGATGGCGTACCCCATGAGCATACTCACCATCATCTGGGTTCCCATTATCATGCCCATGGTGCTACGGAATCCACTACTCCCTGGGCCCTATTCATTATTTTTGTGTTGGGTCCCTGCGAACCCCTGATCCCCATATTAATGTATCCGGCAGCTCAGCATAACTGGGGTGTTCTACTCTGGGTCACCGTCGTGTTTGGAATAACAACTATTACAACCATGACGATAATTGTGGGACTGGTGTTTAAAGGATTGTTGATGATAAACCTTGGTAGAGCTGAGCGATATGTCCATGCTTTGGCCGGTCTGGTGATTGCCCTTTCCGGTCTATCGTTGAAATTATTCGGTCTTTGATTCTGGATAATGAAAAATTATTTCCCTGATATATATTATTTCACCCTGCTGGTTCTGATTGTTCTCGGCTGGATTATTACCTACTATTTTTATCAGGTATATCGAAACCAAATTCCCAGAAAAGTGTGGTGGATACCACCAATGGTTCAAATGGGGAGTGTCCGCTGTGTTTCGATCGTTGAAACGAATTACGGTACAACTCTGGGTCGGCCAAATGCATTCTGGGGCCTGTGGTATTACGGCTTCCTGTTTTTACTGGTTTTAACAAACCGATTTTTTCTACGTCCACCAATCATTTATTTAGGCATAATCAGTGCCCTGGCGCTTGGATTCAGTTTTTATTTGAGCTGGGGATTAATTCAACTGCGTGTTCGTTGTCATCCCTGCCTGAGTATCCACAGTATCAATTTATTAATCTTTCTGATCGTCTGTAGATTACTCTGGTAAAATAACCGTTGTCAGGAAATTGAGCCTATCCTCAGGTTTTTTTGGGCCGGAATTGAATACCCCGAATTTCCAGTTCATTAATAATTTGTCCAATCAGTATTTCCATAGCTTTTCTCAATTCAGGGGTTAGATCCAATCCGGGATTGGATATATCCGCTGGCTGAGCGCCCATCACGGTGATAGACGGCAGACGGTCGATCAAAGCTGCCGCAGCTACTACGTCCAGGATATCGATACCATGAGCGGTGTCTTTTCTCTGATAATTATCCGGTATTGTGTTCATAGAAAATTGGGCGATAGTTCCTGGTTTTTCGTTCAGCAAAAGGGCATCGACAATCAAAATGTAATCCTTACCCTGAAATTGGGACAGCAGACTTAATCCACCGGTACCACCATCGAAAAGCGTTACATTAGGTGGGAAAGAATACCTTTTATTCAGTTCCTGAATTACATGGACACCGAATCCCTCGTCGGTTAACAGAATATTTCCGAGACCGAGGATCAGAATTTGGGAGTTAATTACTGTCATAGAGTATTTAACTGCTTATTATAAAATTTAGCTGTATTATAATTTAGAGGTTGACCTGCGGTAAAGAAACAGTTACTGGTTTTTTACCTTAAAGTAGCGGTATCCCCCGAAAATAGCATCAATACTGCCGGTCTTCAGTTTTATTGTCTTCCAGATCTGAAAATAAACATGGACTAGAATCCAGATTATAATCAGCCACCACATGGCATGGTGTGCCACTCGAATCCCTTGCAAGCCGCCGAACAGCCAAACAATCCAATCCGTGCTCAGGTGCAGTAATTTAGGCCACCACCAGTCCATTGAAAAGGAAGCCACATATAACCCGAATCCAGATAACATTAATAAAATTGCTAGGATATGAAAGGAGAGCCAGGAAATGATGTCCACCGGGTCTTCGTACTCGTAATCAACTTTTTCACCGGAAAGGCGGAAATAATATTTCAGCTGAATCCAGGCTTTTTTCAGGTTTGTTTTATTGGGAATCAGGTCCCGCCAGGGAGCGTGGAAGTCGGAGAAGAAAATCAAATAGATGGAAATTATGATGGCAACATCAAAAACAATCGCAGCTACAAAGTGAATGAAACGCATCTCTGCCATGAAGAAATTCTGGTATGGTTCACCAGTGGGGTGTACATATTCGGGCGTGTGGGCAATATAATTACCTGTCACTAATAGTATTAACACGGATAAAAAGGTAAGCCAGTGAAGCGAACGAATGGAACCGGACCAAACATATTTCGTTTTGGCATGAATCATGATTTTTCTCCAGTGTCAAAATATTTATAACCGCCGATGATTGCGGAAATATCATACTGCTTCAACCGTACGCTTTTCCATATCTGGAAATAGAGATGAATCGTAAACCAGCCAAGTAAGAGCCACATACTAAAATGGTGGGCAACTCTTATGCCTTGTAAACTACCGAATATGGGTACGGTCCAGGCGCTAAGAAACTGGAGCAGGGAGAGGCCTAATCCAGTACCTGCTCTGGGAATAGAATAGAGGGCTATCCCGGTGAAAATAAGAATCAGCCCGAGCAGAGTATAGGATAAAATTGACAGCATGGCCATGGGATCTAAAAAATCATAACGCTGGTGGACCTTTGAAAATCCCAGGTAATATTTAATGCTCTTCCAGGCCAGTTTCATATTGGATGGCGTTGGACGGATATCCCGCCACAGTACATGAAATTTATAATAGAAAATTAAGTAGGTCGCCACCAGGAAACAGATAATCAGGACAACGGCAGACAGGAAATGGAGGAATCGTATTTGAGACATGAGGAAGTTCTCAAACGGTTCCCCCTTTGGTGCAATAAAAGCCGGTGGAAAGGCAATGTAATATCCAGTCACCGACAGAACCAATACACTGAGGAAGGTGAACCAGTGCGTCAGGCGGATCGGCCAGGACCAGATGTATTTGACCTCTTTTGGGGTCATATCCTGTAGTTAGTGTTTATCGGTTAAAGAAACCGTTCCTGGTTTGAACTTTGATAATACGATTGGAACTCGGTTCAATCACGTGAACCCCACAACCCAGTCATGGGTCGAAGGAGTGGACTACCCGTAGAATCTCCAATGGTTGTTCGGGATTCTCCACCGGTGTGCCAATCAAGGCTTCTTCCACGGGGCCGCGGATATTATTATCGTCCCGTGGAGAAAAATTCCAGGTAGATGGAGAAACCACCTGATAGTTTTTCAACACCCCATTTTCGATATTATTCCAATGTGCCAGGGCACCGCGGGGCGCCTCCCAGGTACCAACACCCATGGCCGAATCAGGCAGAGTGTAATCATACCAGAGGTCAGTGCGGTTATTTTTGAAATTATCGATCAGGTCATTTGTCCAATCCACCATTTTGTCAGCAATCAACTTGCACTCCAGTGCCCGGGCGGCAATCCGACCCAGGGTTGACAGCAGTACCTCTGGATGTCCACCTACACCGAGAGTATTCAGAGTACTGTCAATGAGTGTCACTGCTTCTGGTTGTCCTGACAGATAGGCTACCAACATACGGGCAAGGGGGCCAACTTCCATTGGTTTTCCATCGAGGCGGGGTGCTTTTACCCAACTATATTTATCGTTTGTGTCAAGGCCTGAGTAGGCCGGTTTTGTAAAACCGTCCTCAGGATTACGAGGTGCTTTATCATCCACATACCAACTATGAGTAATATGCTCAGTTATTTCGGAGACGGAAGGTGTCTGTAATTTCAACTCACCATTTAATACCGCTCCCTGAGGGAGCAAGCGCTTGGTGGGATCGTGGCTTTCATCTTCAAAAACACCCCAGGCCAGGTAATTGGTATGTCCTTTACCGATGCTGGCCCAATCCAGGTATGCGGGGGCTATCGCCAGGACGTCTGGGATGTAAATCGTATTTACCCAGTCCTGGAGCTCTTTAGCTCTGGACAGGGCTTTTGCCAACATTTCTGAGTTGGGTGTGACGGTTACACCACCGGGGGCAGCGGTCATCATGTGGGGGAATTTTCCACCGAACAGTGCCAGAAGCTGGGAAGCTTTCGCCTGCATTTCCAGTGCTTCCAAGTAGTGGGCTACTGCCAACAGGTTTACTTCCGGTGGTAATTTATAAGCAGAATGTCCCCAGTAGCCGTTAGCGAAGGGTCCTAACTGTCCGCTTTTCACAAAAGACTGAAGTTTAGCCTGAACTTTTTTCAGTGATGGTTCAGTTGGATTGGCCGACAAGGCACTCACTACATCAACATAATCAAGAGCATGGAGGTGGTAAAAGGCTAAAATGTGAGAGTGAACGTACTGAGCTCCTTCGATCAGATTGCGAATGATCCGGGCGCTGTCAGGTGGCACTACTCCAAATGCGTCTTCCAGTCCCATGGTGGAAGTGTGTCCGTGGGAGATGGGACAGACACCGCAGATACGTTGCGACAAATACCAGGCATCCCGGGGATCACGGTTTTTCAAAACAATTTCCATCCCCCTGAACAAGGGGCTGGTACTCCAGGCATCCTTTACCTTTCCGTTTTCCACTTCCACTTCGATGCGGAGATGACCCTCCAGACGGGTGAAAGGATCAATAGTGATTTTCCTAGCCATACGACGTCTCCTTTTTACCAGAGTTACTCAAATCTGTTATGAATTTTTATTATCTTCTTCGTTCTTGGGTGGATTGTCTGATTCACCTTTTTTAGCAGTGTAAATGGCATGGGCAGCAATACCGGCAGCGGCGGCCCCTACCAGGGTAAAGCCAATCCGATCCACAGTGTATTCAACACCCTTGAAACCGGGGATTGCCAGTTCGGGAATCCGACTATAGAACGGGGAACCCGAATCGGCCCATTTCGGTTGGGCACAGCCAATGCAGGGAGAACCGGCCCCGATGCACCAGTTGGTTTTGTCGTTCCACCGTGAAATCGAACAGGATGAATACGTTTCAGGGCCTTTACAGCCCATTTTGTAGAGGCAGAATTTTTTCTGGGCTTCTTCAGAACCAAAGGCTTCCACAAATTCGCCGGCATCGAAATGAGCCCGCCGTTCACAGAGGTCGTGGATGCGTTGGCCATATAGAAATTTTGGACGCCCCATGCTGTCCAATTCAGGAATTTTACCTAATAACAAGTAATTAACTACCGTGGCGGCCAACCAATCGGGATGAACGGGACAACAGGGGAGGTTAATAAATTTCTTTTTACTTAACCCGGTGGCCTGCTGGGTCCCGGTGGCGTCGGTTGGATTAGGTTTACAACCCACCCAGCCACCATCAAACGAGCAACTTCCAATATTAATGACTGCGGCTGCATCCTGACAGACTTCTTTAGCAAGGTCAACAGCTGTCTTCCCACCGATGCGCAAATAGTTACCGTCAGCACCCAGGGGGATAGCACCTTCAATAATGGCGATGTATTTGCCCTTGTAATTCTTCATTGTATCCAGGCGGGATTTTTCAGCCAGTTTACCACCAGGAGCCATAATTGTCTCATGATAATCCACTGATAATATGTCCAGGATTACCTCCGCCGGAGAAGGATAAAAACCCTGAATGAAGGATTCGCTGCAACCGGTACAAGAGGCAAGGTGCAGCCAGATAACCGGCGTGCGTTGCGCTGCCTTTTCAATGGTTTCAACCACCTTGGCAACTGTCACGCCCGGTAATCCCATGAGAGCGACCAGGGTGCTGCAGTATTTAAGAAAATCCCGGCGACTTACAGTACTTAAGGGTAAGTCAATTTTATCTAAGCTGGCTTGTGGTTCGTCCATAGGACCTCCTTTTACTCAAATAACAAGTCGGTGAAAATTACTCTGCCTCCATTTCGGCAGTGGCCTCCACAATGGCGTGGTAGCATAGTGGTTGTCCCTCGGCAACGAAGGGGCAGTCCTCCAGAAATCTGGAGTTGCAATTCAAACAGATAATGTCGGTTTCATGTCGATATTCTTCCAGCAGCGATCGAATATATTTTTGCAGAATATTTTCAAACAGGTTTAATTCTTTTTCTGAAAACATTTTCAGGATACGAGTACTCTGTTCATGGACCATTGTATTGTATTGCCGTACGATTTTGGATCCACCGGGCAAAATCTTTACCAGTATTTTCCGCCGGTCCAGAGGCGGGATGTCCCGTTGAACCAGATTATGTTTTACCAGGTTATTGACCGATTTACTGGTGGCTGGTTTGCTGATACTGAGAAACAGGGATAAATCACTGACGGTACAAGGACCGGAATTAGACAGGATTTTCAGAATTTCAAATTGGCGCGTGGAAAGGGGTAAACGGGTGCTTTGCTTGAGAAAACTGACTTCATTAACCTGGATGATAAATTTAGAAAGCGTCTGGAGGAGGGTCGGTATTCGCTGTTTGTTAGTCTTATTGTTAACCATATTAATAATTAACTTGGTTAACAATAATCACTTTTTAAAAAGAATGCAATAAAATATTTTTAAAATTCCGGTGAATATATCGGTTAATTGTTCGGATCGTACCCAATGGTGTTTTGAATAGGAAAATTGTATGAAAAGTCGCCATATTTTCTAATTCCTGATGGAATTAATAAATTCAGTTCTATTCAGACTGTCGTAGAATCACTCCGCTGGTGGGTGCCACCTTAATTTTTCCAGTTACTATTTTTGCCCCTTCCGGCGTAACTATGGCTTCATTCGCCAGAATGTGCCAATCCCCTGGCGGCAGGGATTGGATTACTGGTTTCCGGGAGTTCCCGTTTAAAATCACCAGGAATTTGTTCTGTAACAGGTAACCGGCAGCGGGCTGAATGCTTAAATCCAGAAATGCAAAGTCCTTCGGTCTGGAATGGTGAAATGCGAGAAATTGTTTCCGGAGTTCAATTAATCCTTTATAGTAATTAACCAGTTCCTGATTCAGTTCTTTTTCCTGCCAATTCAACCAGTTGGTTTCATTGTCTTTCTCATAAGAATTGTGGTCCAGTATACCTACATTTTTATCGGGAACGGTGGTGGCAGCAATTACTTTACTCCGGGCCCATTCCTGGCCCTCATGGATGAAAACAATTCCCTGACTGGTGAACAGGAAAAGAGCACCCAATTAATTCATGGCTAGGAGGGCACCATCTACTTTAGCATTGGCAATTTTATCTTGGATTTGTTCATCCACGCGAACAAAACCGCCGGTAATCCGGAGTCGATCACCAAAAGTTTAATCATCGTGAGATTCAAGGTAATTGACGCTATGAGCCGGTTTTAGGTAAGCACCACCCTGTTCCCTGAGAGACCCTCATTTGACTATTTCCATACTCCGGAGGCCATCCGGCAAGTGACCGATGACGCGGTCTGGTGGTTGAAGGAGTTCGATTTGGATGGATTCCGGCAGGATGCAGTCAAGCATGTCCCGCATACATTCTGGCGGGAATTCACCCGTAAGGTTAATCAGCAGAATCCCGATCGCGAAATCTATCAGATCGGTGAAACTTTTAGCTCGGATGAATTAATCCGTAGTTACGTCAATCCGGGAGAACTGTCGGCGCAGTTCAATTTTGCCATCTATTTTAATACCCGCGGTCCCTTTTATTGTTACTTGCGGAAGAGTAAATCGCCTGCTCTGTCCTCAAACTGCAGTAA
>JBHHUS010000020.1:0-31425 GCA_046861615.1 Fidelibacterota bacterium
GTGGCCCTTTCAGGTGCCTTTTCCCGGAAATCCAGGGTCACTGAAATACCGTTTGCCAGGTGAGCAACCAGAAATCCGCCTCCACCAATGTTACCGTTGGATGGAGAGGTAACCGCCAGTGCAAAACCGGTGGCAACCGCTGCATCAATGGCATTTCCACCTTTTTTCAGGATTTTAATTCCGGCTTCAGAAGCCTGTTTACTGGTGGAAACCACCATTCCATTTATACCATGAATAGGCTCTGGTTGAGCGGCCAGGGCGGTAAAGTTGCTACTAAATAAAAGGGCTGTAAAAATTTTTAGCAGCATTATTACATTCGCATTCATTTTACAATAGTCAGTTCTATATCCTTCTTAATTTAGATATTTTATTTAGGCAGCATCGAAGAATGAAAAATTTTAGTTATTTGTTTTTACTCTGATTTATAAATGAAAATCACCGGTTTTCCGTCAGGTCGGATATATCCCCGGTACATGCCCTCTGTATTGAAAGGCATGGTAAAACGACCATTTTGGTCTAAAGCGATTACACCACCGCTGCCTCCTCTGGCAGTCAGTTTGCGGATTACTTCCCAGGCGGCATCCTGTACGCTTAGCTCTTTGTACTCCATCAGGGCGGAAATGTCATAGGCTACATTACCGCGAATAAAATATTCTCCCTGGCCGGTTCCGGAGACAGCACAGGTTTGATTATTAGCATAGGTTCCGGCCCCGATGATGGGAGAATCACCGATTCGTCCCCAGCGTTTGTTAGTTAAACCGCCAGTGGAGGTACCCGCCGCTAAGTTACCGTACTGGTCCAGAACCACGCACCCTACGGTGCCATGTTTTTCTGTCTCCTGGGCTTTTACCCGCTGGAGGGATTTCCAGCGACGATCGGTGTAAAAATACTCCGGTGGTCGGATATCCAATCCCTGCTCTTTAGCGAATTCATCTGCTCCGGAACCACCTAAGAGTACATGCCAGGTATTCTCCATGACTTTCCGGGCGGCAGAGATGGGATTTTTTATTGTCTTTACTCCTGCTACGGCGCCGGCTTTTAGGGTGGCGCCGTCCATTATAGAGGCATCCATTTCATTCTCTCCGACACTGTTAAAAACAGCCCCTTTCCCGGCATTGAACAAAGGCGAATCTTCCATAATATTAATGGAGGTTTCAACTGCATCCAGGGCAGTTCCTCCTTGAGAAAGAATTTTATATCCGTTTAAAAGGACCTCCGCAAGTTTTTCCCGGTAAGCCGCCTCTGTTTCCGGAGTCAGGTTATTTCTGGTAATAGTGCCGGCACCACCATGAATCACCATGATAAAATTGGGATTGACGACTTTGGTTGATTGTGCAATTGGTTGGCCCAGGGTAGCGAAGACTACCAGGGTTGTTGAAAACAGTCGGATATGCTTCCTCATCAGGACCTCCGGGATTGCAGTTTTGCCAGTAGGCGCAGGAGTTCCAGGTAGAGCCAGATCAGGGTTACCAGTAAACCAAAAGCGCCATACCATTCCATGTATTTAGGTGCACCCCGTTCAGCCCCTTCTTCGATAAAGTCAAAATCCAGGACCAGATTTAAAGCGGCAACCACTACTACAACCAGGCTGAACAATATCCCCATGAGCGAATTACTATTTACCAGGGGTACTTGGACGTTGAAAATTCCCAGGACGAAACTGAGTAAATAAATGATTCCGATTCCGCCGGTGGCGGCGAAAATACCCAGTTTGAAATTTTCGGTCGGTTTAATGAGACCGGATCGATAAGCAAACAGCAAGCCTCCCAGTGTTCCGAAAGTGAGCATGAAGGCTTGGTTCACAATTCCGGGATAACTGGATTCAAAAATTCTTGAAATACCTCCCAAAGCCAATCCCTCTAACAGGGCATAAAGCGGAACAGTGTATGGGGCAGCTGTTTTTTTAAATATGGTGATTATTGCCGTCACTAAACCCCCGATCAATCCCACAATCAGTAGGGTATTAGCCCAGGGGTCACCGGGAGCCAGATTCCAGGTGAACAGGGCAGTGGTCATGAGCAATACCAGGGATAAGGCGGTTTTATGCACCGTCCCTAAAATTGTCATGGTGGCCCCAAGCGTTGGATTCAGGGTTTCAAAGGTGTTGGCCCGGAGAGCCGGATTTCCGGAGCGGAGACTTAAGTGCCTATTCATTAGTAGGTCTCCATATTATCTGAAATAGCCCTCTGCAGTTGATCTATGGAGACCCGATCCTGTTTTTGGGAATCCCGGTGTCGCAGGGTTACGGTCTGGTCATCCAGGGATTGGTGATCCACGGTAATCCCGAAGGGTGTTCCCGCTTCGTCCTGACGGTAATAGCGTTTCCCGATTGAACCCTGCTGATCGTAAAGCACTTTGAAATGGGGTTTGAGTTGATCCACGATGGAACGGGCCAGTTCCGGCAAACCGTTCTTTTTCACCAGTGGGCAAATGATCGCTTTTACCGGTGCCAGACGGGGATGGAGTTTTAACACTACCCGATTATTTTCCGTGTCTTCCCAGTAAGCATTGGATAACACTGCCAAAAGGGTACGGTTCAATCCAGCGGAAGTTTCAACGATATAGGGAAAAAAGCGCTCTTTCGTTTCGGCATCGAAGATCTGCATATTTTTTCCCGAAAATTCCTGATGTCGCCGTAGGTCAAAATCGGTACGGTTGTGAATCCCTTCAACCTCGGACCAGCCAAAGGGGAATTCATATTCAATGTCCCAGGCTTCCTTGGCGTAGTGGGCCAGTTCCTCACCCTGATGCTGTTGAAAGCGCAGGGAGGTCTTTTTTATCCCCAAGGCGGAAGTATAAAATTCCAGGCGCTCCGTTTTCCACTGCTCTAGTGTTTCATCATCAGTCCCGGGGCGCACGAAATACTGCATTTCCATCTGTTCAAATTCCCGGGTTCGGAAAATAAAATTCCGGGCAATAATCTCATTACGAAAAGCTTTACCAATCTGGGCGATGCCGAAGGGGATTTTTAGGCGCAGGGCGCCCTGGGTGAGGAGGTAATTCACATAAATACCCTGGGCAGTTTCCGGCCGCAGGAAAGCGACGGAGGCATCATCCTCCACCGAACCCACATGGGTCTTGAACATCAGATTGAACTGGCGTGGTTCGGTTAATTGACCCTTGGTTCCACAGGTGGGGCACTGGAGTGTACTCCAATCAACAGACTCCACCGATCTATTCACCAGATCATCGGCCCGGTAACGGGCTTTGCAATGACGGCAGTCCACCAGAGGATCGTTGAAGGCACCCACGTGACCCGAAGCCTCCCAGATTTTGGGGTGCATAAGGATACTGCTGTCCAGACCAACAATATTCTCGTGAAACTGGGTCATAGTTTGCCACCAGAGTTGGGAAATGGCATTTTTCAAGGCAATCCCCAGTGGGCCATAATCATAAATGGCACCGTAGCCACCATAGATTTCAGAACTTTGGAATATGAATCCCCGCCGCTTGCAGAGTGAAACGATTTTGTCTAAAGCATGTTTATTATTCATGAATGGTGTCCCGGAGCCTTGGTTCCTGGGTTTAATTCCAATTGGAAATTAGCCATTTTTAATATAATGACCGCTCCCAATCATTCCGGGACTATCAGGACCGTTTTCCCATGTCAGTTTAAATGAATTAGATTGTAAGACAAACAACCGGGAGCTGAAATTGGATTAATCCAGCTCCTTCAACTCCTTCTCAATTTCATCGTCAAATTCAATTTTGGTATCCTTAGGGGGCGGAGGCTCAGGAACTCCTTTAGCTGTCCGGAGGTAAACAGCAATGATCGTTAATCCTGCTAATCCGATGGCGATGGGAGCAATCCAGGCGAATAGATTAAATCCCTGGGCTACAGGCGCTGCCAGAATTCGTTCTCCGTACTTTTCAACATAATAGCTAATGATTTCATCCTTAGTTTTACCGGCATTCACAAAAGCAGTGATTTCTGCTTCTAATTCCGAGTGACCATGGTCGTAAACGGTCCCGCTCCAGCAACAGGGGGCCATGAGACTTTGTTCAATTTCCTTGATCAGGGCTTCGTTGTCTGATGCCCAAAGGGTAGTGGCCAGTAAAATTGTGATAACAAATGGTTTCATTTCTTTTTTCCCCAGCGTTTTTTTCGCGGGCCGGCAACCCGCCGTTTGTTTACCAATTCAATCCCCTGCTCTAACGTAATGTTTTCCGGTTCAGTTCCTTTCGGCAGGGATTAATTTTTTTTTCCGTCCGTCAATTAAGGACAGTAGCGGCCTTATTTTATGATAAGTATTTCTCCAGTGTCGGGATTTGGCCCTAACTCCCTCAGAACAGTGGTCCCTTTTTGGGACTGTCGGAATAGTTCCACAGCCCGGTCTAATTTAATATCCAAGGGTGAATCGGTGGGAGGCAAGGATTTATTCTGGCGGCCTATTTTAATGTAGGGACCGTAGCGGCCGTAATTAGCGAAAATTTTTTCTCCCGTTTCTGGGTGGATGCCCACTAATCGGGGAAGGGCCAGGAGTTGTTTGGCTAACTCCAGGCCTACGGTTTCAACAGGAATTTCCTTGGGGATGGATTTTCTGGTTTTAGTATTCCCCAGTTGAACATAGGGGCCGAAGGGTCCCGATTTTAAAAAGATATTTTCTCCGCTGGACTCATCCTGACCCAAAAGGGTGGCTTCTTCCTCCGTTTGATTCAACAGTGTTTCAATGGTTTCCGGGTTTAGGTCTCCCAGGGCAAGGGTGTCAGGAATGTTTTTACGGAGGTCCGCTTTTTGAAGATAAGGACCATATTGCCCAATCCGGATGGCAAGCGATTCATCCTCAACGGAAGTGAGCGGAATAGTACAGGCTTTAGCAATATCCACTTTTTCCTGCAGCATGGTGTCTAGACCAGCTTGATCCTTGGAACCATAGTAGAAGGCAGTCATAAAAGGCAACGCTTCCTGTTCCCCGCGGGAGATGGCATCCAAACCATTTTCCATGTGAGCGGTGAATTGGGAATCTACTAACGGATCAAAATGGTTTTCTAATAGCTGAGTTACTGCTACTCCTAGGAAGGTAGGCACCAAGGTTCCCTTTTTATTGATGACATAGTTACGGCGTTGAATCGTATCCAGTATAGAGTGAAAAGTGGATGGCCGTCCGATGCCCTTAGTCTCCAGTTCTTTCACCAGGGAGGCTTCGGTGAAACGGGCCGGTGGTCTGGTAGTGTGGGCTTCAGCTGTAAGGGTTTCACACGCCAGGCGTTGACCCTCAATCATGGGCGGGAGGATATTTTCCTTTTGTTCCCGCTCTGCTGCGGGATCATCCCGTCCTTCTACGTAAACCGCCATATAACCGGGGAAAAGAATCTCCCGTCCAGTAGCTCGGAATAGAGCCTTTTGATTTTTGATCTGAACCTTGACCTGTTTGAGTTTGGCCGGGGTCATTTGACAGGCCAGGGTCCGTTTTAAGATTAAGTCGAAAAGGCGGGCGGCATCAGCGTCCAGAGTTGATTGAACGGTCTGGAGTGTAGCAAAGGGATCACCTGCCGGTCGGATGGCCTCGTGAGCCTCTTGGGCGTTCTTGACCTTAGTGGTGTAGTGAACGGGTTTTGCTGGCAAATAATCAGAGCCGAATAACCGACTGATTTCGGTTCGGGCGCCGTGAATGCCTTCGCGGGAAAGATTGGTGGAATCAGTCCGCATGTAAGTGATGAAACCATTTTCATACAACCGTTGTGCCACCCGCATGGTTCGTTTGGTGGCATATCGAAGTTTCCGGGCGGCCTCCTGCTGAAGTGTGCTGGTAGTGAAGGGTGGCTGGGGCCGGGAAGTCTGAATTTTTTCTTCGATTTTTTCCACCAGCCAGGGACCTGGTTTCAATTCCTCTATCAGAACCTCCGCCTGGGATTGACTCAACAATAGTACGGAGTCATTTTTCAACTGACCGGTTTTGGTATCGAAGTCCTTACCAGAGGCGATTCGCTCTCTATCCAGCCGACGTAAAACAGCATTGAAGTGCTGTTGTTCAGTCGTGCTTAATTCGGCTTTTAAATCGTAATAACTGGCAGTATTGAATCCAACCCGCAGGCGCTCCCGTTCCACGATCATTTTCAGGGCCGTAGACTGCACCC
The DNA here is from genome assembly GCA_046861615.1 of Fidelibacterota bacterium. Classification (GTDB taxonomy): domain Bacteria; phylum Fidelibacterota; class Marinisomatia; order Marinisomatales; family TCS55; genus CAZNUM01. The sequence continues at coordinate 6,079 of JBHHUS010000020.1, forward strand.
GGCCAGCGGAGAGCGCCACTTCAACAAATTTCATGTTTTTCTGCAGCGTATTCCACAATACCCGGGAAACCTTGTAACCTACCAAGCGATCAATTATACGCCGGGTTTGGCGGGCTGCTACCAGATTATTGTCAATAGATTGGGGTTGAGCCATGCCCGCTTCAATCCCATCCCGGGTGATTTCAGTGAACTGAACCCGGGAAACTTTACTATTTCCAATTTCACTTACGATGTGAGCTGCAATGGCTTCTCCCTCACGGTCCGGATCGGTGGCGATTATGATTTCAGGAGCCTGCTTAGCCAGGGATTTCAACTCCTGTATAAATTTCTTTTTATCGGGCAGAACAATCTCACGGATCGAAAAATTATTTTCCACATCAACACCTAGTTCTTTCTTTGGCAAGTCTTTCACGTGTCCCACGCAGGCTAATACGTTGTATTTACCGCCTAGGTATTTGGCAATGGTTTTCGCCTTGGAGGGCGATTCTACGATTAAAATTGGTTTTGAAGTCATTGAATTATGATTGAAAACAGGTTCCCAGTTTACATGTTTGAAATCAGCAATTCTGCATACATATATATTTAATGTAAAGGTGAAATATTACAAAGGCAAGGCTGTCACAAAGCTTACCGCATCTTTATAAGGTACCTGTTTCTGGATGCCGGTTACCAGGTCCTTGATCTGTACCGTATCCTGAGCCAACTCCTGGTCCCCGATAATAATGGCTGTATCCGCGCCCAGTTTATTGGCCTCCCGCAGCTGTGCTTTCAGACTCCGTCTTAGAGGATCAAATACGCTGGGGATCCCGATTTTCCGCAGGTTCTGAACTAACGTCAGAGTCCGCTCGACCGATTTGGGTCCCAGCCCGATGACAAATAGAAGGGGCAGTACGGGAGCAGTCTGATAATTTTTCCCGATGACCATCAGTATCCGTTCCATCCCGGCAGCGAAACCAATGCCCGGTGTTGGTTTTCCGCCCAGGACTTCCACCAGACTGTCATAACGCCCACCACCGCAGAGAGCGTCCTGAGCACCGAGGGCAGGGGAGGTAATTTCAAAAGTAGTGCGGGTGTAGTAATCCAGGCCACGGACTAGGCGGGGCTCTACAACGTAAGGAATATCCAGGGCAGATAACAGGGAGCAGACTTCAGCAAAATGGGTTTTGTCCTCCAGCGTGTGGAAAGATTCCATCACTGGTGCTCCTCGGAGGAGTTCAATTTCATGGGGAACTTTTGTATCAAGAATTCGCAGCGGATTAGTTTCAAATCGGCGCTGACTGGTTTCAGAGAGTTCCTTTAAATAGGGGCGTAAAAAATCCTGTAGGGCCTGGCGATACTCTTCTCGGCAGGTAGAAGAACCAATACTGTTTAGCTTTAATTCCAATTCATCCACTTCCAGGATTTCCAGGATGTGGTAAGCCAGGGCAATAATTTCCGCATCCAGCTCCGGGTATTCCGATCCAAGCGCTTCCACGCCGAACTGGTGAAACTGGCGCTGGCGGCCCTTCTGGGGGCGTTCCCGCCGGAACAGGGCGTCGATATAATACAGTTTTGTCAGGGGACTTTTAACGCCAAGGTTGTGCTGGACGTAAGCCCGGATCACCGGAGCGGTTGCTTCTGGTTTCAGGGTCAGACTGGTGTTCCCCTGATCGGCCCAGCTGTACATCTCCTTGGTGACAATGTCGGTTTCAGCCCCCACGCCCCGAGTGAATAGATCCGTCTTTTCAAAGGCCGGGGTGCGGATTTCCTGGTAGCCGTAAATAGCCATGGTCTCCCGGATGGTCTGTTCCACCCGCTGCCAGAGCCGGGATTCTTCCGGTAAAATGTCGTGAGTGCCTTTGATGGAACGGAGGGGTTCTTTAGCCACGGTCAGCTGATGACGTTTTTAAGCAGGTTTCTGGTCTGTTCTACATATTCTTCCGGAACAAACAATCGAACCCGGGTGCCGGGGAATTGAAAGGTACTCATGCTAAAAGCGGTGGAGGCCCAATCCCCTTTAACATAGTGGGGAATCTGCTCTTTCCGTAGCATTTCAGCCACCATTTTGGCAAAGATATCTCCGGAGAATTCCGTAACCATCACCCACTGGATTTCCTCCAGCGGTTTTTCCACCGGCAGGTCCGCCACCAGGCTCACCTTGCAATCGGAGCAGACTTCAACCCCTTCCACGTATTCTGAATGACATTCCGGACAGAACATAATAATTCCTTTTTTAGAGGATGAATTTCCCCCAATTCGGAGTGAGAATAAACATTAAAATTTAGTTTATCGATTCGGGAATAATGAGTTGAGTAAAATGTACAAGTAGGATTTAGGAAAATAACTGTTTAGAAGAAGGGCCGCTGGTACACTCCGCCCCGCTGTTCCAGTTTCAGGTCCCGGAGAGTGGGTGATTTTACGTTCAGTCGGAAATAGAGACCGTTGGCATAGCCGTTGGGCGTCCAGTTGACGCTCAACTCCCAGCAGTGGAGATCGCGGTAGATTGAGAAGCTGTGACTCACCAGGTTTTTATTCAACAGGTCAAAACGGGCATTGTATTGAATTCGCCATTTTTCGGTGAGCTGGATCTTGGAATTTGTGGACATCCAGAAGGATTTGACTGGATTCAGTGGGTTGGCTTGATTCAGGGAATAGCTGAAACTTACGCTGGTGCTCCACAATTGTCCCTTGGTTTTGGAGCTTACACCAGGCAATAGTCCCTGGTCCAGGTTGGCGCCGTCCAGGCGTTCGGTAATAATGGTTGTATCGGCTTCTTCTTCCGTAACCTGACTGTTGAAACGCTCGCCGGAGAAACGAAAACCCGTGGAGAAACGTGCATTGATTAGCCGGGGATTGAGGAAACCCTTTGATCCGGTACGAATACGATCAACTCTTTTTCCTAGTTTTTCGTCAAATTCATAGAAATCGTGGGTTATGGACAGATCAAGATTCAGTTTGCGGTAGATATTAGCCCGGATGGAAGAACTTAACTGGGACCATTGAAATTCCTTGGCGGTGAAATTACGGCTGGTGGAAAGACGCCAGGAGAAGAGATCAATTTTTCGTTCTTTTTCACCCTGAAGCATTTTGGCCTGGAAGACATTGTTCAGGGACAGGTTCATGGACTGGCGCTCACCCCGGGGCGTGTTTCCTGCCATAGTCCCGGCAAAGCGGTCCACCAGTTCGGTGCTGCCATCACTCATTTGAACATATTCAAAATATCCCAGGTCCCGGCCAAACAGTGGTTTTGAAAAATCAGGAGTGTAGGAATAGGAGATAGCCGGGGAAAGTACGTGGCGAACGGACTGTAACGAACCAATTTTCAGGGGAAACAGTCCGTAAATCTGGGTATTCAAAGCTAAACTGAAAGAGCCGGTGGTCCGGGCGGCAAAACCGGAAACTTCTTTCTTCTGAATTATTCCCAGACTGTCAGCATAACCCTGGTAAGAGCGGTTCACCCAGTCAGATTTCAAGGATAGACTGGGATTGACAGTGATGTAGCGGAATATTTTCTGTGGGGCAGTCAACCCGGCGCTGTGGGAGAGAATGTAGTCGGAGAAGGTATTTACCTTCCCGGTTCCGTCTCCTTCCTGTTCCCACCGGAAACCACTGGTAGTATCATTCAAAGCATAGGCTTCGCTTTTGTAGTAGGTACGCAGGCGGTTGTCAAAACGGGAGGAATAATTGTATTTAATATTGTTGAACCAGTGCCGACGGCGGGCTTTGGTGGGGATGAGATCCCGCTGGCTGTGGGAAAAGGCCATTCTGGGCAGTGTATTGTTGGTGATGTTTAACTGCGTGCCGGCCTGGGTGGGAGGTTGGTAAAATACAGACTGGGGATCGATTTTTTTATCCGCCATTAAGTCCTGGTTTGAGGAAAGATTGATACTGATACTGTTACTTGATTTGGGCCAGCGCTTGGAATAGCTGGCATTGGAGACGGCTTGCTGATTCAGACGGTTCTGCTGGTTGAGGCCCGTACGGCGATTGTAATCGCCACTGCTGTAATATCTGGCATTTACGCGCAAAGATTGATTATTGCGCAACTCCTGTTGGTGGTTCCAGCGGATGACATAATCACTTTTCCGGTTATCCATTAAATGACTGATATCACGCTGGCTCCGGGTCAACCCCGAAGGAAAGTTCTGCCTGCTTTCCAGAAACAGCGATCCGGTGAAGGCATACCGTCGTCGGTACTGATTATTCAACCGGAGCGTGATTCCCTGCCGATCCGCCAGGCTCATGGTAAATTTTGAATCATAATAATCGTTGAGTGCCCAGTAATATCCAAGACCATCGATATATTGCCCCCGGAGGCTGCTTTCGCCGTAGGCGGGCATAATCCAACCGGAATGTCGGCGCCCCTTTTTATTAGGGAAAACGCCGAAAGGCAGTCCGAAAACGGGAATTCTGGCGATGTAGAGAATAATTGGCCGGGCGATGACCTTATCCTCGGCAATCATCTTCATCCGCTTACTTTCAAAATGGAAATGGGGTTCCTTCAGATCGCAGGTGGTATAGGCGCTGTTTTCGATGTAAAATATTTTCTGATCCCGGTTCCGGATTTCCGTTCCCCGATAATAACCGTCTTCGGCTTTGGTTTTCCCCTTTGCAACCCGGCCGTGTTTGGTTTTGAGGTTGTAAATCATGGAATCACCGATCATAGGTTCCTGACCGGCTTCAATAATGGTGGGCGGGCGTGTTTCATAAGTTGAATCCCGCCGGGAAACGGGGAGAGCCTTTAACAGGTCCGTATCCCAAGCGACACTGATAAATCCCGCTACCAGGTTTACATTGGTGTAATCAATTTTAGCATCGCCGTGAAGATCCGTTTCCTCGTCCTGAACGTGGTAATCAATATCGTCAGAGGAATAGATAATCGGACCCTCGATGGAACTGGCCGAGGTGTCAGGGGTATAGGTGCCCCGGGAACCACCGGAAATGAAAATATGTTCCAGATCACTATTGGTAAAGTTCATGACAATCGTATCGCCGGAGGCTTCGTTCCGCCCTTGGTAAACTGAATCTTCGAAAATGTGGTACAGGGTCGTGGCCATCCCTTCCAGGCGCATGGAATCCAGTTTTCCTTCCTTGAAGAAACCCCGCAGACTGGAACCGGTCATATCATCCATGAATTCAACCGCTATTTTCTGAATCACTGAATCTGATTCAGTGTCACGTGCTTCCCGCCAGCCCTTAGCGGGGTAAAGGGCATGGGCCCGGGCGGGGATGTAGAGTGTTTTCAGGATTTCATCCTGATAATGAAGCTGTATCTCACTTCCCTCGATGGTCTGATCATTTTCGGTTATTTTGGGGCGAATCCTTAAAGTAGTATTTCCCTGGTTTCGGTCATAAATGGCTTCTCCGCTGTTGGCAATGCGGTCTCCCTCCCGGATGGTCACTGCTCCCCGGGCAGCATAAGAGACACCGTCGGTTTCAGTGGCTTTGATATATTCGATCCGTTGGGCGGTTACAACCTGGTTTTTCTGGGTCAATTCCACTGAACCCACGGCCAGACCACTATCGATTTGGTTGAAATAGTACAGCGTATCCGCCACCAGATTGTAGGTGGAATCCCAGACATGGACATTGCCAAAACCGGTAAATATATCTTCTCTGGAATTGACTTCCAGGGAATCACAAGTCAGGGTTTGGTCTTCTTTGGTTACAACAATGTTGCCGACCAGTTGACCGAATTCAGTCTGGCGGTTGAAACGGGCCCGGTCGGAGGCGAGAATAGTATTACCCTTGATAAAAACAACATTCCCGGTCAATAACTGAATAGACTCTCCGTTAACAGTTATGTTCTCCAGGACATCCGCCTGTTTCAGGCGCAGGCGCTTATCGGCCAGGAGCAACCCGGGGAATAACAGCGCCAGAAGGGCATATTTTAATATCGGTCGGGCCATAACGATTGCAGTCGTTTCTTTAGAAACTCCTCATATCCTAACTCAGTGGGATGATAAAAGGTTTCCTGTTGCCCTTTGGGGAAATAGTTGGCCTTAATAAAATGGCCTGGCTGAGAGTGGGGGTAATGATAATCTTTTCCGTAGTCCAGTTTTTTCATCAGGCCTGTGGGGGCATTCCGTAGATGCAAGGGAACACCAGGCGTACCTTTTTGTTTGATTTTAGCGGCGGCTTGCCGAATGGCCATGTAGGCAGCATTGGACTTTGGAGCTCCCGCCAGATACGTGGTTACCTGGGCCAGAATGATGGTGGCTTCGGGCATTCCGATCAGGTGAACGGCCTGAAATCCGGAGGTAGCAACGATTAGAGCTTGAGGATCTGCATTGCCAATATCTTCCGAAGCCAGGATCACCAGCCGCCGGGCAATGAATTCCGGTTTTTCACCGCCCTCCAGCATGACTGCCAGCCAGTAGATGGCGGCATCAGGATCGCTACCACGGACTGATTTAATAAAAGCGCTGATAGTGTCGTAATGATAATCACCGGTTTTGTCATATATCTGGGTCTTACTCTGGAGGGCTTCATTCAGGATATTCTCAGTAATAGTGCCTTGTTTACCGGTGAGGGAACAGGCCAGTTCCAGCGTATTGAGCATTTTTCGGGCATCGCCCCCGGCTGAGGCGATCAACTGCCCTCTAACCCGGTTTTCAAACCGGGGTTTGTTTTTTGAGAGTAGAATATCGGTGGTCAGAGCCTGTTCCAGAATAGCGTCTAATTGTTGGCTGGTTAATGCTTTCAGGGTAAGGACCCGACAGCGGGAAAGCAGGGGGCTGATGACTTCGAAGGAGGGATTTTCCGTAGTGGCGCCAATCAGGGTAATCAAACCCTCCTCCACAGCGTGCAGGAGCGCATCCTGCTGGGATTTGCTAAAGCGGTGAATCTCATCGATAAACAAGATCGTAGTCTTACCCTGTTCCCGATTAGCTTTCCCGGCGGCGATCACTTTCCGTAAATCCTGTACACCACTGGAAACAGCCGAGAGTTCATGGATATCAGCTTTCGTTGCCCGGGCAATGATCCGCGCCAGGGTAGTTTTCCCGGTCCCTGGCGGTCCCCAGAAGATCATGGAGAAAACCTGACCACGTTTAAAAAGGGTGGAAAGGATTTTGTGTTCTTTAGTCAGGTGTTCCTGGCCAATGAAGGTTTTCATTTGTAGCGGGCGTACACGGTCGGCCAGGGGTGGCAGATTTCCCTTAAAAAGTGGCACTGTTACATTCATGCTTAAATATACCTCGGATTGAAACAATTAATTTACAGTAATTCCGATTTCATTTAGATTGTAAACTTCCGAACTTCATTACGGAGAGAATAATGAGTTTGAAACAAAAATGGTTCATGGCTTTACTGGCGCTGGCGCTGGTGAGTTGCAGTAAAAAGGAAGTTGTAATGGAAAATGGTTTAAGGATGGAAGAGCTAGTGGTTGGCATCGGTGCCGTGGCGAAAACCAACAGTATTTTAACTGTGGATTATACTGGTATGCTGGAGGATGGAACTGTTTTTGACTCCTCTAAGAATCCGGGCCGGGATCCGTTCCGCTTCACTCTGGGAGCTCATCAGGTTATTGCCGGCTGGGATCAGGGTTTGGAAGGAATGAAAGTCGGTGGGAGGCGAAAATTGACCATCCCGCCGGAGTTAGGTTATGGTGCCCGGGATATGGGCATTATTCCACCCAATTCTACTTTGACCTTTGAAGTGGAACTGTTGTCAGTAGAATAAATTCACTGAATAAAAAAGCCCTCATGAAAAGGCTTTTAATTTGTGAGCCAGCGAGAGGATTCGAACCCCCGACCCGCTCATTACGAATGAGCTGCTCTACCATCTGAGCTACGCTGGCAATTCAAGGACTGAAGAGCAGGCGGAAAATACACCTAATTTTAGGTTCTGCAAAAGACCCGTGGACTAAACTAACATTTTGTAAAATTCCCTTGGATAAATACGAGAATACGTTCAATTTTCAATCAGATGGATTTGAAGAAACTGCACGTTAATTTATTTTTATTGATCGTTTGTCTGGTCAGTCTGCTGGGCGCCCAGGAAAGGTCGCTCTTTATTCTTCATACTAATAATACCAATGGCGCGCTGGAGAATTGTTATTGCCCGGATCACCCCCTGGGTGCTCTGGAGAAGCGGGTGGTTTTTGTGGATAGTTTCCGGCAGGAGCATCCCAACACCATTCTGGTTGATGCCGGGGATCTGTTTACCGTGGTTAAGCGTGATTTCAAGGATAGTCTGGTAGTAGAGGCTTACCGGCTATTGGGTTACGATGCTATCTTACCGGGAGATCAGGAAATAACCCGGGATTTTGAAGAAGTCAATCAATTACTGGCGATTACCGGTGCAACAATTGTCGGCACTAACCTGCCTGCGGAAGCAATTGAGGGAATGGTTTCCTACAAACTGATGGAACAGGATGGGATCAGGATCGCTATTTTGGGGATTATGGATATCTACGCCTTTAAATATTATCCCACCAAAGTCCGGGAACGGACCACCTTACAAGGCCCCCGGAAATTACTGGAGTCAACATTGAAATTCCTACAGGGGAAGGCTGATGTGATTATTGTCCTGACCCATGAGGGGATGGATTTGGATGAAACGTTAGCCCGGCAGGTGGGAGGAATAGATTTGATTGTTGGTTCTCATAGTCAGTCACTCTTGACTGAGCCAAAGGAAGTGAATGGAACTATGATCGTCCAGGCCGGTAAAGAAGGGTATTATGTGGGAGTAGTGGAGTTGAAACTGGAGGGAACTACGGTTGCCGCCATAAGCGGCCATGTGGAGGCTATGACTCAGGATCGACCCGATGATCCGCGGGTGATGAAAATGATTACCGAATATGAACAGCGAACAGGACGGATCAATCGCCGGAAATTGAAACTTCAGCAGGAGCAGGGTGGAACAACCGATTGAAACGTTAACAGCCAATCCGGTATATATGGCTGTAGCGGTGGTTTTAGCCATCATTATTTTAATGGGAGTCATAAAAAAACTGGTGAAAATGGCGCTGGTGGTGGGCGCTGTGCTGGTCTTATGGATCGCTTATATGGTCTGGACGGGGCAGGATGTTTCCGTGGATAAAATTAAAAAACAGATTCAGTCCGGGGTGGAGTCGATTGGTGAAAAAACAGCCGCCACAGGGAAGGAAGTTGTTAAGTCTGCTCAGGAAACGGTGGAGAAAAAAGTGAACGAACAGACTAAAAAATTAATTGACCAATAGTTTTTCGTTGGCCTCCCGCAACCGGCCGGTTAACAGCTTAATAATGCCCTGCATGATTTCAGTATTACTCCCCAGCACCTCGTAAAATTCCTCCTGGGCAATTTTTAATAAAATGGACTCCTCTACAGTGGTGGCATCCGCCGAGCGCGGTTCCTGGTCCAGTAATGCCATTTCTCCCAAACAATTACCCTTGCCCAGGGTGGCTAAATCCATATCCCCCTTGTGGATTTTTACCGTTCCTTCAACAACAATGAACAGAGAATCGCCATAGTCTCCTTCTTTGAAAATGGGCGTATCGGCAGGGAAGTGGACTTCTTCGGCAATCTGGGAGATACGGGAGAGATTTTCAGCTGGTATGGTTTTAAATAAATTAACCGTTTTTAACAGGATTGTCTTTTCTAAGGTTGAATACATGGCTTGTAAATTATCCTCCAATTTAAAACGTTCTGTCGGAATGAAATCTAGTGGAGTTTCGTTTAATTTCAGGTACCGGAATATTAATTCACAATTGGCGCTAGAATCCGGTACCAGGTTCCAGTCCAGTTGTTTCAACCGGTCCCAATGCTCATTCCGGAAAAGGTAGTCCAGGGCAATGACCGATTGCCATTTATTGGGTGAATATACTGATTGCTCCAGTTCGGACATTAACGATTTTGGCAGATCAGTGAAATACCGGGATCCGATTTGTCCTCTTTCCTCCAGGGATATCGGTTCAATCAGGGGACTGATAATGGCACGTTCTTCTTTGGTCAATACGTTTTCAAAGAATTCCAGAACAAATGGCAGGTGGGCAGTGTCGCCGGAGAGGATCGTATGAATATAGGTTTCCACCGGTGTATCCGGTACATCCAGGATTCCCAGTTTAGTCAGCGTGGGTATGCGTTGCCGGATAGCTGTATCCAGAAAATCTTTCAAAAGGATATTTTGATCTTTCTTCGGCAGGAGACGCAGGAATTCATTTAACTGGTAAAGCATTTTAGCAACTTTACGAGTCTCGTCTTCCAGTTGTTTTAAGGTTTTTTCATCCAGGGGATGGGACCGGGCAATGGTTAACAGAGATTCGATTACTTCACTGTAAACCAGAAAATCACTCAAATTCAATTGTGTCAGCAGCATGGAAATGGATTCATCAGTAGGGTATTCTTTCAGGGCACGAATGATTCCCAGTCTTCTTTTCCGGCTCAGGTCTTTTTGGTTCAGGGACTGGTTGAAAAACGCCAGTATTTTTTGAGGGGGATAATCTTTTAGAACCTGACGGGCTTTCAAAACCGTTTGCGGAATATCGAGATTGGTGACGATGGCGGGAATCAGGGTTTCATCCCGGCGAATTTGAGCAATGGTAAGGGCAGTTTCACTGATGGCGGGTGATTCATTTTCCAGGAATTCAATAACCCTTGCCCGGGGTAAAAATTCTTCATTGTGAACCAATAGATTTAAGGCAATAATTTGAACCGCTTCGTCGGAATCTGCAAGCATTTGTTTCAAAATGGTTCGGGCCTCCTCCAGGGGACCATTCCCTAACTCCAGAATGGCAGCAGCAGCAGCAGCTTTAATCCGGTCGTCCCGATGTGTCAGTTTTGCCGCCAGATCGGGTAGAAGCACCTGAAGGTTCCGTTTCCCGGCTACGGCGATAGCCTCCACTGCTACCTCCGGATTGTCGTTAATAGTTTGGATTATACTGTCATCGGGTAATATCTCCGGTTCATCCCAGGTTAATTCCAGTAATCGTTTCCGTACTTCCGCATTCCCCTGGTTAAAAAGTTTTTTCAGAGATTCAGCCCAGGCTGACAGCGGTAATCCATCGATCAGGTCCAGGGCAAACAACTGCTGAATTGGATCGGTACTTTCCAACGTTTTTTTCAGGGTGGCGACCATGGCGGAATCATGGACATCCAAAGTTAGCGCCTCAAAATCCAATTGCCGTTTCTCCACTGCCACCATTAATGCTTTCACATAGCCGCGCTTTAAACGGATGGCAGTAGCCAACCAGATAACAACAACACCCAGGGAAAGAATACTCAAATACTGTAGGGCCACAACTTTGACGATGAAGTATGTTACCAGACCGGCTAATCCTTCAGCGCTGGATTTGATCGTACCACTGATGAGTGGTTTGAAGGAAATTCGTTTTTCCCCCGGTACGGGCAACCACAGCAGTTCCAGGGATGAACTGTTAATAGTGAATTTAAATGTCTGGTCGGAGAATTTGGCAAAGGTAGCGAAAAGGAGAATTGGACTGATGAAAATTGCTACTACACCTAAGGTAAGCATAAGTGGTAACGTTAATAATCCCATTAAAATTCCAAAGCGGGAGAGAATTGGACCGGTGAGGAAGAACTGCATGAACAGGGAAGCAAAACCGGTTAGAGCGTAAAAATTCCCGAAGAAGCTGACCAAATCCCCCTCATTCGGGAAAGTGTTGCTGGCAATAATTTTAAACTGATAATCCACGATTGTTGTAACAATGGCTGAGAAGGCAATAACAACAGCAATCCCCCGCAAAAAGGGATCCATCTTATGACGCTTCCCGGCAAGACCAGTTTGGGATCTTGGGGGTTTAATTTTTTGCTGGGCTGCCGTTTGACTTAAAATTCCCAAACCGAGGACCAGGGCAATCAGGGCAAAGCCAGAAGCCAGGACTAATAACCAGGAAGTACCTACGGCTGAGACAAATGGTTTCAGGCTGACCCCTACAATCATGGCGGCGAAAGAGCCCCCGCCGCCAATGAGGCCAAACAGTCGTTTCGCCTGTCGTGGTTCAAATGATTCCGAGGCAAAATTCCAGAATTGGATCACCATAATGACCACCACGACATCTACCCAGACGTACAAAATCGGAATTACCCATCCCCTGACAAAAAACTGGCCGACGGAGAGGGAGCTGATAAACAACAGGGTAGAATACAGGAACATTTGTCGCTGAGAAATCCGTTTAGCCAATCGAGTGTAAACAGTCAACATAATGGCGACGCCCACCGCCACCAACAGAAACATGAGGGGTAAAATGGATCGGTCGTAGCGACTTAAAAAATAGGCATCCCGGGCGGTTTTAGCCGCAATACTCATGGCCACAATAAAAAAATTGAAGGCGAAAAACAGAAGCACTTTTCGTCCCTCACCCTTTTTCAAATTGATCAATTTTTTCAGTTTATTCAAACAGCTCTCGGTTGTTCTGGGAAAAGATTTGCTTTTGCGACGCTAGAAATAATCGGTAATGACCATTCCAAAGATTGATAACAGTATGACCATCAGTATAATCCCGGCAATGGTTAAAATCTGGATAATGCCGTTGATCATTATACTGCTGCGCAACTGGTCTAAAGCGATGGAGAAACTGGTAGAATCATTGGCGTAGATCGTGTAGTTTAATTGATTAGCCGCATTGTTCAGCCGGGTACCCATAATTATGGTGAGAACTCCGATCACGGCGGTGGGAATGAGAAAAACGAGGATTGTCAGGGTGTAAACAATGCCGGTAATAATATTGACAATCCCCACAAATTTTCCCCATTTTGCTAATCGTTCCAGGGTATAACGGCCAAAGGCGTCCAGGGGATAATTAACCGTCCCGTTTTCAGCGGTTGTTTCGATTGTTGCATTCATAAAATTTCCTTTGTTGTGATAGAATTAAATTAATCCATCATCTTCATGCAGCTCCACTGGGGTTTGTATGTATTGGATGAATCATTATTATTAACCATTATCATTTACGGATCGTTAAAAATGAATTGAATTTTAACTGCCTCAATTTAAGACTTACAATAGATCACTCGCTAACTCTGCCAGGGGAGAGCGCTCACCTTTCTGAAGGGTAATATGGGCATATACTTTCTGACCTACCATGCGGTTAATTAAATAGCTCAACCCGTTGGAGAGGGTATCCAGGTAGGGTTGGTCGATCTGATAGATATCGCCGGTAAAGACGATTTTAGTTCCCTCCCCCGCTCTGGTAATAATGGTTTTGACCTCATGGGGTGTCAGATTTTGAGCTTCGTCAACGATGAAAAATATTTTTTGCAGACTGCGACCACGAATGTAAGCCAGAGGAGTAATCACTAATTTTTCCTGGTCCAGTAAATCCTGAATCTTCCGGGCATGTTCATCCTCCTCCCGAAATTGATGTCTGATTACTCCCAGATTATCCCACAGGGGATGCATATAGGGATCTATTTTTGATTGAATGTCTCCGGGTAAATAACCCAGATCTCGATTACTCAAGGGGATAATTGGCCGGGCTAAATAAATTTGTCGATATTGGGTCCTGGATTCCAGAGCACCGGCCAGTGCCAGTAATGTTTTTCCTGTCCCGGCTTTGCCCGAAAGGGTGACCAATTGAATCCGGGGATTGATGAGTGCTTTCAATGCAAACGCCTGTTCCGCATTCCGGGGTATGATACCGTATGCCGGTTGTTTGTCTACTTTGGAAAACAGGTTGTCAAACCCGTCATAGGAAGCCAGGGCGGACTTTTGTTTGTTACGTAATATGAAATTCTCATTTGGGACCATGTTTGTTATCTGGGGAAGAGTTTCAGCTGGTAATTGGAAGGGAGATTGAAACAGTTTGTCGATGACCTCCACAGGCAGGTCTTCAATCATCCGCATCCCGGAGTAGATTTTTTCCACGCTCTCCAATTTATCAGTGGTGTAATCCTGGGCAGCAATCCCCAGTGCCTTGGCTTTCATCCGTAGATTAGTGTCTTTTGTCACCAGAATAACAGAACGATCAGTTTCTGCCAGGGATAAGCGGTAGGCGGTATTCAGGATGCGGGTATCGGGAGATTCTTCATGGAATACTTTTTTTATTTCTGTCGCTATGGTTTGATTCACGACAATTCGAATTTTACCCTGATCAGCACCAATAGAGACACCCTCCTTAAACAGGACTTCGCCGGTCAATCGATCCAGGTCCCGGAGAAAGTTACGAGCATGGAAATTCACCTGTTCATTACCGCGTTTAAAATGATCCAGTTCCTCTAAAACTGTGATGGGTATGACAATATCGTGTTCTTCAAAATGGTGGATGCAGGTGGAATCATGGAGAATCACATTGGTATCCAGAACGAATAATTTTGTCTTAGTCACGGTTATTTATATCATCGCTATGTATGGTTAGGTGAAAACATGTTATTGCGGAAATTATTGGTGGATTGCCTGAATGACAAGCGCTACTCCTTGATTGTTTAGGCTTTTTATTTAACCCGGCCGGTTTTTACATTAGTTTCATTCCGGAAAATGATGGGATGAAACCATGTTTGAAAAAAATTTATTAAAAGAAAAAACGATTCTGATTACCGGTGGTGGGACCGGATTGGGGTTTTCTATGGCCCAACGCTTTGGCTCGTTGGGAGCTAATTTAATTCTAACTGGCCGCAGGAAGGATGTCCTGGAAAAAGCTGCCGAAGAATTGACAGTATCTGATTGTACAGTACTTCCAGTATCCTGTGATGTACGTATTCCGGCCCAGGTACATCAAATGGTAGCGCAGAGTCGGGATCGATTTAAGCGGATTGATATTTTAGTGAACAATGCCGCTGGTAATTTTATTTCACCAACTGAAAATCTTTCCGAAGGTGGATTCAAAGTAATTGTAGATATTGTCTTAAATGGCACTTTCAATTGTTCCCTGGCAGTTGGGAAAGAGATGATTAAAGCTGGGGGCGGTGTCATCTTGAATATTGTTACCACCTATTCCTGGACCGGCTCCGGGTATGTGGTTCCCTCTGCTTCTGCAAAGGCCGGAGTGTTGGCCATGACCCGCTCCCTTGCAGTGGAATGGGCCAAGTATAATATTCGTACAGTGGCAATTGCTCCGGGTCCATTCCCTACGAAGGGTGCCTGGGCCCGGTTGGTTCCTCCGGGTTTGGGTTTTGAAAAGAGAATGAAAAAACGAATCCCCTTAAAACGCTTTGGGAAACATGAAGAATTGGCGAATTTGGCCTCTTATCTGGTAAGCGATCAGGCGGCCTACATTAATGGTGAAGTAGTGACGATTGATGGCGGGGAGTGGCTGAAGGGTGCCGGTGAATTTAATGATCTGGAGATGATTCCCAAAGCGGCCTGGAACTTACTGGCTTCCAAAAGAAAGAAAAAATAACTGAAGGGTGCCATTGGCCTTTCACCGGCAGAAGCTTTTTATTCTGTCATTGATTTTATCCAGTTTATCAGATGAATGCCAATTGTGCTGTATAGAATAATGGTGTAAATAGTAGCGATTCCCGCCAGATTAAAAGGTGTTATTCTGATTTCAGGGACGTAGCGGCTTTGTTGATGGAGGTTCCGGTACCAGTTGCGGAGTCCCTTGATGGTCAGGTAAGCCAGCCAGCAGGCTATCAGGAAAATAACCAGAATAATACCCCAATCCACACCGGTGAGAGCATTCAGCCAGCGGGCGAAGCTCATTTGCCGGATCCCAGCATAGCGGCACCAAAAACACCGGCTGAATCTCCCAGCTCATTTCGGGCGATCGGCGTTACTACCCAATCGCTGAAAACAGCTTGGTATACAGCATTCTTCCCTTCATTATACAACCAGGGAATATTTGACACGCCGCCTCCTAAAACAATAATGTCCGGGTCCAGGATATCGATAACATGGCTTAAAGCCTGACCGAAGTTCTTTAACACCGTTTGTTTCCATTCCGGATAGTTCTCATGGTTGTTCAAGTTAATGATGGATTGCAATGTTAGAGATTCCCCGGTCAACTCATTCCATTGCCGTTCCAGGGCGGGACCGCTTATGTATGTTTCAACACAGCCTTGCTTGCCACAATAGCAGTTAATTCCTCCTGGGTATAGTACATGGTGACCCCATTCCCCCGCAATATGGTTAGGTCCCCGGTGAATGTGCTGGTTTATTGTTATACCGCCGCCCACGCCGGTGCCCATGATGACACCGAATACAAGGCCATATCCGCGCCCGGCGCCGAGGATAGCCTCCGACAATGCAAAACAATTAGCGTCATTTTCCAGCGTGACGGCTGTCTGGAGCCGCTCTTCCAGATCTTCTTTTAATGGTTGCCCGATCAGGCAAAGCGTATTGCTGTTTTTCAATCGCTTTGTGGAGGGGTCCAACGCTCCCGGGGTACAAACACCCACGGGAGTATGAATAGGTTTCTCCAGTGATAAATCACGGATAAGAGTCACGATGCGATCCAGGATTGCTTTGTAACCTTCCGCTCTAATCGTTGGGATGCGTTGCCGCTCGATCACCTGATTGTTCCGATCCAGCAATACACCTTCAATCTTGGTTCCACCCAGGTCAATACCAATACGTTTCAAGATAATATCTCCTTCAAAATCCATTTGAATTCTGACAATATTGCTCCCGTTACCCCCCAAATTTTATGATCACCGAAATGAAAGTGGGGGATTTCCGCCCGGTGTTTACCTAATGACCGTTTTTCAGTTTTAAAAAGCTGGTCTTTCAGTAATTGTTCCACCGTTACGGAGAATAGCGTTTTTACTTCCCTGGCGTGGGGAGCAGCTACCGGACGATGGTCACACCACCCCACAAATGGATGAACCATAAATCCGGTGACAAAAGTGAAATAAGGTGTCAGACTACCGATAATTCTGACGACGCTCCGTGGTACACCGATTTCTTCCTCTGTTTCACGGAGGGCCGTTTCTTCCAGTTTTTCACCCACTTCCCAGGCCCCGCCGGGGAGTGAAATCTGCCCCTTGTGGTGTTCGACCAATTTCGTTCGTTCAGTAAGAAAAAAACTGATTCCTGTTTTTATGGGAAACAGTAAAATTAATACTGCTGCCGGGACGGAGAGTTCATCAGATTTTCGAAAATTGAATGGTGGTTCTGCTTGAACCCGGGCTAGATCATGAGCTGTTTTCCCTGGGAGCGGTTCTTTTAGCCGGACTTTTAAGCTAGTTGCAATTTCTTGAATCGATATTGTTTTCATTGGCTAGAAAGTTATTCCATTTCAATCATAACTGCTGTGAATTTACATTCTGTGCATGTCTTACAAACACATCATCTGGGATTGGAACGGAACGCTGTTGAATGACCGCTGGTTAAGTGTCGAGGCCATAAACCTGGTGTTGAGCCGGCGGGATCTTCCAGGTCTGACAGAAAGACGTTACCTGGAAATTTTCACCTTTCCGGTGATTGCATATTATCGTCGCCTGGGCTTTGATTTTAACAAAGAACCGTTTTCCGTCGTCGGAACTGAATTCATCACCGAATATACTAAAAGAATGTATGCTGCTGAATTGCATTCCGGTACCCGGAGATTGATTGAGGAACTGACCGCATCGGGGATAACCCATTCGTTACTGTCGGCTGCCAGTCAGCAGATGTTGGAGACTTTAATGGATTACCATCAATTACGTTCCAGCTTTCAAAAAGTTGTTGGTCAGGATAATCATTATGCCTACGGAAAGGAGGATGCAGGAAAGCTATGGATGGCTGAAATGGATTATATTAAGGAAGAGGTTTTATTTATTGGCGATACTCTTCACGATCTGGAAGTGGCAAAAGCATTGGGGACTAATTGTGTACTGCTTTCCCACGGACATACCAGTTATCAGCGATTAGCAGAAACAGGAGAGAAGGTTTTTAACAATTATAGAGAGTTAGAAGAATGGTTTGGGAAGGTATTAAAATTTAATTCCGACTGAAAGCCGCTGAATATTTTCCAAACGGCCAAAGTAGGAGTAGGAATAATCCAGTTTTAAAACAGTAGGCGAGCCCCATAAACGGTAGTGAACACCGGCACCAAAGGTGGGGCCTTCTTCGGTATCGGTACGGAACAACGTTGAGTAACCGCCCCGGAGGAAAAAGGTTTCACTCACTCCCAGTTCAAACCCCGTGTTTACCCACTCCATATTATCATTGGGATGAAGCGCATCCACGGTAAAGCTGATTCTAAGGTTCTTTGTACGGAGAGCTTCCCCGGAGATGCCTACCCGGAACAACAATGGCAGGGGGAAAGAATCGGTTTCGTACAAAGCATTCACAAATTCAACGTTTCCCTGGTTGTTTAAATCCGGATCAATACTGAATTTTTGATCCCGGCCCTGCAGTCGCAGATCACTGCCGTAGTTGGTCAGACTGGCCCCAAGACGAATATTATTAAAGGGTGTGATGAACAGAGCGCCCAGATCAAAGGCAAAAGCACTGGCACTGGAATGCCAGATATTCTGACGGATGTATTTGATATTTCCGCCCAGCGAAAAGTTATTGGTTAATTTTCGGGCATAGGAAAGGTTTAAAGCCAGATCGCCGGCATCGAATAATTCCCCAGTACCGTTGGGTTGCTCCACGGTGCGCACTTTATCTTTGGGAACCCGGAGATTGGTGAAACTGAATCCCAAAACCCCGTTATTGGAGAGATTAATGGCCACAGCGGCATAATTAAAATTGATCCCGGCTAACCAGTTACTATTCACAAAGATGGTTTCAATTCCTTCCACTGCTACCAATCCTCCGGGGTTCCAGTACATGGAACTGATATCACCGCTCATGGCGGTAAAGGCATTACCCATGGCTGAGCCCCGTGGATCCACGGAAATTTTCAGAAATTGAGCCGCTGCAGTTCCGGTTTTAGTAATGGTTTGGACATTATCTAATTGACCGATCAGACTACTCAGTAGCAGGATAACAGGTAAAAAAGCTGTTTTAATCAGGTGTCTCATTTGATTATGGCAAAGCGGCCTATTTTTTCGCCCAGAGATCCGGCGTCCACATGGTAAATGTATATTCCGTAAGCAACGGGAAAATTGTCTTTAGTAGTTAAATCCCAGATTTCATTACCATCATCGATGGTGGACTGGTGATGAAGAACCTCCACTAATTCTCCCGTGATGGTGTAAATCCGGATGGTGCATTCGCTGGGCAGGTGCATGAAATAGAGGCGGCGGGGACCCCGGTCCCGGGGATTCTGCCGATCCAAGGGCTCCAGAACATTTGTCACCACATAAGGATTGGGAACCACGGCAATGTCCTCCAGTGTCCGTATGGCCAGTTGCCGGTCGATGGTGGAGGCCGTCGTGGTGAACTGAATAACGTCCTCGCCGGTGAAGGGACGGTCGGTGGCAATGTAATACACATCCCCTTCCACTGGGTCGACAGTGGTCGTGTCCGTGGCCTCCAGAATGGATATTTGCCAGGATACCACGATTCCCGAGCCCTCCTCCAAAATAACAACATCTTCATCCAGATCCCAGGTATTATTTCGCTTTAAATAATCTAAGACGGCCATTTTCTTTTTTACTGGTACTCTTCCCGGTGTCACATCCCAGATCTGAAACGGGGCTGTGGCAGTGCCCAGGGAACTGGTATCGGCAATGGAATCAAACCAGCGGATTTCATAATCCGCCGCCCGCATATTACTGGGTTTCCCATCATAAGGAGATACGGTCACCAGATAGTTTCCCTGACTGGTTTCACTCCAGCCGGATTTTTCATGGTTTAAAGCCAATTCTTTGTCCTTGACATACAACCGTAAGCCATCGAAAATGGGATTGGCTTCTTCATTATTCAACAGGGTGCTTTCCCAAAGAGGGAAGTAGGTATATTCGATGGTTATCGTTTCGCCGTCGTTAATTTGAGAGTTCAATGAGTCGGGAACCACTACCTGGCCGGCCTCCGGGAAAACCAGGTAATCAATCCCGGCGGTCATAACGGTTCCGGAGGAATTTTTTAAGATGAAATGATCCGCGTTCAGTCTGTTTTTTAAGAGGGTGATATAAACATCCTTTTTTACAGTTCTGTTTTCGGTATTGTATTTTAAGTCTTCCACTGAATAACGGGTTGGATCGGAGGAGAACAAAATTTCAAATGTGTCGGCTGTTTCAATGGCCCGTGGATCCAGTACTTCAATAGCAATATCGCCGGTGCCGTAGCCGCCCACATGTTGGAAAATGGTTGAATCAATAGTGGTTGTACTTCCCGGAACGTAACCGGCTGCCGGAACTCTGGGAACGACCATGGCAGTATTCACATCCAGGAAAACTTCGTCACGTTCAGGGTCCAGGGTTATTGCTTTGGAACATTCGCTGGGACCAATGTTCATTGCTTTATTGCCGTGATCGTAGGACACGATTGCATAGTAATAAGTTTGTCCATTGATGACATTATTGGAGTCCACGAACGAATGAACCAAGCCGGTATTGTTACCCAGATGGTAGGCTACACCGCGGCCAGTGTAGGGTATATCGCTGGGGCCCTCATATTCATTGATCAGGTCCCACTTGGCCCAGCCCCCGGTTTGGGTTTTCAGGGGTTCGAACAGGAAATTGGAACCGTTCACATCGGTAATAGTCTGCTGGTCCAGGAAACTGGGGTCCGTGCTGCGGTAAATAACGTACCCTTCGAAATCATATTCTTCGGAGATCGGATCCCAGGAGGATTCGGCAATGTCGTCCCAGAACAGGGTAACTTTCCGGTCTCCGGGGACGGCGGTCAGTTTCGGTTTTTCCGGTGGTTTGGCGAACTGGTAATTGGTTTCGTAGATTTGGCGGGCGGTGAGGGCATTCAGAGTGAGATCATCAAAATTGTTTCCCACTAACAGAGCAATGGAGAAGCGCCGTGCCTCCCCGGCTTTCAGGGTGAATGTCCCGGAGCCGTAGAGGAAAATATTGTCTCCCGCCACTTCCGAGTTCAGGGAATCAAAATGGCCGGGAATCAGGTAGTTCCGGTAAATGTGGTCATCCTTGGAAATTCGGTTATCACCACCAAAATTTGGTGCGGCAAAGCTGGTTAAACCAATCATGTCGGATTCATCTAGATCAGTCCATTCAAAGTTCGGTTCTCCCGGCTGCCGTAAATCGAATGGATCTCCTGAATTTGGTATACCATCGCCCTCCCCTGAATCCCCGGTATTCGGCAGTCCGTCAATGCCCACATCGTCTTTTTCCGGGTTCCAGTCTCCGTCATCATCAAGCCCGTTTTCACGACTTTCATCTACCATACCGTCACCATCGTTGTCAATGCCGTCATGGGGATCGCCGGGGCTCTCTAAAAAAATGTAACCGAAATACCCCGGTGGTCGACCAGCTACGTCGCTTTTTCCGTCTTCATCCCAAGCGTACACCATATTCAAATCCGTGTCAAAATAGGATAAGTCATCCTGCCAATTGTTCGGACCGCCGATATGGGGATCGCCCCACATGCCGAAGATGACTTCATTCAGGTCTTTTTCACTTTTATTAGTGACCCGGTAAATCAGAAAAATAATATCCTCCGCCAGGGGATTGGCCCACTGATAATAACGGCATTCAATTTCCAGCCCCAGTCCTTTGCGGGTGGAATCGACTGGGAACGGATAATATTCAAATTCAAGATTATTCCGGTCATCCACTACAAAGAAGGATTCCATATCAGCATTACTGGATCCCTGTCGCAGTGCCCCGGGCCAGACATACCGTTTTAAATTGGCGTTGTACCAGCCTTCGGGCCAACTGTCTGGTTTACCATCGCCGTCACGATCCACATCGGTGGAAGTGGGAATGTAGGAACTGTTTGGATCGGCATATGGTACGTCCCGATCATTGTATGCCAGGGGCTCCCAGCCCCAGAATAATTTTCCATCGGGTGATATTTCGCCTCCCAGGGAAACCAGACCATCACTGATGACCCGGGCCATCCAGATAGGATTGCCATTATCATCCAGGACCGGATTACCGTCTTGATCCAGCTTAATGTAAGCATCCTGGTGGCTGTTGGGTGCAACTTGAACTTCAGCACATATGAAGGGACCGAATTCATAACCATAGCCCAGCCCCTCCCATACGATGTCAGTCACCCGGTTCCCCGGACTGGAAATTGATCCGTAATTCCAGATTTCGGTAGTGATTTTATTCCCGTTCAGGACGGCTTTTTGTCGCCGCAGTAATTGGTCGTTTTTGGTTGCCTGAATGCGGGCCAGAAGACGATTCCGCCAGCGATAGTACTCTCGGTATTCCAAATTTGACCAAGTTTTCCGGGGTCCCTCCAGGTACCACTGTTTCGAAAAGCGTCTGGGTCTATTTTCCTGGGCAAAAGAAAGGTTAGCCAGGAGCAGAAGGAGTGTAATAATCAGATTGAAGACAATTTTAGTTTGTTTCATTCGTTAAAATTCGATGGATATCCCGGCGCTGACGGAGCGGGGGGCGGTGAAATATTGAGGGCGTTTCTGGTATTCGGTCCAGGTATGAACGCCGGGATCGCCATAATGGATTTTAAAACCTTCCGTTTCCTGGGTACTCTGATTTACATAAGTGTAGCCCGCCCGCCCGGTATCGTTGAAAACAAAGCGCTCATTCCGCCGATCCAGCAGGTTGTAAATTTTTATGTAAATGATGTAATTGTACCGGCCAAACATCAGATTTTTATGAAAGCGGACATTAATTTTCCACTGCCAGGGTTTCCGACCGCTGTTAGGTCGTGGTACGTAGTTGGCCTCTGGGATGTTGGGAGTGTAAGGCCAACCGCTACTTAGTTTATTGATAATACCTATACTCCAATAGCGGGGGTCCCCGATGGAGATGGTGGCATTGAAAATGTGACGCTGATCCCAGGTAAGGGGAACAATCCGTTTTTCCTCTTCTTCGCCGGTGAGGGCGTTGTAATAAAAAGAACCGGAGGAGACACTGTTACCTTCCGTGACCTGATAGGAGTAATCCAGAAAAGCAGTAGTTTTAGTGATTCGGTCATAACGTTTTGTCAGGCTGAAAGTGAATCCTTTTATGTTCCCGTAATCCTTATTCAAATCAATATTGTAATTGGAGGGACCATATTTTTCCGAATCATAGTGGAGGGTCTGGACGGCCAGTAAATCCCGGATATCTTTGTAAAAAGCGTTGGCTTCAATCGCCAGGATATTGGTGAGTTGCTGCTGTAGGCCAAATTCGTACAGGACTGTTTTTTCAGGTTTCAGGTTAGCATAACCGACGGTAGGCACCAGACCGGCGCCGAAGATGCTGGTTCGATACAATCGTCTCAAAGTGGGCATCTGGTAGAAATGACCATAGGAAAAATGGAGGATTCCTCTGTCGGTAATTGGAAAAGCAACTCCCAGTCGTGGTGAAACCATTGTTTTAGGTATTGCACTGCGTTGTGGTCCTTCCGGTTTCAGAAGGTCAGTGATATATTTTTCATTGGGGTCGAAATAATCGTACCGTATACCCACATTGGTTATGAAATGTTCATACTCGATTTTATCCTGGAGATAAGCGGAAAAGAACAGCGCCTGATTATTGTAGTGATTGTGGTAAGGTGAATTATTTGCGGGTAGGATAGTAGGCTGAAGATATTCCTGATTATCGTAAATAACGGTAAAATCGCGTTCATCTAAGATATCATCGCGGAAGTTTATCCCTGTTTTCAATTCATGTTTTTTGGTGACCTGACTGGTGAAGTCAAATTTGAAGCCCAAGGAGTTGGACTGACGATAAACATGGGCGTTTTGCGACCCCCCGAATTCAAAGGTAGCTGAAGCCGCAGAACCCCTGATCCTTGAGGTCGGTACATATTTTGAGTTAGGAAGGAGGTAATATTTATTACCGTCCTCGTCTTTATTGTAAAGGACATAAGCATCGGACCCAAACCGCTTAGCTTCATCTTCATGGACAGCTGACTGGAGGTCCACCGGGCGGAATTGATACTGCTTATAATTAGTAGTCCCAAAAAACAGGTTGGCCTCGTAAAAGCTTTTTGCTCCAACGGCATGGTTTAGTTTGACAGAGTAGTTATTATTGGCACTGTTGTAGGTGGTAGTCCCATCGGGGTTGAATTTGTAGGTATGTACATAGGATTTTGATAATCCACCGGCATGGAGGAACTGGAAAGAAAGTTTGAGTCGTGGTGAAATCTTGGCTGTCAGCTTGGCTAACAGGTTCAGTTTTTTACTGGGATTCATGGGGACATAACTGCTGTCACCACCTAGTTCAATATACCAGTTATTAGCGTCCCGGAAATCGGCTGAATCACCGATAGAGTGTTCCCGGATGCCATAAAGGTAACCTTCGCTACGGTCATAACGACCACTAAGGTTAAAAGTTAAATTGCCACCGGATAACCCCAGGGGCATGGGCCCATTAATTGTTCCTTCCAGAACGTGATTCGCAACCGGATTGAAGGCGTCAATATTGGTGAAAATATCCGTATCGCCTGAAATGAAATCGCCGCTTTGGTATGAAAAACTACCGTGGTAGTTTTTTCCGCCATCCTTGGTTTGTAGATTAACAATACCACTCATGGCATTGCCATACTCGGCATTGAAGGCGCCGGAGACTACTTTCATCTCCTCCAGAGCCTTGTTGGAAATGTTAATTGCCAGACTGTTAGTGAAAAAAGGGTTGGAAACGGAAACGCCGTCAATGTAGTACCCGACCTCATTATAGCGACCGCCGCGGATGTGAAGTTCACCATCGGCACCCTGATTCACACCGGCCTGGGTTACCAGAACACCAAGGAATGTTTCCACCGGCATGACATTAATTTCTTCTGAAGTGGTAATTTTCTGGGAAGCAGTCAAATCCTTTTGTACCAGTGGTCGCTCGGCCACAACCGTTACTTCTTCTCCTTCCAGGACGGACTCTTTCAGGCTGAAGTTTTCAATAGTGGTCTGACCCAGACTCACCCGTAGGTTTTGCACCCGGTAGGAAGCATAGCCAATGTAGGTAGCCCGTAAGGTGTAATTGCCGGGCGGGATGTTTAAAATGACATAATCACCATTAAGATCAGTGGCCGCGCCCAGGGAGGTTTCTTCAATAAAGACATTCACACCGGCCAGCGGTGTACCGGTTTTGGCATCAGTAATGTGTCCGGTAATTTTACCGGTGTTTGCCCATAATGCACCAGCGGTGATCAGCAATATCAGGAGTTTGGTAATAAATTTATTTGTAAGTAATCGCAAATCGAATGGAACCAAATTCATAAGACGAGGGCGAAAGTAATACCGTTTTATTTCAAAAAAAAAGTGTTAGATGAGTTTCGGGAAAAATTAAGCGTAACTCAGGCTAGAGTGAATAGATGATTGAAAAAATAAAATTAATATTTGTCAAATGGCGTGGAAATACCCTATAATCCATGCAATTGAAAAGCATTAGTTACGTAGCAAACGAAGGAGGTACAATGAAGAAATTCGTTACCGCGTCATTTTTACTGTTTACATTTTCGGCCTTAGCGTTAGGAGAAGATACTTTCAGCTTACATAGTTTATATTACTCGCCTCTCGGTGATACTACCGT
>JBHHUS010000057.1:0-9369 GCA_046861615.1 Fidelibacterota bacterium
ATTAAATGGTATGGGATGTTTTTCGATATCCCTCAGGATCGAAGTACCTATCGTGATTTGATTCCCCGAAAAAAATACCTGTCCGCCAAGAAGAGAATGATGTGTTTTATAGTTGGGAATGCGGTTGTCAAATTGGGTGACTATGTTAGTACTGGTCCAATAATCTTTTGTACCACCCAGGATCATGGTTGTAACCCTGTTCCACCGCCCTGTGACAGCAATCCCCCGCATACTATTATCTAAATCAATCGGTTGATTGTCGAATTGATTTAACACTAATCCCCGACCCCAAAACTGGTATAAATCACCCACCTGCAGTTCAAATTGAGGACGGATATATTCAAAACGGAATTTTCTTATTCCCTTTAACGCTCGGCCCAATTCCGGTGGATTAGAATACTCCAGTTGCAACCAGCCGTTCCAGGCATTGCCATGCAGATTCAGATCCCCGTACCACTCTTGGAAATTATAATTATTTTCGCTTTTTCCATAGGAACCGGTGAGGCTGCCGGAAACGGCAAACTGTCCGAAAGAAAAGGTGTAGAAAAACAAGGTGGGAATACAGAAGCGGACCGGAAATTTCATCGATCCGGTCGGCTTAATCAGATAACTTCAAACTGGCCCGGATCTGGTGTTCCAGCTTGATTTCATCGCCCGGTAAATAACCCTGGTGCTGCCAGATTATATTGCGGTCTGAACCAATCAAGATCGTCGTAGGCAGAACCACTGCATTCAGGATTTTGGCCACCTGCTGGTTCGGATCAATTGCTACCTGGAAGGTATAGGCTTTAGATCGAATGTAGGAGCGGACTTTTGAAAGGCTTTTCTGGGAATCCTGATTAATGGAAATAACCGTAAAACCGCTGTCCCCATAGGTTCGTTGAAATTTATTCAGGTACACCATTTCCTTTTTACAGGGAGCACACCAGGTGGCCCAGAAATCAATCAACACCGGCCCATGTTTCAACACTTTTGAAAGCTGGATCTGTTTTCCGTTTATTAATTTCAATTTAAGATCAGGAACCTGCCCCGTTCCTTGACCAAAAAGAAGAACAGCCTGTGATAGAACCGCC
Source organism: Fidelibacterota bacterium (assembly GCA_046861615.1). Classification (GTDB taxonomy): domain Bacteria; phylum Fidelibacterota; class Marinisomatia; order Marinisomatales; family TCS55; genus CAZNUM01. The sequence continues at coordinate 1,074 of JBHHUS010000057.1, forward strand.
AGAAAAAAAGGTTTCACGATTTAAGTTATGGAGGGATTAAAGAATATTGCTCAGATAGGCTTGTAACTCACTTTCCGGGACGAATTTCAAGCTGACACGGCTTATGTCCCGAGCCTGTTCAATGTCCATGGAAATGGTGTATTGGGCCTGCACTTCCACTGTTTCCAGCGCTACTTGCATAGACCAGCCACCGACGGTAAAGTCGATTAACGGTGAGAAGAAATGAAATGGTTTGTAGAGAATACGGTTACTCTTCATTTCATAGGCATTAATATCGGGTGAATCCACAAAGACGGCAATGGGCTGCCCAGAGCTGTTCAAAAATTGGATTACCGGTACGGCCCGGTAAGTTCCACGGCTAATTTTTTCTGAAATAGAAGCGGGAAAATTGAAATTATCCCGGTTGAAATAAAAAATGGTCAGGGAACCCTCCTGCTTCAAACCGGAATAGGGCAGCGAGCTAAGCATATCTTTAATAATATTCCCTTTGATGGAGTAATTCACCGGCAGGATTACATTGAATTTTTTCCGGTCGCCAGGATCATATTCAAATTTGGGCTTGGAAATATTCACCTGGTAAGGCTGATTCATGAGATTATTCAACACGTTCAGCATAATGTTGGTATTGGCTGTGTTCTTGGGATTATCCTGGCGGTAAGGTTCCATCGATATATCCAGGATCCATTCCCCGTCTTTTTCCCGCACACCGGTAGTATCCACCACTCCCCGGGCGCCGATGGTTAAATCCATTTTTTCTTCCAGTTTATCCAGCGCCACATCGATGGATTCCCCCACTTTGCCGGCCCGTTGACCATAAGCAGGCGGTTTAGCCATTCCCTTACCCCTGGATAGGGCTGGATAAGGTCCCGATTTCTTCTCCGGCAAGTAGGGCATTAACATAGTCTGAATCATTTCCGTCAGGGAGCGGTTCAATTTTTTGATATCGTTATAATCGCCGGCAATTTTACGCCGATCTAATTCATCCCAAGTAGCTATATCCACCAATTGCACCGAAATAGTGACCTTGTTCAACGCCCGTTCATATTTACCCAGAAGCAATAAATTTTTAGACCCCCGACGTTGTTGTAACAGCAGAGAACGATTGGCCATAACCGCTTCCAGTCCGGATTTATCCTTCAGAATCACATCATCCCGCTCCCGTAATTGGGCGTTGATCATTTCAACGAAGGCCTCCGAAAGCCATGAAATCGGTTCGTCAGCCTGAATATTTTCAAAGGGGATGACATAGACGTAAATGCCGGGGCCAGCCACGAGCAGGCCGGTATTGAACAAAATGAAAAACAGTGTCGACCGAATCAGGCGCTTCATAATTAATCAAATTACCCGCTTTTTTAACCTTTTCACAATGCTATTTTTTTCCTGATTCCCGTTGTCTCTCAATTTTTGACCAGCTATCCCTCAGGGGAACTGTCCGGTTAAATACAAGCGTCTCAGCGGTAGAATCAGGATCTACACAGAAATAACCCAGACGTTCAAATTGGAAATGATCCAGTACTTTGGCGTTTTTCAAAGACGGTTCAAGTTGACACTGTTTTAGAATCTTTAAAGAATCACTATTTACTACCGCCATGAAATCACTCTCACTGCCCGGATCGGGAACTGAAAACAGGCGGTCGTACAGTCGGATTTCAGCTTTCATGGCGTGTTTTGCCGAAACCCAGTGTAGCGTTCCCTTGACTTTCCGGCCATCTGGTGCCGAACCACCTCTGGTTTTCGGGTCATAAGTACAGTGTAATTCAACCACTTCACCCCTTTTATCTTTTATTACTTCCCGGCAGGTGATGAAATAGGCATAGCGTAATCTTATTTCCCGACCAGGAGCCAAACGGAAGAATTTCCGGGGCGGTTCTTCCATGAAATCATCCCGCTCAATATATAATTCCCGTGAGAATGGGATCTGCCGTTTTCCCGCCTCCGGATCTTCGGGATTGTTAACTGCCTCCAGTAATTCTTCCTTATCCTCAGGATAATTAGTAATCACAACTTTTAGGGGATTCAGCACAGCCATGACCCGGTTAGCCCGGCGGTTCAGGTCTTCCCGCAAACTATGTTCCAGCAATGCGATTTCAGCCGTGTTGTCCCGTTTGGCCACACCCACACGTTCTGAAAAGTTACGAATGGCCTCCGGCGTATAGCCCCGCCGGCGTAAACCCGAGAGCGTCGGTAAGCGCGGATCATCGTAACCAGAGACAATTTTATTTTCAACCAGTTCTTTAAGTCGACGCTTTGAAGTTATGGTATAACTAACATTTAAACGAGCGAATTCAATTTGTTTGGGACGGTAAACACCCAATTCTATTAAGTACCAATCGTATAGCGGGCGATGATCCTCGAATTCCAGTGTACAGAGGGAATGCGTGATTTGTTCAATTGAATCCTCCAGGCCGTGGGCCCAGTCGTACATGGGATAAATACACCATTGGTCTCCTGTCCGGTGATGGGAAGCATGGAGAATGCGATACATGACCGGGTCGCGCATATTCAGATTGGGGTGTGACATATCGATCTTTGCCCGTAATGTCCGACTACCATCAGGAAATTCCCCTGTTTTCATCCGCTCAAACAAATCCAGGTTTTCCCCGATTGAACGATTTCGATATGGACTCTCACTCCCTGGCTCAGTTAGGTTTCCTCTGGTTTTGCGGATCTCCTCTGCTGTAAGGTCGCAAACGTAGGCTTTCCCCTTTTTAATCAACTGAACGGCATAATCGTACATCTGCTGAAAATAATCGGAAGCAAAAAAGAGACGATCGCCCCAATCCGCACCTAACCAGCGTACATCTTCAATGATTGATTTAACGTATTCAGCTTCCTCCCTGATGGGGTTAGTATCATCAAACCGGAGATTAAATAAACCACCATATTCCTGTGCAAGGCCATAATTCAACGAAATGGCCTTGGCATGACCAATGTGCAGGTAGGCATTGGGCTCCGGCGGAAAACGGGTATGGACGCGCCGTTTATATTTTCCACTGACATTATCTTCGTCTATAATACGCTGAATAAAGTGACGATGTTGCGGTTGTTCCTTCACATTCATTTCGATTCTGCCAAGGGTAATACTTTCAACGCTTTCCCCAATCGTCTTAAACAAGTGTCCCGGCCCAGAACTTCCATGATTTCAAACAGGGACGGACCATTAGGAACTCCGCTAAGGGCTAATCTCAATGGGTGGATCAATTTCCCCGGTGAAACTTCCAGCTCCCCGGCCAGGTCTCGCAACGTTTGTTCCACTGCTTCTTTACTCCATATTTTCACGGACTCCAGTAAATCCCGGTATTGGTTCAGCCACTGATTTACCACTGATTCTTTCCAGTGTTTGCGGGTTGCTTTCTCATCGAATTCCAGCGGGTCATCAAAAAAATAAGCTGACTGACGGATGAATTCTGTGATTGCTTTCGCCCTGACCTTCAATAAGTCAATTATCGAAAACAGAAACGGAATTTCCTGACCCTTCCCCCATTCCGGATCCAATCGACGGATTTCTTGGAACAGTAAGTCAGTGGTTTTTTGTTTAATATGCTGTCCGCTGATCCAATACAATTTTTTCTCATCATAAACAGCTCCTTTTTTTTGCACCTGCCGAAGTCGAAACTGTTGAACCAGTTCATCTAACGAGAATAATTCTTCGCCTGTATCGGGATTCCAGCCCAGTAAGGCCAGGTAATTCACCAATGCTTCAGGTAAATAACCATTTTCACGAAATTCCTGAATGCCGGGGGCGTTGTGCCGTTTACTCAACCGACGTTTATCAGGCCCCAGAATCATGGGTAAATGGGCAAATTCAGGTTCCTGAAAACCCAGTGCACGATAAATCAACAGTTGTTTGGGTGTATTGGATAAGTGATCATCGCCGCGGATTACCTGGGTGATACCCATATTATGATCGTCAATGACCACTACCAGATTATAGGTGGGTGAACCATCGGAGCGGGCAATAATGAAATCATCCAGATCAAGGTGGTTGACACTGATTTTACCATATATATGATCAATAAAAGTAGTGAAACCTTCTGGGATTTTTAATCGAATGACAAAACTCTGCCCCCGATTCAGGTTTGCTTTCAACTGTTTATCGGTTAACTGGCGACAAGTTCCTGGATAAGTGTACTGCCCCGCTTTCCGATTAGCTTCCAATTCATTCCGAGTGCAAAAACAGCGGTATGCATGGTCTGAAGCCAGCAAGGATTTGATTCTTTCCCGGTAAATATCCATTTGCTGCGATTGAAATAAAATCGGTCCATCCCAGTTCAACCCCAACCACCGTAACGAATCACATATCTGAGAAATATATTCTTCTTTGGAACGTTCCCGGTCTGTGTCTTCAATTCGTAAATAAAAGTTTCCACCATGGTGACGGGCATACAGCCAGTTAAACAGGGCCGTCCGGGCGCCGCCTAAATGCAAAGCTCCCGAGGGGCTGGGAGCAAACCGAACTTTAATGGAGGTAGCAGGCATGAATCAGATTCGTAGTATCATTTCAGGAAGTTGACGGTGAAATTACAAAGAAATGATCTCCGGTTCATTCCGAATAAAGAAAAGCGCTCAAATTACCGGATTGAATTCCAACTGGATTGCGGAGGGGGAGGGATTCGAACCCCCGAAGGGTGTAAACCCTTGCCGGTTTTCAAGACCGGTGCATTCAGCCAGACTCTGCCACCCCTCCATTTCAGCAATCACTCAATTGGTTAAACCAATCATTATTAACCTTCCGGGATAGATTAAATTACAACGAATTGGGATTATACGGGAAAAATGCGGAGAGACCGGGATTCGAACCCGGGATAGGGGGTTACCCTATACACGCTTTCCAAGCGTGCGCCTTCAGCCGCTCGGCCACCTCTCCTAACAGATAATAAATTCAAGGACGCAAACCGGTATTATTCCGATTTGGCTTCTGTTTCTGAAGTCTCAGCAGCCGGAGCATCCACCGTTTCAGCGTTTTCATCCTCAGCAGATTCTACTTCTTTTACTTTACTGGTTTCCACAACTGCAACCTCTTCAGGATTTCCCGTTTGAGGCACCTCTTCTACCACTGGTTCGGTAATTTCCGGTACAAGCGTAATTTCTGAAATGGCTGTTTTTGCTGCCTGACGCTTCAAAGCGGCTTCAATCGATTCCCCTTTTTCAACACTGATGATCTGTTCATTAAAACGCCAGTGTCCAGTCTTCTCCGATCGAATACTGCGTACCAGCTTTATGTGGGATATTTCCTGACCCTTTTTTGCCCCTGCTTTCTGAGCAAAACTTCTCTGTTTTTTTACCATGAATTATTTTCTCCGATAAATACTGAATTTGTGCCGGCGAATTTACTTCCTAATTATGGCTTAACAAATCTGAAAACATGGCCTTTTCAGGGACGAAATTCATACTCCATTATTTCACCATCAGACCAGCTTTTTGGCTTTTTTGTTCCCGTAACCACCCGCATATGATTATTGTCAATGAACTCAAATAAACTGATTCGGCTTTTTTCAGGATTATCCATATCCAGTGTCAGAGTCCAGGGTTTGGCATTAAAATCAAATTGATAACGACCGGTCTCCTGGTCGCTGATCTTGGTACCAAGCGATAATCCCTGAATAAAACTGCCTTTCGATCCATCAGAGCCAGATTCCGGCTCAAAGAGCCACACGACTTCAATTATGGCGCCTTTAAAATACCACTTTCCTGCCATGGAACGGATGTAGGTAATATCCTCCACCTGAATGGGCTGATTTTCATTTCCGGCGGGATCGGTTCCGGTAACAGAAAGAGCATATACTCCCCCGGCAATCAGGGGGTTGGCAAAACTTAAAGCGACATCTTTGTACGTACCCGCTTTCATATATTCTGCCGGAAGCGCCAGTTCGTGGGTCAAACGGGGATCAGCCGTACCTCCTGTATGGGTCCAAAAAACAGTTCCGTTTTCAAGATCTTCCGATAAACTGAATGCAATCATGGAACCAATTGTATATTGACCCTTCACCGGTTGCTGAATAACAATCACCGGTTTGGTGACATCGTAAAAAACATTTTCAACCACATCGGCAGCGGAGCTATTATCCGCCAGATCAGTTCCTTTAAATTCGATCTTATAAACAGAACCATCCTGTAAAACCGGTGGTTGATTGGGGGTCTTGGGTGATTTGTATACCGTTTCAAGTTCCAAACCTGAAAGTTCTAGTGTATGTGGTGAGGCCGGGTCCAATTCACCACCAGTGCGTGTATAAGTGAAGTGTCCCGACTTTAGACTTTCAGTAATTTCGTAAGCAATATCCACATCGTTCACTGACGAGCCCGCTTCAGGATAAAGAATTTCCAGCGATGGAGGAAGATCATCGTACACTACGCTCATAATGAATTTTTTTCCGCTATTTCCGGCTAAATCGGTTCCCTCCAGAGTGATCCTGTACATGGTATTCGCCACTAATTCTGGTGATGGTAGTTGCGAATTATCGTGGTCGCCTTTTGTTAGTAAATCGTTGCTGAAATTTACTTCATGGGGAGCACCGCTATCCTCCTGCCCACCCATGTAAATCCAGGTATAAGACCCAGATTGCAGCTCCTCATTCATAGTCCATTTAATCAGCGGACTGTTTACCCGGGCACCGGTGGCAGGTACCAACTGTGAAAATTTCGGTTTCGTAATATCAAACGTCACCTTTTCAGCCAGAACTGTCTCGACAGTATTGCCGGCCCGATCGGTTCCATGAAAAACTAATGAATAAATAATCCCGTCTTGGAGATTGGATTGGTTTTGCAGAGTGCCTCGGGAGAAAGTACCGGAGTCTAACTCTGTCCCGGCTAATGATACCTCCACGGTAGCAACGATTGGGGCATCCGGTTTCCAATCCAGAGTAGCTTCCGTAAGGGGTTCATTGACGGAAAAACTGACTTCCTGTAAATTTATAAAAGTATTGTTGGAAGGATACAATCCCGTCACTACCGCCGGTGAATTATCAAAATAGATTGGCTCAACCTGGGTAGATTGTTGGTTACCTGCCTGATCAATGCCTGTAAACGTAATTTTATAACCAGCACCGCTGACCACCGGTGAAGGCATCACCAGATTAATATCAGGGTGATTGCCCGCTGTCAGATAAGCTTTTGTTAATTCAACCATATGGGGACTGGCTGGGTCGCTTTCTCCTTCAACTCGTTCCCAGCTTATCTGTCCACTGGCGAGATTTTCAGACGAAGTTAGACTGACGAGCGTATTATTGTAGTAACCCCCCGGTATCGGTGCTTGTATCGATAGCTGTGGAGGTGAAATATCGTAAACCAGATTCAGAATTTCCACTGTCTCCGCCCGGTTACCGGCCAAATCCTGACTTTCTATTTTGATATTGTAAGTAGTTCCATCCACCGGATGTAATAATTCTACCAGATTAATATCTTCATGTTTTCCGGTTGAAAGTAAATTTTTCTCCAACGAAACACTTCTGGGACTGTCCGCGTCGGCAGTTCCACCCCTGCGTTCCAGAATGATATCGACAGTCTTTAATGGTTCGTCAACCGTAAAGGCCAGTTTCAATTCCTGATAATATGTATTTTCCATTGGCTGATTAATTTGTATGACCGGTGCGGTTATATCATAACGAATATCCGAAACAGTTACCGGTTCCGATTGGTTTCCAGCCAGATCCTCTCCTGAAAAAGCTATGGAATAGATGCTGCCATCCTGGAGTGGCAGGTCCAGGGTGACGTCGTTATGTTCACCTTGCTTTAATTGGCCGCTAGTTAGATTGTAAGTGTATGTACTACCAGGATCATCCGCGCCACCGGTTCTGGAAAAAGTAATTGTTCCCTTCAGCAATTCTTCGGAAGTGCGGTAGGATACTGAAATTTGGTTTAATGCTGTTCCTTCCTGAGGGCTGAGCAATGCCAGTTTCGGAGGGCGGACATCAAAAATAATATCTTTCACCGGAGTAACTTTTACAAAGTTTCCAGCCCGGTCAACTCCCTCAATAGTCACAGTATATCGTCCACTGCCAACCAATTTTTTATCCAGTTTCAAATCTACATTGCTATGAAGACCTTTACTCCTGTGCTTAAGTTCCAGCGATACTTTATGGGGTGACAGGGAATCAATCGTACCTCCGGTTTGTTTGAAAACTGCAAATCCCTGTTCCAGATTTTCCGACAATAAATAGGTGATTTTAGAATTTTTAATCGGCTCCCCATCGATCGGTTTACTGATGGAAGCTTCTGGTGCTAGATTGTCGAAGAACACATTTTTAATTGTCACCGATTTTGCGGAATTACCAGCCCGATCCTGGCCAGAGAATTCCAT
>JBHHUS010000108.1:0-2296 GCA_046861615.1 Fidelibacterota bacterium
TCTTCCTCACAGGGCAGGAAGCCCGGGTCGCAGTCGGCCTTTTCCGGGGGTTTATTCTCTGCGGGCTTTGGGCAGGCCAGGAAGAGAAGACCGACGGACAAGATGATTATTGGAAAAGCCGTTTTCATAGATTTAATTCAACGAATTGACGGCGAGCCAAATATAATTGTGAATTGTAATAACTACCTTCCTCCTCTCAGGGATTCATGGAGGAAGGTAAAACCAAGTATAAATACAAAGATATTTAAAATTTCCATTCTCCCGTTGAAAGCTGATTTGATTTCAACTAATTTGATTTCAGTAATTGACCGGAATTACCGTTTGAATTCGTCAACCTTATGGGGTCAGCTAAATCATAAAGCCAAAGATTGAAATCCTGGATTCCACCCTCCGGGAGGGGGAGCAGACGCCGGGTGTATCTTTTTCTGTTGCCGATAAATTAGTCCTCGCCCGGCAGGTGGATGCGTTCGGGGTGGATTTCATCGAATTGGGTCATCCTGCCGTTTCCCCGGATGTGTACGCGGCCGTGGAAGCCCTGAACGACCTGGACCTGAACGCCAGAAAGATGGCCCACGGGAGGGCTTATAAGTCCGATGTGAATGACGCCGCCGCCATCGGCGTGCCCTGGATGGGACTCTTCTTCGGTACCTCTGCCCTGAGCCTGAAATATAAGTTTAATGTTACCCGGAAGGAAGCCCTCCGGCGGATCCGGGAGGCGGTGGAATATGCCAAAGGAAAAGGATTGAAAATCCGCTTCACGGCCGAGGACTCCAGCCGGACCGATCTTAAGTTTCTAATCCAGGTAGTCCATATAGTTACTAAAGCAGGAGCGGACCGCTTCAGTCTGGCGGATACGGTGGGGGTCATGACGCCTACCCGTATGAAAGAAGTTGTCCGGCAGATCGTTCAGGAAACCGATCTTCCCGTTCATGTCCACTGCCACAACGATTTTGGCCTGGCGGTGGCCAACGCCCTTTCCGCCCTGGAGGCGGGGGCCCGGTGCGTGGATGTGACTGTGAATGGCCTGGGAGAGCGGGCCGGGCTGGCTTCCTTGGCGGAAGTGACCACCGCGCTGACGGAGTTGTACAAAGTGCCGGGGAGATGGAATCTGGATCTGTTGCCCGAATTATCGGCCTTGGTGGAACGGGCCTCCGGTCAGGCGGGAACGGTCAACCGGCCGATCGTGGGGAAACATGCTTTCAGCCATAAAGCAGGACTGCACGTTAAGGCAGTGTTGAAAAATCCGAAGTCCTACGAGGGTATCAATCCTGCCGCCGTTGCCCGACAGCGGAAGCTGGTGCTGGATAAGTATACTGGCCGGGCAGCCCTGGATCATAAATTGAAGGAACTGGGCCTGGTACTTTCATCCCGGCAGTTGAATCAGGTGCTGGCTAAAATCAAGGCAGAGCCGGAAAAAGTGGACTGGTCCAATGAAGACCTCAAAGTGTTAGTGGAAGTCACCCGGGAGGCGGCCGATTAAGTTTATTTAGCCTTCGAATAAGGTAAAGGGGAAAACTCTCGGCGAATATTACATGAGGTAAGTGATCAAAGAGATTCTTCCGTCCTGAGGACGTCAGAATGACAAGGTTGACGTTATTACTGTTGGTCAGCATGAACAGGATGGAGCGTACTATTTTGCAGCACCTTTTCAAGATTTTTACCTTTTTAATAAGCACCTGGAAAAACAGCGGTAGGAATCACGGCAGCAACGTAATTTTACCCTTCAAAACAGGAAGGGATTTTCCATGCGTTACATCGGGCCTGATTTTTACAACCTCTCCGATCTGCTCACGGATGAGGAACTGCTGATTCAGAAAACCGCCCATGAATTTATTCAGCAGGAATTCATGCCGCTGATCAAGGAACACTATGAAAACGGGACCTTCCCCCTGGAAATTGCTCCCCATCTGGGAGAACTGGGATTCATGGGTTCCGCCCTCCCGGAAAAGAGCGGCGGTGCTGGTGTGAGCAATGTGGCCTACGGACTAATTCTCCAGGAACTGGAACGGGGTGATTCCGGTCTCCGTTCCTTTGCCAGTGTCCAGGGGGCCTTGGTAATGTACCCGATCCACCAGTATGGTTCCGAGGGACAAAAAAAGAAATGGCTGTCGGCCCTGGGCTCCGGAGAAAAAATCGGTTGTTTTGGCCTGACAGAACCGAATTTCGGCTCCAATCCCGGCGGCATGGCCACCCGGGCGGTTCGAAAAGGGAATGAATGGATCCTGAACGGTTCCAAAATGTGGATCACCAATGGGTCTGTAGCAGACGTGGCAGTGGTCTGGGCCCGGGATGAAGA
>JBHHUS010000002.1:0-64934 GCA_046861615.1 Fidelibacterota bacterium
AAGCATTTAGTAACAAAAAACCTTCACTAAGTGGTGAAGGTTTAATCGTCGGAGCGGCGAGATTTGAACTCGCGACCCCCTGAACCCCATTCAGGTGCGCTACCGGGCTGCGCCACGCTCCGTTTATTCGTACAAACTGTCCAACAGGGCTTTTAATTCCTGCCGGAGTTTAAGTAACAATTCTTTTGAAACCCCCTCCTTTACACCACCGGTCGCCGGTGTCTGGTCTTCCCCGGCCATGATTTCAGATACTTCTTCCCGTGCTAATTGCGCCCTGGCGCCTTCAATCGTAAACCGCCGCTGGTAGAGCAGATCCTTGATCTGCAGAATTAAATCGATATCCTTCTGCCGGTAAGTACGGTTTCCGGCTTTGTTTTTCGAAGGATTCAATTGCCGGAATTCCGTTTCCCAGTACCGGAGCACGTATTGCTTCAATCCGGTTATTTTGCTCACTTCCCCAATGGAATAGTACAGCTTTTTAATGGTCCTGCGCTCTGATTTCATTCCTGATATTCGCTTAAACTAATACTTTATATTAGTTAAGAAACTATGTTCAAACAAGGTTTTTGCGAACTACGATCTATTCAGCAATCGCCTGTTCCGGGGCCGTGTATTCCAGATCAAAAGCCGCTGCTACCCCAGCATGGGTTATCTGCTGCCGGTAGATATTCAAACCCTTTAATAAGCCGGAATCATTCCGCAGGGCCGGCAGAATACCGGAATTAGCCAGTTTCTGCACGTAGGGATTAGTGGAATTGGTCAGGGCCGTGGTGGAAGTAAAGGGAACGGCGCCGGGCATATTAGCCACACAATAGTGAATGACACCCTCCACTTCGTAAATGGGATCTTCGTGCGTGGTTGGTTTACAGGTTTCGATGCAACCGCCCTGGTCCACGGCCACATCCACGATTACAGAACCGGGTTTCATCAGTTTCAGCATTTCCCGGGTAACCAGTTTCGGCGCTTTGGACCCCACAATCAGCACGGCTCCCACTAACAAATCGGTCTGTTTCAACAATTCATTAATATTGTAGCGGTTACTGAAGATAGTGCGCACATTTTTAGGCATAATTTCGTCCAGATAACGCAGGCGGTTAATATTCACATCCAGCAGAAAGACATTGGCGCCCAGTCCCGCGGCGATCAGGGCGGCATTGGTACCCACCACGCCGGCGCCGAGAATCGTGACTGTTCCCGGAGCTACACCCGGAACGCCACCTAACAGAATGCCGTGGCCTCCCTGGGCTTTTTCCAGATATTTGGCTCCTTCCTGAACGGCCATGCGCCCGGCCACTTCGCTCATGGGAATCAATAACGGTAAGGAACCGTCCTCGAGCATGATCGTTTCATAAGCGATGGCGGTGGAACCGGTATCGCGGAATGACAAGGTCAGTGCCCGGTCGGCCGCAAAGTGAAAATAGGTGAACAGGGTCAGGTCCGGGTGGCACATTTCAATTTCCTGGGGTTGTGGTTCCTTCACCTTTACAACCAACTCCGACTGTCGGAAGATCTCCGCCGGTTTATCCACGATTTTACAGTTCACAGCGGAATAGTCTGCATCCGGGAAACCACTGGGCACACCGGCACCCTTTTCTACCAGCACCTGATGACCGGCCCGGGTCAGATCCAGTGCCAGGTGCGGCGTCAGGGCCACCCGGTTTTCATTTTTCTTGATCTCTTTAGGAACCCCGATAATCATTTCGTCCCCTCTCGATTAGTATCGTTTTTTCCTGAAATTTCCCCGGTCGTGACGTGGTCCACGGGATTGGCGATCGTGCTGTTGGCGCTGATCGTCACCACGGTTCGATTCATGTCCCTCGGGCTTTGGTAATAGTACTTTCCGGCTGAAATCGTACCGTCCCTGGTCATCGACCCTGATCAAGCGCACCTTGACCTTATCCCCCGTTCTGACCACGTCCTCCACCTTCCCGACTCGGTGCCATTCTAACTCGGAAATGTGGATCAATCCCTCCCGGCCCGGCGCAAATTCCACAAAGGCACCAAAGGTCATAATCCGGGTGATGGTGCCGTCAAATTCCATTCCAACTTCCGGCTCCAGGGTAATGGCCCGGATTAACTCCAGGGCATCGTTGCATTTATCCAGGTCAGGGCTGGAAATAGTCACTACACCCGAATCATCCACGTCAATCTGACATTCTGTGTCGGCGATGATCTTTTTAATCGTCTTTCCGCCCGGTCCGATCAATCCGCCAATTTTTTCAGGATTGATCTGCAGGCTGAGGATCTTCGGTGCGTAAGGTGAAATTTTCATCGGCTGAGGAATCGCTTCGTACATCAGGTCCAGAATATGATTCCGGCCGGCTTTAGCCTGTTCCAGGGCTTCCGTCAACAGTTCAAAGGACAAGCCTTCGATTTTCAAATCCAGTTGAATGGCGGTAATGCCTTCCCGGGTACCGGCAACCTTGAAATCCATATCCCCCATATGGTCTTCCGCTCCCAGAATATCACTCAGGATGGCATGGCGGTCACCGTCGGTAACCAGACCCATGGCAATTCCCGCCACATGCCCTTTGGTGGGCGCCCCGGCATTCATCAGGGCCAGGGATCCGCCACAGACTGTAGCCATGGAGGAAGAACCGTTGGATTCCAGGATTTCAGACACGATTCTGATGGTGTAGGGAAAATCATCATATGAGGGTAACACCCGTTTAAGGGAGCGTTCGGCTAAATTCCCATGGCCGATTTCCCGGCGGCTGGTGAACCCGATCCGGCCGGTTTCACCGACGCAGTAAGGTGGGAAATTATAATGCAGCATGAACCGTTTTTTGTAATCCTCGTCCATCCGGTCAATGATCTGTTCGTCACTCCGGGTTCCCAGCGTCAGAACTGCCAAAGCCTGGGTTTCACCCCGGGTGAACAGGGCGGAACCGTGGGTGCGGGGCAGAAAGTTCACATCAATCGTGATCGGGCGGATTTCATCGGTCTTGCGGCCGTCGCTCCGTACACCCCTGTCAAGGATCTGCTCCCGGAAAGCGGCTTTAAACTGGTCGCTTACCAGCGATTTGATTAATTTTTCCGCTTCAGGGAATTGTTCCGCCAGTTTCTGCTGAACAGTCTCGTGTAGCTCAGCGGTGGCATCTTCCCGTTCCTTTTTATCGGCAATCTGAATAACTCGCTCAATATCTTTCAGGGCCAGTTCAGTCACTGCCTTTTCCAGGTCGGGATCACTTCCATCCGCCGGAATCTCCCGTTTTACAATCTCACATTCGGCAATAATCTTTTTCTGCAGGTCAATAATCTGTCGAATGTACTGATGGGCGAATTTCAGTCCTTCCACCAGCGTTTCTTCAGCAATGTTATCGGCTTCCCCTTCTACCATTACAACCGTCTGCTCATTGCCCGAAACCACTAATTCCATTGCGGAAGATTCAATCTGCGTCCGGGTGGGATTAATGACATACTTCCCGTTCAGTTGACCAACCCGTACTGTGGCAATGGGACCGTTCCAGGGGATGTTGGAAATCATCAGGGCACAGGAGGCCCCGATCCCGGCTAATACATCAGCCAGATTTTCCCCGTCACTTGAAAGGGTGGTTACAATAACCTGGGTTTCATATTTAAAGCTTTTGGGGAACAGCGGCCGAATTGGACGGTCGGTTAAACGACTGGTCAATATTTCTGATTCTGCCGGACGTCCTTCCCGTTTAAAAAATCCGCCCGGTATTTTACCACCGGCGTAATGCCGTTCCCGGTATTCTACTTGTAACGGGAAAAAATCAATGTCTTCCCTGATTTCATTGGCAGAATTAACCGCTGCCAGAATTGAGGTTTCTCCATAGGTCACCATGACTGAGCCGGCCGATTGCTTGGCCACCTTCCCAGTCATAATCGACAAGGTGCGACCCCCAATTTCAATTTCGTGTTTTACCATTTTTTCCTTCTATCGTATTTCGTATTTATGATCGGCGAATTGCCAATTTGTCGGTTATCGCCAAATATCCATTCGGATTTGTCTTGCGCAGATATTTCAACAATTTTTTCCGTTGAGCTACCAACATTACCAGGCCGCGACGTGAGTGACGGTCTTTTTTATTTCGTTTCACGTGCTCGGTCAATTCGCGAACCCGATGGGTTAATAAGGCCACCTGGACCTCGGTCGATCCTGAATCCTGACCAGTTTTTCCAAATTCCTTAATGATTTCCTGAGTTTTTTCCTTGCTCAGTGACATAAAGCCTCCTAATTGTATTTCTTTAATAATTGCATGCAGATTTCACGATCCTGCTTCAACTGTTTGATTAATTGTTCCTTTGAGGGAAATTTTATTTCATCACGAATTCTTTCCAGAAACTCCACTGTAATCACCTGTCCCTGCAAATCCTTTAGATTGGCATCAAAAAAATGAACTTCCATAACAAAATCCTTTTCACCAAAGGTTGGGCGAACACCCAAATTACACATTCCATATAGATTATTCCCATTAATCCTTCCCCTGGTCAAATAGACGCCATTGGAGGGGCACAATTGATTTTCATCCTCGGGAACAAAGTTCGCCGTGGGAAAGGACAGGGACATCCCCCGACCGGCTCCCGTCACCACCTTAGCCTTAAAGCCGTAAACCCAGCCCAATTCAAATGAAGCCCGGCGAATATAGCCGGCCTTGATCAATTCCCGGATATGAGTGCTGGAAATGGCGATATTTGCATCGCGAAATGGTTTCACCACTTCCAGAGTGAAATTATGCGTTCGGGCAAGCCGGGTTAAAAATTCAGGGGAGCCCTCCCGGTTATGGCCGAAATGATGGTCATAGCCCACAATCAGATGGCGTGGATGTAATTTTTCGACGATAATGTCGCTAATAAAAGCTTCTGCCGGCAGGCGGGAAAATTCTTCTGTAAAAGGAATGACAATCACCATATCCAGACTGAGGGATTCCAGGAATTCCAACTTCTTTTCAATTGTCATTAACATCGGGAGTTTGGACCCCTGGTCCAGAACATGACGGGGATGGGGATCGAAAGTAATTAATACCGCTTTGGTTTTCAGGGAATGGGCCACTGTAATTACTTTTTTCACGATTTCCTGGTGCCCCCGGTGAAGTCCGTCGAAGGTACCAATGGTAACCACACTGTCCGGAACTGTTGGAATATCGGCTATACGGCGGTAGATATCCATGAATCCTGAAATGCCTCAATAGTAAATGAATCTTCAATCCGGTATTCACCGACAGAAAGTCGTCTCAGGGCGACCAGGTGCCCGACGGTACCCAGTTTCCGGGCGATATCATTCCCCAGGACCCGGATATAGGTTCCCTTGGAACAGGATACTGAAAAATGGATCCGGGGTAATTCCACCCCTAATAATTCGATGTCGTAGATATTGATTTTACAGGGGTCCCGTTTTACGGTCAGGTTTTTCCGGGCCAGTTTATACAGGGGTACACCCTTCACTTTTTTAGCGGAATACATGGGCGGTATCTGGGATTGTTCTCCCCGGAACGACTCTAAAACGGCTTTTATCTTTTCCTGATCCAGCAGTGGAACAACCGCTTTTTCAGTAATTGTCCCTTCCAAATCCATTGTATCGGTGGCAATACCCAAATACATAGTTGCCTGGTACTGTTTTCGGGAACTGCTGATTTCACCAAGGCGCTTCGTATCGGTGCCCGTACCAACGATAAGTACGCCTTCTGCGAAAGGGTCCAGCGTACCACCGTGGCCGACTTTTTTCTCCCGGGTGATTATTCGGACCTTTTTAACCACATCAAAGGAAGTCCAACCGCCTGGTTTATACATATTTAAAATCATGATCGCCGGTTGAGGTTCGGTTTAAAAATGTCCACTAATCCTCTGTTTCACTGGAGGAATGGGAAATTTCCCGAAACAGGACAACCAGTTTTTGAGTGTATTCATAAGTATCGTCAAAAATAAATTTCAGTTCAGGCGTAAATTTGGTTCGTAATTCCTGACCTAAATATTTCCTGAATTTTTTCCCCAAGCGGTTCATTTCATGTACGATCGATTTCTGATTCTGTTTTGGTTTAACAACACTGAAATAAACCTTAGCGTTCCGAATATCGGTGGAAACTTCTACCTGCGTAAAAGTGATAAATCCAAGGTGGGATAAATCAATAGATTCAGTCTGGATAGACCCAAGGATGTGCAGAATTTCGTTGGCAACCCGGTCTGTCCGTTTATAGGGTCGAAATGATTTCAATTTGATTCAAGTGTTCGCTTTACTGATTGAATTTCAAAACAAACAATTGTGTCGCCCTCTTTAAAATCCTTCACACCCTCAATCCCGATGCCGCATTCCAGACCTTCCTTGACCTCCCTGGCATCATCCTTGAAGCGTTTTAAGGAAATGATTTCACCATGCCCGATCTCTTCTTCATCCCGAATGACCCGAGCCTGGGAGCTGCGAATAATGGACCCTTCCGTAACCCTGGATCCAGCAATCAACCCTAATTTGGGGATTTTAAAGGAAGCTTGAACCACGGCGCGGCCTAACTGTTTTTCTAGCAGTTCCGGTTCCAGGAGACCTTCCATGGCCAGTTTAACATCTTCCATGGCATTGTAAATCACGGAATAGGAACGGATTTCCACTCCTTCCTGCTTTGCCTGCAGCCGGGCATTAGATGAAACCTGTACATTAAACCCGATAATAACCGCATTGGAGGCGGCTGCCAGCAACACATCGGATTCGGAAATCATTCCCACTGCTTTGTGGATCACCTGAACACCTACCTCAGAGGTGCTTAATTTTTCCAGCGCTTCCGATAAGGCATCAATTGAACCATCCACGTCCCCCTTAATAATGATGGTCAATTTTTTTATGGCCCCTTCTTTGATCATGGCAGACATGGTATCGAGGGACTGGGTCTTTATTTTCTTTCGTTCAATTTCCCGTTTGATCCGCTGTCGTTCATTAGCAATCCGCTTTAATTCATGCTCGTCTTTAACTACGGCAAAAATGTCAGCTGATTGGGGTACCCGGTCAAATCCCAATACCTGAATGGCATCAGAAGGACCGGCCTCTTTGATTCGCTGTCCCCGTTCATTCAACAAGGCCCTGACCTTACCGGCAATATTATTGCAAATGAAGGGATCGCCAACATTCAAAACGCCCTTCTGGATTAGAACCGTGGCAATCGGTCCGTGTCCCTTGTCCAGACGGGAATCGATAATAGTTCCCCTGGCGGTAGTATCCCGGTTAGCTTTCAACTCCAGCATTTCCGCCTCAATTAGCATGGAGGCTAACAGATCGTCAACGCCGGCACCGGTTTTTGCTGAAATTGGTATCGCCTGAACTTTTCCACCCCAGTCTTCCACCAACACCCCGTGTTCTGATAATTCTCGTTTAATTCGATCCAGGTCAATATCGGGAAGGTCAATTTTATTGATGGCCACAATTATTGGTACGTTGGCAGCTTTGGCGTGATTAATAGCCTCAATCGTTTGTGGCATTACACCGTCATTAGCAGCCACAACCAGAATAACAATATCGGTAACTTTGGCACCCCGGGCGCGCATGGCCGTAAAAGCCTCGTGTCCGGGCGTATCCAGAAAGGTGATATATTGCCCCGCAGGTAACTGAACCTTATAAGCGCCAATATGTTGAGTGATTCCGCCGGATTCACCCCCCACAACATTGGTTTTCCGGATGTAATCCAGTAATGATGTTTTTCCATGATCAACATGCCCCATGACCGTGACAACCGGCGCCCGGGACTCACTTTTAGCAATATCCTCTTCTGTGTCTTCAAAGGAGAACAATTCTTCACCAATATCTTCCAGTTTTTCAGCCGTATAATTGTATTCTCCCGCCAGGAGTTCAATGATATCCCAATCCAGGCGTTGGTTAATCGTGGCTAACACCCCCAGACCAATGCATTTCTGAATGATTTCATTTGGTTTTACGTCGAACAACTTGGCTATTTCATCCACGCTGGAGAATTCCGCAATTTTAATGGTTTGAGCTGCGTTTTCAACTGCTTCTTTTTGTTCTGCTTTATCCTTTTTATAGACTTTCTTTTTACCTTTGACGTCCAACCTGGCAGTAATCTGCCGAACGGTTTCTTTGGCCGATTTTTGAGCTGCCGCATCCACCTTGTGGGGCCGCTCCCGTCGTCGCCGGGTTCCCTGCCCTACCTGTGCTTCAATTGAGGTCAGATCGATCCGTCTTAATTTTTTCTTGGTCTTTTTATCCCCGGTTTTATCAGCCTTCTTCTGCTCCTCTTCCGGTTGTTTTTCTTTCTTGACCGGTGGCTTGGAGTCAGTCTCTTTAACCAATTGTTGCGCTTTTTCCTCCTGCTCCCGTTGCTCCTGCTCGGCCTTCAACCGGGCCTCTTCGGCTTTCCGTTCCTCTTCCGCTTTCTGTTGTTCCAACTGTTCAAGCCGACGCTGCTCTTCCAACGTCAATAATTTTAATTTCTTTCTTCCGATCTGCTGCTGCTTTAAACGAGTATCATGAATTTCACGACGAACTTGCTCTTTGCGGTAACGGTCAACAGATTCCTTATCCTTGGCAAATTCGGTCAAAATCAGATGATAAGCATCCTCATTTACCGGTGACATATGACTGGCAACGGCAATTCCTTTACTTTTCAGGAAGGACACAATTTCCGTATGGGAAATATTTAATTCCTTGGCGATTTGAAATATTCTCATTGCTCGTTTTGCCATGAATTAGTCACAATCTTTCTATACAATTTCTTCAACCGTTGTCCCTTCTTCCGGAACAGTTGCCGCCTGATTCGCTTTTTCGTTAGTCTCCACAAATGCCTGAACAGAATCATAAATCTTTTCGAGTGTCAATTCAGAGACCCCCTTGATTTTCAGTAATTTATCTTCATCTGATTTGAGTAAATCCGAAACATTCAGGACCCCGTTTTCAGATAATGGTTTCACGGCCCGGGCGGGAAAATTCGGAATATCAGCCAGGAGTGTATTTTGTTCGGTTTGTTTTCGTTCATATTCAATTTTTCCAAAGGCATCAATTCGATAACCAATGACCCGGGAAGCCAGATTAATGTTAACTCCGCCCCTGCCGATTGCAGAGTCCAGTTCTTCATCATTAAAAATGGCAACACAGTATTTTTGATCGTCATCAATATAAAGATTCAACGGTTTGGCTGGTGACAACGCCCGGGAGATCAGAATTTCAGATTTCTCACTGAAATTGATGATATCAATTTTTTCGTTATTCAATTCCCTTACAATTGCCTGAATTCGACTTCCACGCATTCCCACACAAGCCCCTACGGGATCGATTCGGCGATCATGAGACTTAACAATGATCTTAGCCCGTTCACCGGGGTGGCGGGCAATGGCGATGATTTCAATGACCCCATCCTCAATTTCAGGGACTTCCATTTCGAATAATTTGTAAAGAAAGTGGTTATCGCTGCGGGATATAATAATATCCGGTCCGCGGGAGGAAACTTCAACAGATTTAATAATGGCCCGAATCGAATCACCCCGCCGGTAACGTTCCGAAAAAATCTGTTCCTTCCGGGGCATCCGCAATTCAGCGTGTTCAATATTTACAAAGACATTATCCCGCTGCACCTGATGAACGGTGCCGATGACGATTTCACCAACCCGCTGGGAATAATCCTCGTAAATGTATTTTTTCTCGATATCCTGAATCCGCTGGGCAAAAAACTGTTTGGCCGTGTGGATGAGCCGCCGGCCAAAAATCGTCGGATCCACTATCTCCACATAGGTATCACCAATCACTAGGTCGGTCAGTTCCGGATCCTTGGCCAATACATCGTCCAGGGTTATTTCACAGATCGGATCCTCGACCTCCTCAACAATTGTCCGTTCGGCGTAGATCTCAATTTCACCCTTATCAAGATTGACGATAACACTACAATTACTGGCATCACCGCGTTCCCTCTCAATCAGGTGTAAAAAAAGCTGTTCCAGGATGGATCCCAGCTCGGACCGCTCCACGTTTTTATCACGGGCGATCTCTGAAAATACTTCAATTAATTCCCGGTTAATCAAAATGCCTCCACACAGAATTATTTGAATTCAATAACAATTTTTGCCGTTTCAATCTGGTCGAATTTAATGTATTCTTTCCCGCCGGTTTTATCTTCACCGGTTAATCCGGTTTCATCAACATCAATTATTTTCACAGTATGACCCTGTAATTGATTAAGAAGTTTTAGTTCAATTTTCCGACCAATATTCTTTTCAAACTGGAACCGCTGCTTCAAGGGTGCCTCCAGCCCCGGTGAGGTCACCTCTAACTGATAACCATCTGGAAACACCTGATCCAGATAACCGGAATCCCGGACTGTCCGGGCTACGTCTGAAGTAGTATTGATTGTCATCGGTCGGATACTGTCAACTATCAGTTTTACACCAGGCCGATGTTGATTTTTAATGACATCCATCAGCACCAAGTTCGGTGGCAATAGCGCTTCAAGCTTTTTTTTCATTTCATTCATTTAGTCATGCCTTGACAAAAGAAAAGTGGGTTGGGCAACCCACTTTCCAGTCCAGAAATTACTGCTTATTAAAGATCAATCAAAGGCTAATTGAGCGTATTTCCCTCCGACACTAAAAGGCCCTCCACAAATTCTGCATATTGTTTTAAATCGAAATTTTCATCCCACTCCGCTAATACATCAGCAATAAGTTTTTTCGCTTCATTCTGGTTGCCGTTAAGAATATCCAGTTTTGCCAATGACAAAGAAGCCCAGGCCGCTTCCTCCCTGGAATTAGTGTATTTTAATGCTTTCCGCTGATATTTAATGGCGGTCTTCAGATCGCCGCTGTCCTGGTAAATATTTGATAAGACCTGATAAGCCGATCCTTTCAGCAACTGGTTACCAGACCGGTCGATGAATTCCTCCAGCAGTGGTTTAGCCAATTCATAATCACCCCAGTCAAAATAGACTTTTGCGAGGTAATAGCGGGCGTTATTTCCTGCCAGTGTAGCGGGATATTCGTCAATGACATCCTGTAGATATAGGATTGAATTATCATCATCCCCCAGATCAATGTAGATCATGGCCTTACCCAAAGCGACATTCGCTTCCTCCCGGTTAGCCCGGGTGTTCTGCAGGAAAAGGGTTCCGATAATAAATACAAACAGCGCACCTAATAAAATCCGGGTATAAAACTTGCGATTTTCCGTCAGGTTATGACGAACTGAAAATATCGTCTCAAGGAACGGATCACGTTTAATTTCTTTCCGGGTTAATTTCTTTTTCGGTTTCAGCATTTTATTTTTTTCTTTCTAATTAGCGTTTTCTGTACCCTTGGCAGGAATCGAACCTACATCTAATCCTTAGGAGGGATTTGTTCTATCCGTTGAACTACAAGGGCAATCGGTAAAATTACTGCTTTTTATTATTGCGGAAAAAGCGAGAAAATACGGTTAAATATTATGTTCCCGGGTCAAATTTCGAGTCATCAGTTCCGTAACCGCCAACTTGGGATCTTTATCCTCAAATAAAATATTGTAAATGGCTTGTGAAATGGGCATTTCCACTGAATATTTCGCTTTCAGATCGTGAACTGATTGAGCCGTTTTTACACCCTCCGCTACCATTTCCATTTGTTCCAGAATATCCCCGAGTTTTCTACCGCGGCCAATTTCCTCGCCCACATAACGGTTTCGGCTGTGTTTACTGAGACAAGTGGCAATTAAATCTCCTATACCGCTAAGACCGGAAAAAGTTTCCTTCCTGGCACCCATGGCAACACCCAGACGGGTCATTTCTGTGATTCCACGGGTTAACAGGGCTGCCTTAGTATTGTCACCAAAACCGATGCCGTCGCAAATCCCAGCAGCAATGGCAATGACATTTTTTATCGAACCCCCCAATTCTACGCCGAGAATATCGGTATTAGTGTAAACCCGTAAAAATGGACTGGAAAACAGGAATTGCACTTGCTCGGCGGTTGAAATATTTTCAGCCGCAGCCACTAAAGTAGTCGGTAATCGCTGAATCACTTCCTCAGCGTGGCTAGGACCATACAGACTAACAATCAGATCTTTTTTGAAGCCGCAAGCCTCCTGAACAACCTGACTCATGGTTTTAAGCGTCTGGTTTTCGACCCCCTTGGCAACATTAACCAGAATTGAATCCCGATTCAACTTGCCTTTTAATCGGAACGCTAATTTGCGAACGGCATGAGATGGAACAGCAATAATGACATAACGACTTTGATCCAGTGCTTCGGTCAAGTCGGGAAAGAAAGTGATATTTTTGGCAAATTGAAAACCGGGAAGATTGGGATGGCGCCTGGTTGATTTAAATTGTTTGACCTTGTCAGCATTGTGGTGCCAGGCGTTTACTCTATGCCCCTGCAAAGCCAGACACTGGGCTAAGGCACTGCCCCAGGAACCACATCCCAGGACAGTCACAGTTTCAATGGACAAGGGCTGAAATCCTTCCGGTGAATTTATTCAGCGTAAATACTGTCAATTAAAGCGGCAAAATGCTGTTCGACCGGCTTACGTTTAATCGATAACTTTGGTGTGGTTTCCCCTTCAGCAATGGTCCATTCCCGCGGCACAAGGGCAAACTTCTTAATTCGTTCGTACCTTGAAAAACTCTCCATTGCTTCCTGAACAACACTTTCGTACAGGACAATAACCTCACTGTTTTGAACCAGGGCCTCCCTGTCATCAGTGGGAATGCCGTGTTCTTTAGCCCATTCGGTCAACATTTCAAAGGAGGGGACGATCAAGGCCGATACAAATTTCCGGCGATCCCCAATCGCCAGGCACTGTTCCACAAATTTATTGGAAGACAGAGCAATCTCCAGTGGAGCCGGGGCCACGTTTTTTCCTCCTGAAGTCACCAGTAAACTCTTTTTACGGTCGGTGATCTTCAAGTAGTCATCTTCATCAAATTCTCCAATATCACCGGTATGAAACCAGCCGTCAGCATCAATCGATTCTTTCGTGTCAGCTTCATTTTTGTAATAACCAACCATAACATTATCGCCCCGACAGAGAATTTCTCCGTCGTCGGCAATTTTAACTTCTACCCCGTTAACCGGAGCCCCCACTGTTCCGAATTTGATCAGTTCTATTCTGTTCACGGAGATCACCGGGCTGGTCTCTGTCAAACCATATCCTTCCAAGATTGGCAGGCCGGCCGACATAAAAAATTCACCAATTTCTTTTGAAAGTGGCGCTCCACCGGAAATAAAATAACGGAGTCTTCCTCCTACCCGTTCTTTCAACTTGGAGAATACCAGTTTATTGGCCAACTTATATTTCAGCGCTAATAAACCGGAAGGTTGTTGATTACGTTTCAGGAATGCTGCAGCCTGGGTACCAATCTTGATTGCCCACCAGAATATCTTTTGCCTGATGGCCGGATCCTTACTGACCTTATCCAGTACTTTACCATATATTTTTTCATACAGCCGCGGTACTGCCACCATGATTGTTGGACGGACTTCCAGCATATTATCCGCTACCGTTTCAACACCCTCAGCATAATAGGTAGTGCATCCCCGGTTGAAACCGGTATAATGGCCGGCCATTCTTTCGAATGAATGGCTGAGCGGCAAAAAGGATAGAAATATTTCACCGGTATTAATATCCAGGGCATCTAAACCACTGTAAATATTGGAAACCAGATTACGATGGATAAGCATGACTCCCTTTGGATTCCCCGTGGTACCGCTGGTATAGATCAGGGTCAATAAATCTTCCGGTTCAACCTGTTTAGATATTTCTGCATAGGAAAATCCATCCTCTGTAATTTTTTTATTTCCCATTTCAAGAACTTCCTGAAAAGCGATAATCTGATTCCCAGGATCCCGGGTATCGTCCATGGTAATAATGCCCTTAAGTCCGAGGCTGTCTTTAATGAAAGATAATATTTTATCCGTCTGTTCCTTATTTTCAGTAATCACGTATTCAGCATCTGAATCGTCAATAATATATTTTATTTGCGGGGCAATCAACGTGGGATACACGGTAACGGAAGCGGCGCCAAGTCCGGCAATAGCATAATCACTGATAGCCCAGCGAGGATTATTAGTTGACAATATGGCTACTTTACTTCCTTTCTTCACCCCTAATTGGGATAGACCACCGGTAAATTGATCTACCAATTCCCCCACTTCACCAAACGAATAGCCTTTCCATCGTCCATCGACTTTTTCAAAATAAGCCTTATCAGCACGAAAGTTAGTTACTGACTGTAAAAACATTTCTGCAATAGTATTGAAAGTCATAATTATCACCCTTTTTTCTCAGTACCCAAATATATTGATATTTTCTTTCTTAGGCTTCTAATTTCTTCCACTGATTTTGGCTTAAGAATTTAAAGCCGGGGTGGCGGAACTGGTAGACGCGCCTGACTCAAAATCTGGTGGTGGCAACACCGTGCGAGTTCGAGTCTCGCCCTCGGCACTGCTCTTTTCTCTGGTTCAAAAAAACACTTGCAAAAATTTTATTAAACTATTACTTTAAGCTATCAAGGTGCTGGCTTGGTACCTTTGGTATGTGGAAGGGGTAGACCTTCACTTTGTTCCGAGGTCATCGTGAAGTCTACCCCACTTTATTTATAAAACGTACCTGATATTATACTTTAAGTAATAAAAGGTATTTATCTGATATTGCATTAATAAGCGTACTTTATTTATCACTTTAAGAGAGCGAATATTTCCCGAGCGTTCCACCTCATTTAAATATTAAATATAATTAAAGAAAAGTAATATTGCGTCTGTTTTTCCAGGCTCCCACTAATTTGTTCCGATGAAATTTACCGATCGAAAGAAAAAAAGAGGTCATTAAAAATGACCTCTTTTAACAATAATGCTAAAAATTACTCCCTTATTTCTTCTTCTTTTTCCCGTTTTCAGCTTCTTTGGGCTTGGCCAGTTCCTTAACCTGATTTTGTAAAGCAGTAACCGTTTGCTCCAGATCAGAAAATTTACGTCGGGTTAATCTCCTTTGACTGTCGAAAGATTCCTGCAAATCGGTTAGATCCTGATTGGTTAAATCAATCTTTTTATTGGTTACACGGGAAAATTCGTCAAGATTCCATTGTACGTCATCGATCCGATCATACAACGAATCGGCGGTAGTATTAATTAAATTAGTATTAGCAATTATATCCTGCTGAGCACGCCGTATATGTTTACCACGACCTTCAAAACGAAGATTATATTTTCTTAAGTCTTCTCTGAATTCCTTATCGATGATGTCCAGATGATCTTTATCCTGTTTATTAAGAACTTCCATTCGTGCTTTTAGATCATCGGACAACCACTGGAAATAACCACCGGTGATAAGTAAAACAGCTAATAGCCCAAATATAATTTTATCCTTAATGCTCATCTTTTCCTCAATTAATTGTTATTTTAAACCTTCTAATCGTTTTTCCCATTCGCTCAATTCCTTTGGATCAGATTCTTCTTCCTGATCAGTTTCACTGGTTTCCGTCCCTACTACTTCACCGGCTTTAATTTTCTTAAGTAATTCTTCCTGTCTGGTGGAATTTTCCTTGAGACTGGCCATCAGGTATTGCACCTCCTCATTGAAATCCTGAATGGCCGCCTCCAGTCGTTCCATCAATTCATCCACTAATGCCTGGCCGTAAGAGGCATTAATTCCTTCTAGGAGATCGTCCAGTTTGGCCTGAAGATATCCCACCCTACCTTCTTTATTATTTAGATCAATAGCCATAAAGTGGACGGCAAATTACAGCCGGAAAGAATAATATCGAAAACGATTTTAGAAATTGAATTGACACAGGTTTTAGACTCACAATTTCACGGAGTAAGTAATTTGAAATTACTCTTTTCGAAGGATTGAATTATCGGTTGAAATATTTTTTTCCGGAGCTTTACCGGTAAAACATCTTCGGATTGGGTTTGGTACAGACTTTTTCCACTAGTAGATACTTCGGACCCGCGTTTAAAAACCCATTTTTCCACCCCCAGAAAAACTTCGATTTTATCAGTTACTATCACGACAACTAAATAATCAAACCGTCGAAAGGAACGTTTTAACTTTTTCTTTTTAGTAACTAATAAACCTGTCTCTGGAGCATAGATATCAATTTCATACCCCAATCTTAATAGATCCTGTTTACATTTATCCAAAACCTGATCCTTGGGAATTTGATAGTTGAATTCCTTGGTCAGTCGTTTTGGTGCAGAACAAGTTGATATTTTCAACGGCAATGCTAAAAATATGAACAGCAGGGGCCGAAAATAAGCGGCCATAGAAATCAATAAATATCAAATATGGAAGGTAGTGGTTCCGGCTTCGGTACCGAGCTGGACATATACATGAAATCGGGGTTATAATAAACCAGTTTTAACACACTCAAATTACCGCTGTAAATGGGAAGTTCCGAAACCGGCAAAAGAACCAGGCCATTTAACAATAATTCAATTTGAATTGGTGTGCTGCTCCATGTCGAACGATAAAAAGCCCGTGAAAATTTGGGGTTTAAATAATCCGAATACGACGATCCCGGACCAGATTGAACCTGGGTTAAACTGCGAGTGGGACCATAAACCTCAGAAATGTTCTTTTCCAAACGTTTAAATAATTTTACCTGCCCATCGATATCATCTCCCGGTGGAATAAAATCAATCTCCACCTTCCAGAATCCACTGTCGGAGAAAAAATAAACGACCTGGACAGAATCAATACCAAGTTTTCCGCTATAACGCAGGTTCACGGTATCGCCGGGCATTTTTACCGAAGTTAACCCGGTTTTCGGCAGTGTCCCAACCGGACTACCCCAGGCAAACCCCTTATAACCAAAAGCTAAATCCATAGGTAAAGAGGTATTCGAACTTTCAACAACTGCTGGTGTTGAATCAACCACAGTTGAATCCTGTGCCACCAACCCGGTAACCATTAAACATGAAAGTAATATTAGTTTTCTGATCATCCTTAAATCTATTCGTCTATTGACCGGTCAAAATACGCTGTCAGGAAAAGACAAGGCAAGTGCTAATGGATGATAGTACCAATCCGGTTTAAACGGGGTAAGAATGTATCCAGGTCCAACGAAAAGTAGGTCAGCAAAGCTTTCCCCAGAATATGATCTTCCGGAACAAAACCCCAATAACGGGAGTCCAGACTGTCATCACGATTATCCCCCATGGCCCAATAATAATTTTGTTCCACTACGTAATAATCCAGGTCACGAATTGGTTCACCATCGATAAATAGATTTCCGGCCGGCAAATGATCTGACCATGGATTCACTAAATTCCCTTTTGGATAAAAAGCATTGTAAACGTAACCTTTTCCTTTCCTTCGGTATAATTCATCGGGACTGATAATGGTGAAATAGTAATCCTTGGTCCCTGCTTTTAAGGTCAATTCATGACCATCCAGAACCATTAAATGCAATAATAATTTGGCATTGGCTGGTGTAATTGCTATACTGTCTCCAGCTGCGGGAATCCTCAGAGGATGGAAAAAATCACGGTTTCCCTGGGTCCCTAAAAAAATATCCTGTTGTTTAAAATCCGGTGAAAGCGCCGGCATCAGGTATTTACCATGTTCAGGGAGGGAATATTCCTTACGGTTAACAAAAACTTTTTTATTCCTTACCTGCAGTGTATCACCCGGTCCAGCTACACAGCGTTTGACATATTTCTGATGGGGATCCCGGGGAAAATTGAAAATGATGACATCGCTCCGCTTCGGTTCCTGAAATTTGGGAAATCTTAAATATGGGATGTAGAAACCAAAATCAGTATAGGGGATTCCGATCCAATCCGGTGTTCGCATTCCGTACACAAACCGGTTTCCAATTAAAAAATCACCGGTCATAATTGTATTTTCCATGCTGCCGGTTGGAACAATGTACAATTCAAACAAAGTTACTTTTAACAGAAGGACAATTATTACCAGAATTACGATTGAGCGTAATTCAGCAAGAACTTTAGGTTTATTGAATTTCATTGGCGGCGAATTTAAGTCAGGGACTTGATTACAGCGTAAGTATTTTAGTTTAAAAACACTCCTTTAAGTCGTTTAAACAATGGTTTCCCTCTTCCCAGGTAAACTGACATGACATCCAGTCTGACATTCTGTTCCGGTTGGTTTTTTTCCAAATAATATTGAACTGCCTTTTCCAGCCGGGATAATTTCCCCTGATCGACTTTTTGTGCCGGTGTACCGAGCTGCTGTTTTGAAAATGTTTTCACCTCTACGAAAACCAGAGAATCCCCATTCCTGGTGATAATGTCAATTTCTCCATAATGACTGCAAACATCATTCATCGCTACTATTTCATAACCCATATTATAATAGTGTAAAGCTGCTAACTGTTCGCCTAATTCTCCAATCCGGCGTTTGGACCGAATCCAGTCCAGTGTAGGAAAATTCTGTTTAACCGGAGTAAAGGATTTCCGGTGAATCGGTGACGCTTTAAACTCCTGTAATGCTTTCATATGCTGCGGAGTTCCATATCCTTTATGCTTTTCAAAACCGTATCTAGGAAAGATTATGTTCATATCTTCCATAATTTTGTCCCGGGTGACCTTGGCAATAATTGAGGCAGCTTTTATTTCGTCAATTTTATCATCACCACCGATAATACCCTTATTGGGGATGATTTTACCCGGGAGTCCAAACCCGTCAATCAGTGCCCTGGTGGGAGCTGGTTTCAGTTGTCCTAAGGCTTTCCGCATAGCCAACTGTGTTGCTTTAAGAATATTTAATCTATCAATCTGTTGAACATCTACGATTCCGATACCGATAGAAGAAGCACATTCCTGAATTTTCTGAAATAGAACCTCCCTTTTTTTCGGGGTTAATTTTTTAGAATCCCGAAGACCTTCTATACCATGCACCGGCGGTAAAACAATTGCTGCTGCTACTACCGGACCTGCCAGGGGACCCCTACCAGCTTCATCGACGCCTGCAATTATTTCCAATTGATCACTCCAAAAGTTTTCCCATCAGTTCGAACCCAAAGTGCCCCTTGCTGATCCGTCCGGTGAATTTTCGCTCCTGAATTCATGATCCGCTTTAAAATAACCGGAGCCGGGTGATGGAATTTATTTCTATATCCAACAGAAACAACTGCCAATTCCGGGTTGATCAATTTTAAAAATGGTCTCGTTGTACTGGTCAATGAACCATGATGAGCGACTTTCAATAGATCCGCACGTAACAGGTCACCGTAAGGAAGAATTATTGCTTCTCCCTCCAGTTCCAGATCTCCCGGAAAAAAGATACTCGTTTTTCCAAACGAAATTTTGAATACCAGACTTTGATTATTAATATTTCCAACATTCTTTTTAAATCCTTTAACAGGACTAAAAAACTGAACCAAACATTGATTACTAAGATATTTTAAATCCCCGCTGTGTGGATATTGGACCACAACACCCTTATTAAGAAATAATTCATTCAAACGATTATTAGTTGCAGAATTAAAATTTGCGTTTAGTTCCCAAACAGTATCCACCGGTAGCGATTCGGTTACAGTAATTAAACCACCAATATGGTCGTTATGGGGGTGCGTGGCCACCAGCCAGTTCAAACGATGAATGCCCAGATATTGTAAAACAGGAATAATGGTCTTTTCACCATAATCCTTTTGTTGGGTCCTTAACCCACCATCGATCAGCATGGCTTTACCATTTCGCATTTTAATGACGGCTGCATCTCCTTCTCCCACATCGATAAACAACACCTCACACCCTGGATTAGAAATTGCATTCTTCCAAACTACCAAATTGCCAGCCAGTAAAAATAGAATAACAGCTTTACGTCGGAAACCAGGTTGCAGAATAAGAAAAATTCCGGCTAATAATGAAAAGTAAATAATAACAGAATACGGTTGTATCGATCCTGTCTGAATAGAAGCAAAACTTACTTTGGAAAAAGTATTCGTCAATGATTGAATTAATTGTGTAATGAACCAGGCTGATTGACCAACTAAGGCGCCTATTACCGGAATTCCACCCAGGATCAATATCAGAAAACCATTGGCTAATAAAACACCAACAAGCGGAACAATCATCACATTGGCAATTAATGCAATCACAGGAATCCGATGGAAATAAAGTGCTGTCAATGGTAATGTACCTAACTGAGCAGAAAGGGATACCAGAAACAACCCCCAACTGTATTTTAAAGTCTGATTGTTTATCGTATTCACCCGGCACCATAATGGCAGAATTTTCTGAAACTGGTTGTAAAGAACTATGATTGAAATGACGGCGCTGAAGCTAAATAAAAAACCCAGATCCTGAAGGGCAAAAGGATTCACAATTAGAATACTCAGGGCAGCCAACGCAATGATATTCCAGATATTTGCAGGACGATTAACTACCGGTGCAATTAAATACAATCCCGCCATGATACTGGCGCGAATAACACTGGGTTTTCCGCCGGTCAGTCCAACATAGAAGCAGAGCCCTAATATCAGCAAAAGACGGTCCCAACCCCAGGGAATGCGAAACAGCCGTACTATACTAATCAGGATAACCAAGATAAAACCCACATGCAATCCTGATACCGCCAACACGTGGACAACTCCCGTTCGGACAAAAGTTTGTTTAAGTTCGGGGTCAATTTGAGATTTATCTCCCAGAATCAAGGCAGAGAGTAAACCAGACTCCGGTCCGATCGATTGTGTCAGGTTTTTTTTAATATATGTTTGAATGTCAGAGAAAATCCTCAACGGTGAAAAACTTTCCCCCGGTTTCCTTGCTATTACATTTTCAGTTTCAGTATAAATCCGACAGAAAATCCCGTTCCTGAAATAAAACTTCCTGAAATCAAAGTCACCCGGGTTTCTTTTCCCCCCTATTTTCCTTAATTCTCCCTTACCTGAAACCGAGTCTCCAACCGCTACTTCAAATCGGTCACGGACATACAATTGGAATCCAATCTTGATTACCGAAACTTCATCAGGACTCTTTAAATGCCCCCACTTGACTGTTAATCTCGTACGATTCTGGTAATATCGTACTTCAGTAATTTGGCCTTCGAAATCAACAGTGGTCTCGTTTAATGCTTCTATTCTATTAACTAATTGGTTCAGGGTATCGGTTGTGATTGCAGTGTAATACCAGCCTCCAGCGAATACGACAAGTAGAAAAATTGATAAAAACAATTGATCCCTTCGAATAAATAGAAGCAAACCAAAACAGATAATCAACAATGCCAAAGACAGGCCCGGATTCAGAAATTGCTGACCAAACAATAGGCCGAGAGAATAGACAATAACAACAAACAACAGTGGTTTGGACTGAAAGGATGATTTCAAATCCATGGTAACAGACTTTTAACTATTAGTGATTCCTAAATGAGTAAATTTATTTACCTCCTAAAATTGGAATATAAATAATAATTTTTGTTTTTAGTATGATCAAGAATAGTAAACAAAGCGTTTGATTTAGTTTAAAGTAAATATTAGACATTGATTGGAATTGCCACGGCCCTCATCTTACCGTAAACTTTCACTTAACAATTCAGGATAAAGAAATATGAAACGAACAACAGCCGGAATTATTGCATTTTCGATTATTGCAATTCTTCTCTATGCTTTTGGAGTTGATTTTTTTGAAGCTATCTGGACTTTCCCATCAAAACGGGCGATTCCTTTCATGGTGATTGCTTTGGTTGGTACTGGGATATTCGTAACTATTAAACTGAGATGGCCCCAAATCAGTTATTTCTGGCACGGTGTTAAGGTTACGGCGGGGATTTATGACAATCCGGACGATGTGGGCGATTTAAATCATTTCCGGGCCCTGACTACAGCTCTCTCTGCAACGGTGGGGATTGGAAATATTGCCGGTGTAGCTACTGCCATTTATTACGGAGGCCCCGGAGCGCTTTTCTGGATGTGGGTCACTGCCTTTTTTGGAACAACGTTAAAATTTTCAGAATGCTCCCTTTCTTTGAAATACCGGGAAATCGACGAAGAAGGGTTTACCGCCGGTGGCCCCATGTACACAATTGAAAATGGTTTGGGAAAGCAATGGCGCTGGTTGTCGGTTTCTTTTGCTGCCTTTGCCATTATTTGTTCCTTTGCCACGGGGAATGCCATTCAGTCTTTTACTGTTTCCGATCAGATTTACTCTGAAATCTCCCAAATCATCGGTCCGGCTCATTTTCTGACCAAAAAACATCTTCTATTCGGCGGGTTTGAATTATCTGTGCAACAGGTAATAAATGGCCTCATATTAGCCGGAATCGTCGGAATGGTTATTATTGGTGGCATTAAACGAATTGGTCATGTAACCGGCTTTTTAGCGCCAATTATGGCGGTATTTTATGTTATTTCAGCAATGCTGATTCTATTAGCAACACTCGATAGTATTCCGGAAGCCCTGAATAAAGTTTTCAGTATGGCTTTTCATCCTCCGGCTGAAATCGCCGGAGTCGGGGGAGGCGGTTTCCTGGTTGTAATGAATACGATGCTCTGGGGTATTAAACGGGGGCTGTATTCCAACGAAGCCGGCCAAGGAAGTGCTGCCATTGCCCATTCCACGGCAAAAACCAAGTACCCGATTCGGGAAGGCTCCGTGGCCATGCTGGGGCCCTTTATTGACACGATTGTAATTTGTTCATTGACTGGGTTGGTTATTATTACCACCGGTGCCTGGCATCATACTGAATATTTTGTTACACGCATTGATCCTTCTTTTAGCGGTGTGCTTCTCAACAGCAGCCTGCTGACTTCGGCAGCATTTAAAACCGGATTAGCCTGGATTTTCCCCTACGGGGATAAAATCGTAACACTGTCAGTTCTGTTATTTGCGATTTCAACGGCCATCAGTTGGTCTTTTTACGGTGACCGGGCAACGGAGTACCTCTTTGGCAATAAGGCAATCAAACCTTACCGCTGGGTGTTCGTTTTCTTCGTTTTCATCGGCGCCATTGCCAGTCTGGAAGCAATTTGGGCTTTTGGAGATGCAGCCCTGGGTTTCATGACCCTTCCGAATTTGATTTCCATCATTCTATTGTCTACTGCCCTGCGCAAAATGACAAAAAATTATTTTTCGAAGGAACATATTCCCTACAAACAGAAAATGATTCAGTCTTAGTCAACCGTGTTTTCAACGTTACTTGAAGTCGCCTGCCGGGCAGCCCGGGAAGCAAGTGCTGCGATTCTAGCGGCTATGGATAAACCACACCGGATTGATTTCAAAAGCTGGTCAAATCTGGTTACGGATACGGATCGCAAATCAGAAGCGATTATTATAAATACCCTTCAAAGCGAATTCCCCGACCACGGAATTCTGGCTGAAGAAAGCGAGCGGAAAAAGACTGATTCAGAATATCTTTGGGTGATTGATCCTCTGGACGGCACAACTAATTTTGTTCATGGTTACCCTCCCTTTTCAGTATCAATCGGTTGTTTTAAAAACCAGCAACCTGTTCTTGGAGTTATTGTGGAATTACCTGCTAATCAACTGTATTCGGCAGTTGATCAAAAAGGCAGCTATTGGGAGAGCCAACGTATTCAAGTATCCTCTGTTTCAACCCTGGACCGCAGTCTGTTATTAACCGGGTTCGGTTATGAACATGGATCGCTTTGGGAAGCAAATATGGATTTGTTCAAAACTTTAACAAATAAAACGCAGGGAGTACGTCGATTGGGTTCAGCCGCTGTTGACCTCTGCCACGTCGCGCGGGGAATCATTGACGGATTTTGGGAATTCGATTTACACCCCTGGGATTCAGCAGCAGGAATCGTAATTCTTCAGGAGGCCGGTGGTACAGTAACCAGGATGGATGGAGAACCATTCAATATATTTGATCGCCAAATCTTAGCGACCAATGGCATCATTCATAAGGAATTATTGACATTTACTAAAACAAAAGTCCTTGAATTACATTCCTCCGGAATAACTGTCTGATATAAACACTGTTATTGAACTTTATAAACTGCCAGCGTTTTTTCTCCGATTCCAATCTTACACCGATCACCTTTAGCGAGATTACCTACCCCCTCCGGTGTGCCGGTAAAGATCAGATCACCTTTTAAAACTGGAATATGTTGTAATAAATATCTTAGCAGTTCAGGAATCGAATACAGCATTTGATTACGATTACCCCGTTGTACGATTTGACCATTGATTTTAAACCAGAAATCCTGATTCCAGAGAGAGGAATGGGGATCAATGAATTTCGTCACTACTGCCGCACCACTGAAAGATTTTGAAAACAACCACGGCAGTCGTTTTTCTTTTAAAGTCGTCTGAAAATTACGGTCGGTCAAATCCAGCCCCAGAGCTAAGCCGGAGACTAAATTCAGTTCCTCCCCCGGGTTCACCGATTCGGTCATCGTTCCCACAAGCACTACAATTTCCAATTCATACTGAATAATTCGGTTCTTAGGTAATTTTATAATCGATCCGGTATTCAGCGCCGGAGTTGATTTTTGGAAAAAAAAAGGTTCATCCGGTACAAGATTATTCAATTCCTTGGCATGGGCACGGTAATTACGACCGACACAATAAATATTGCGAACAGGAATAGAATTATCCTGCGGATCTTTGATTGAGTAATCCATCATTTGGAATGTAAATCCTTTACTGCCAGTTTCACAATGTCGTTAAACGTATAGAGACCATCTGCGGTGACCCGCCCGATGGTTGTACTGGGCACACCAATGTTCATGCAAATTCGTTCAAATTCCATCAGATCGTCTTCAGTGATGGAAATCAAGGTCAAACCCTGGGTTTCACCAAATAACAATTCTTCTGGAGATAATTTCCGGGAATAATGAATTCTAGCCCCTATAGCTGAATTTTGATTCAACAATGCTTTGGCAATCGTAACAGCCAAACCACCACCTGAAACAGATCGTGCTGATTGAATCAAGCCAGCTTGTATTCCCGTTAAAACGGCTTCTTGAATTCGGGATTCCATATTCAAATCCAGAGTTGGATGAACACCATGGTTGGAAGTGGACAGATGTTTTAAAAATAAACTGGTGCCT
Source organism: Fidelibacterota bacterium (assembly GCA_046861615.1). Lineage (GTDB taxonomy): Bacteria > Fidelibacterota > Marinisomatia > Marinisomatales > TCS55 > CAZNUM01. The sequence goes on from JBHHUS010000002.1 coordinate 24,894, forward strand.
AATTCGCCCCGGTGACTGCCAAGAATTGAAATGAAATCACCAGAGCGTTGAAAATGTTGAGGGAAACGCTTTTGCTTAATAAACAAACCGGCGGCTGCAACCCGGCATTGAATGCCGTCTTGCTTTTTAGTCGCCACTACCGAATTTGACATTTGAATGTTTAAATGATCGGCAGCTTTTTTCAGACCTTGAATTAATTCCGTTAATTTATTCGAACGTTTATTGGAAAGAATCAGGGCAGTTGCTGATTCCGGTTTTATCCCGCGACAAACCAATCGCCGGACAGCGCTGGAAAGAAAAGCCATGCCCCGTATTCCAGGATCGGAGATTTCAAGATGATCGTTATCATTCAAGGCAATACCAAATCCTTTTCCGCTTCTCAAGTTCCCAAAAACAACCTGTGATTCGATAAGCAGTTTAGCAGGAGCAACAACTGGATTCTCCCGGGATTGGGTCAAATGGACCAAGTTCTGAATGGCTGCTGAATAGTCCTTGATTTTAACTTTGGAATGCGTCTGGGAAACAGGAGCTGTTTTTATTTCCCTGTATGCGGTGTCTGCGTTTTGATTCCCTAATAGAGTTGTTATAATTGATTTTTGAATCCTGACTTTTTTTATCCCATCCTGCTCAAATGAGACCATTCCATCTTCCGTCAGGTGTCCCAACGAAAAAACCGAGCAACCTGTTGCTTCCCCCTGTTGACTCAATTCCTGATCAAATCCACCTTGCACCACAGTTAGAATACCCGCCTTTCGATGATTAAAAAACTCATCCTGCCCTTGAAATCCATTTAAACAGATACCGGTTGTACTTTGATCATGAGAAACTAATTTCAAGATCGAAAGCGGTAGTCCATTTTTAAACACTGGTTCAAGACTCATTACTTCAGAACGGGAATATATTGATTTGACAAATTGCAGTAAGGATCTGCTTTTCTGAACAAAGAGCAATGTTCCATCCGTGACATTGATATCTGTTTTCGGTTGGAAAAGACGTTCCCCACCGATGATGGTTCCCAGATTTATCTTTAGCGTCAATCGTTTATCATATCCGCCGGCAATACACGATAATAATCCATCTGTCTTCAGAGGATCACTGGGATTCTGGCCGGCAAGTAAAATCATTGCACTATATTTATTTCTCCCGGATTCAATTATTGCCAATTCATTGCGCCATTTTAATAACGGTTTGCATACCAGAAATAAATTATTCAGAAAGGTAACTTCCTCCGGATTAGGGGTGCGTCCCAGGCTTTGTTTAATCCTTCTAAGATCCATATTCCGATTCTTTCAACGACTCACTCAATTACTAAATAATTACAGGTTCCCGGAATTAAGAATTCCCTGGTCAAGAAGCGCATTTTTAATGGAATCCCAGGGAAACCCCTTACGCCGTAAATACTGAACTAAACGGTTTCTTTCTTTCGGAGTTAATTTCTTCCCGGCTTGAAACCTCTTTTTTTGTAAGTGGTATTTGATTAAATCATTTATCGGAAATTCTCGGTAAATCGTTTCAATAGATTGATTCAGTAAATCCTGAGGAAAATTATGGGGAAACATGGCAACTTTCAGCGCCACTGGACCGATTTTATTATTTTTAACCTTGTCCAATACAAACGCCCGGGCAAATTCTTTGTCATCTAAATACCCATCCTTAATTAAACCCTGAATTACCAATTTTACCGCTTCTGCTTTAAAACCTTTTTTTAACAGTCTTGATTTAAGTTCTGTGACACTTCTCATCCGGTAACTTAACAAATTGAAAGCAGCCTCCCGAATCGCCTGCAGGTTTATTTTTTCAGTTATCTCTTCCAGAGTTGCAGAGGACAAAGTATCTCCGGAATGTAAAGGATGCTTAATAAAAACGTCTTCAGTAACTCTGAAGACGTCTCCATTGTCCAATGTTACGATCCGTCGTTTTGGATTCCGTTTAGAAACAACGACGGAAATAATTTTATGCTTCTTCACTCTTTTTTGATTGTTTATCCAATCCAATGAATTTTTTAACATGACTTACGATTTTGTTACGAACATCGGGGTTTTCTTTCAAGAAATTTTTCGCATTTTCCCGGCCCTGTCCGATTTTCATATCATCAAATGAAAACCAGGATCCCATTTTCTGTACGATGTCTCCTTTAATGGCTAGGTCCAGAATATCGCCTTCAGTGGAAATTCCCTGGTCATACATCAGATCAAATTCAGTTTGTTTAAAAGGAGGCGCAACTTTGTTCTTAACCACTTTCACCCGAACGCGACTACCGATTGAATTGGTACCTTCCTTGATAGTAGTAATACGACGGATATCCAAGCGAATGGAAGTATAAAATTTCAGAGCCCGGCCACCAGGCGTGGTTTCCGGATTTCCGAACATTACACCGATTTTTTCCCTGATCTGATTAATGAATACCACCGCCGTATTTGATCGATTAACCGTTCCGGTTAATTTTCGCAGGGCTTGTGACATGAGCCGGGCTTGAAGCCCAACGTGTGTATCTCCCATTTCCCCCTCCAGCTCTGCTCGTGGAACCAGTGCGGCAACTGAATCAATCACGATAATATCCAGGGCGCCGCTGCGCACCAGTGTTTCCGTAATCTCTAACGCCTGTTCACCGGTATCCGGTTGCGAAACCAGTAATTCATCCGTGTTAACACCCAATTTTTTAGCGTATTCCGGATCCATAGCATGTTCAGCATCAATAAAAGCTGCATAACCAGATTTTTGAGCTTCAGCAACAAAGTGTAACGCCAGGGTTGTTTTACCGGAAGATTCCGGACCAAAGATTTCAATAATTCGACCCCGGGGAATTCCACCGACTCCCAGGGCAACATCTAATGACAGACATCCGCTGGAAATGACATTATCCATAATTAACGGACGATCGGAGCCCAATCGCATAATGGACCCTTTTCCAAACTGCCGATCTACCTGGGCAATGGCTAATTCCAGAGCTTTGGTTTTTTTATCATTATTTGCAGGCATTGTTGATACTCCTAAATTGAATTATTACCAAAAAAATGAGTACTTAAAATAGAATAAACTGGCCCATTTGAAAAGAGTTCGCTGGAAATAAACTGAATCTTATTCACCGCTACAGGAATTGGATCAAAAGATATGTTTAAAAAGGAAGTAATATCAGGAGTTTTCTTTTGCGGGTAACGAATTCGGGCAATAGTGAGATGAGGAACAAATGATTTTTCCTCCACTAAAAATCCCAGCGGTTCCAACCCACTATTTATCTGATTAACCAGGTTTTTTAAATGATCCAGATCCCCTTCTATCCCCATCCACAACACCCGGGGCCGTTCCGGTTTTGGGAAACAACCCGTGTTACAAATCGATAGATTGAAGGCTGATTGCGGTTTAACTAACTTTGCGAAAACTGAACGAACATCCTCGACTGATGATTCCGGTGTATAGCCTAAAAACTTTAAGGTAAGATGCATCAGATCAGAACGTACCCATTTGATCTTTAAACCAGATCCTGGAACTGTTGCTTTTAATTTCGCATAAACCGGACGTATCGTTTCCGGAATTGGAATAGCTACAAAGGTCCGCAGCAGAATATCACGCATCCAGTAAATATCTCCGTATAATATTCAAGGCGGCCTGACTAGTCATGAGTTTGTTGGTTTTTCTATCTGTGGTAAACCTGAATTCCCAGGTTTTGACACCACTACTGTAGGCCAAACCCACATAGACCAAACCCACTGGTTTCAGTTCTGTACCTCCTGTTGGTCCGGCAATACCGGTTGTTGATAAACCCAGATCGGTCTGAACAAGATCCCGCATGCCAAGGGCCATTTCAGCAGCCGTCTCCGGACTCACTGCTCCCACTGAATCAAGAGTTGATTTTTTCACTCCCAGGAGCGACATTTTTACTTCATTACTATAGGCAACTACGCCACCGCGCATATAATCAGAACTTCCGGATGTATTAGTGATCCGGTCACCAATCAACCCTCCGGTACAGGATTCAGCCGTGGCAATAGTAAATTGTTTCTCACGAAGTAACGCTCCGACCGCATCCTCTAATTCGGTAGAATCGTTCCCATAATAGTATTTAGATATTTTGGGTCTGATTTGATCAATAAACCCATTTAATTGCTTCTGATCGTCAGCTCTGATTCGTAGGTCCACACCGGTCATTTTTGGCAGGAAGGCAAATTCAATCGACGGGGAAGTCTTTAAATCATGATCCAGTTTCTGATACAAGGCTGATTCCATAATACCAGTTGTCCGTAATAAAATAGTCGCAATCCGATCATGGGAGTGATCACTAATCCACGGTAATACTGTATTTTTCATCATAGCTTGCATTTCCGCAGGGACACCGGGCATGGCAAATAACTGGAAATCAGGATGGGTGAAATGCAGACCTCGTGCTGTGCCTACCGGATTAGGAATGACATTCCCCTTATCGGGGCGAAAGGCCTGATTTCGGTTCGATTCTGGAATCGTTTTACCTCGGCGTACAAATTTTTCAGTTAACTCTTCCCAGTATTCCGAATCAAAGACCGGTTCGGACTCAAAATATTCATACAGGGCCAAAGGCGTAATATCATCATGAGTAGGTCCTAGGCCACCGGTAGTCAGAATAACATCAACGGTTGAAAGATTATTGTTGAGGGCTCTTAAAATTGATTCTTTCTGATCATCAACGGTCAAATGCCAGATTACCTGCGCCCCGACACCGATAACAGCATTTCCAATCCAGGCCGCATTGGTATCAACCCGCGTTCCATTTAGTAATTCTGTTCCAATAGTGATTAGGCCAATTCTTATCATGTGAAAATAAACCGGTAACCTTGTAAACAAATCACTGTCAACACGCCGGCAGCGGCATCATCGGCCATGATTCCCCAACCACCGGATAAAGATTCTAAATTTCTTACAGGTGGAGGTTTCAAAATATCGAAAATTCGGAACAGGATAAAACCACTTACGGCGAACTTCCAGTCAATGGGAATTCCAATAAAACAAATCCATTGGCCGGCCCATTCATCGATCACAATTCGGGGTGGGTCTTGCTCCTTGGAATCATGCACCAAAACATCCGATGCATAGACACCGATAAAAAATATAACCAGAACCGCTATCGGAAGCAGAAAGACTAATTCAGACCTGAAGAAAAAAAACCACGTTCCGGTAGCAATTAAACTGCACCAGGTTCCCGGCGCCAGGGGAAGTTTACCGATAAAAAATACAGTGGAAATCCATTCAGCCGTACCCCGATTCATAAGTAATCAGATAAATATTTTTTTCAAAGTCGCTCGATTGTCGTACAGGTAAACCAGTCCCGTATAGACAGTAAAAAAAGTAACCAGTAATGTTAAATAATAAATAATCCTGAATTCCTTCATAAAACTAATAATCATTCTCAGCGGTTCGAGATGTAATCCTTTCATTCCTAATAACACTAAGGTAAGAATGATGAGCGTCACCTGAAAGGTGGTTTTCATTTTAGCGATTCTGCTCGTGAGCATTGTGAATCCTTTAGCGGATATTATCATACGTAACCCAGTTACAAATAAGTCACGGAAAATGATTAATCCGACCATCCAAAAATCGATCAGCCCCATCACAGCAAAGGAGATAAAAGCAGAAGATACCAGGATTTTATCAGCTAAGGGGTCCAGGAAGCGGCCGGAGTCAGTTATTGCATTGTATTTCCGGGCATAATAACCATCATAGGCATCGGTAGTGGAGGCAATAACGAAAATGACCAGAGCCCAGATTTTTGCAAAGGGAAAATCAGCAAATAGACAAACAATAAAAAAGGGCGTTAAAAGGATACGGAGAATGGTTAATATATTAGGAACGGTCATCATAGTTCGGTTCTTCCCTCCATGGCTCGGTGGATAGTGGCATCATCGATGTATTCGAGTTCACCTCCAACTGGAATTCCCCTGGCCAGGCGGGTTACTTTCACATCTTTATCATTTAATAACTTAGCGATATACAACGCTGTAGTTTCGCCTTCAATGCTTGGATTGGTGGCGATAACGACTTCCGATCCCTTTTTAATACGTTTTAACAGTGAATTAATGTTCAAATCGTCCGGCCCGACCCCGTCCAGTGGAGACAAAACCCCACCCAACACGTGATAAAGACCGCGAAAAATGTTGGCCTTTTCAAAAACATAAATATCGGCGGCATCTTCCACAATGCAGATGATAGAATCATCCCGCTTTACGTCAGAACATATGAAGCAGGGGTCTTCCTCCGTAATGCCTCCGCAGAGAGAACAGAATTGAATTTTAGTTTTCATATCCATGATTGCCTGAGCCAGATCAATCGCCTGTTCATTACTTGAATTTAACAGATGAAATGCCATCCGCTGGGCAGTCTTTCGCCCGACTCCCGGGAAACGAGTAAATGCTTCGATCAGTTTATTGATACTTTCCGGAATAGAACCCATTACATACCCGGCATTTTTAAGCCACTCAACATTCCACCTGTAACACTATTCATTCGATTCTGGCTTTCCGCCTGAGCCTTTGTAATCGCTTTATTGACTGCAGATATAATTAAATCTTCGATTAAATCTTTCTCTTCATTGAGTACTTCCTCGCTGAGGTCCAGTTTAAGCAATTCTAATTTACCGTTAATCGTAACTTTCACCATTCCACCACCAGTTTCTGTCTCCAGGTGTAGATCTTCCAGTTCATTTTGAACAGTCTCAATCCTCTTTTGGACTTCCTGAGCCTGTTTTAAAATTTTTGACATGTTTCCTTTATTTAACATAATTACTCCTATCGTAAAATTTCACCATCGAATAGTTCAATTACTTTACTGATTACCGAATCACCCTTCTCTGAAACGGTTGTTCCCCTATTGGTGTCTTCGTCAATTGGTTGTTCAGTCACGGGGACTCCCGCTTTCCAATCCACCCGGATCCTGAGCTCAGTTGCAAAATGATCCTTAATCATAGATTCAATTGTATTATGGTTTTTTTCCAGCGTTCTAACACTGAATCGGGGCAGGCCGGAGATAGCAATTGTGAGTTTATTCTTGGATAATGATTCGGGAGTAGAGTGTTCCAACACTGTACCAATGGAAGGACGGAGATTGGAAACGGTATTGACAAATGAAACCCAATATTTTTGGATTATTTCCAAAGTCAATGGACCATTGATTTTAGGTGGTTGAATAATGTTTTGATCCGGTGCTTTTTCATCATGGGGGCTATTTTCTTTATCGGTAACTTTTCCAACTGTTGTACTTCCAGATAGTTTAGTAGCAGATATCGTTTTGTGTGGTGGTTCATATAGATTTAATACTTTTTGTGGCTCTCCCCTTTGAACTTGAGGCTGTTTTACAGAACCTCCATGAGTGGAGGATAACAGCTCCTCAATGGATACGGCCGAGTCCATTTCCAATAGCTTAATCGCGGTCATTTCAAAAAGAATTGCAGGTTGGCTGATCCGCTTCAGAGAATTTTCAAGGTTATTGAGGATTTGAGTAATTCTTAATAAATCCCGACGTTCCCATAGTTGGGCATTTTCCTGATAACGTTCCTGATTTTCCTTATTCATGTCCAGCAATTCACTGCTGCCGTCAACCGTTGACAGCAATAAATTACGAAAATGCCGGTTCAGACCCAGCGCCACATCTTCCAGCGGTAAACCCATGGACTGGATTTTTTTAAGTAATATTAATAATCCAGAGGCTTTTTTCTGCTGAATAACATCTGAAAATTCGAAGTAAATGTCATTTGGAATCAGACCAATAACGGTCGCCACATTTTCAAATGTAATTTCATCTCCGGCATAAGCGATAACCTGGTCCACCAGGCTTAAAGCATCCCGCATACTCCCTTCGGCTTTTCTGCTGATGGCGGCCAAGGACTCGGGATCAATGCTGATCTTTTCATTTTTCAAGATGTATTCCAGGCGATCCATTATAGCTTTTGAAGTAATTGTATTAAAATCGAATCGCTGACAGCGGGAAATAATTGTGGATGGTACCTTATGAATATCGGTTGTACACAAAATAAATTTTCCATGAACCGGAGGTTCTTCCAGGGTTCGCAGCAAGGCGTTAAAGGCCTGGTTCGTTAACATGTGTACTTCATCAATAATAAAGATTTTATAGGGTGCTTCCATGGGTGGATATTTAATAGCCTCGCGTAAATTGCGAATTTCCTCGATTCCCCGGTTGGAGGCACCATCGATTTCCAGAACATCCAGATTCCGCCCGTCGGTAATTTCCTGACATGTTGTACACGAATTGCAGGGAACACCATCTTTCGATTGAGAACAATTCAGCGCTTTGGCGATGATCCTGGCCGTAGTGGTCTTGCCGACTCCCCGGGGACCGGTCAATATATAGCCCTGGGCTACCCGGTCTTTTTTCAGCGCATTGGTAAGTGTTCGGGTAACGTGATCCTGCCCAACAACATCCATAAAGGATTGTGGTCGCCATTTTAATGAAAGAACTTGATAAGTCATTTTATTTTTTTAAAGGTCGTGCACCCGTGTTTGGCAAACCTGGATTGATCAAAAGCCAGACCAGTTTACTCCACTTCAGCGGTCTTACGGCACACAATTCTAATCACTTACCGCTGCTCCCTTCCGGTCCTGACGGGATTGGGTGTAGAATCATTGCGAAAGATTGAAGTTTCAACGTCACTTTGTCATGAATTCAATCATCAGCATTTACCGGGCACAGGAATTCGATCCTGCTATAGCGGGTTGCAGGTTACAGGGCACCGCTACCTCCCCATCTAGCACGACCTAATTTTCAATAATCGTTCCTTTAACAGCTAATGGAAAAATGCTTTTCAGAAATAGTGGAGCCGAGGAGGATCGAACTCCCGACCTTCGCATTGCGAACGCGACGCTCTCCCAGCTGAGCTACGGCCCCATTACTTTGACAGTAAACACCCAACAAAACGGTTCGAGCAGGATTTAATAATAATCATCGTGGAGGAATATTCACCTTTTAAAGTCGTAAAATTTACCCGCTTTCGATCACCGGAAGCAAGCATAGGAATCGAAACAAAAATACTCAGTAAATGATCACTACTTTAATTTCGTTCACTTCATACCAATCCCAGAAATTAGATCGGTCCAGTTTAATGAGACCGTCTTTGAAACTATACCGCACCCGCTTGCGGTAAAGCGACTCGGTAAACCATTCTGATTTATCCCGCTTATAATAGATAGCTACAAAGGGTGGGCTGTCCTCCTTCAAATCCGGAATTACCAGCGTACAAATGGCATCATTGAATTCACCCTCCGGTGTGATGAATTCCACTTTAGTAAAATGATAAACGCGTTTTATTAGCGATCTAAATTCAGTGTATTTCTCGGCTGCTTGACTGACCCCAAATGAATTAATCAACACTAATAAACAAATGACTGGGACAGAAACACGGATTCCCCGCTTTAAATAATTCACTTTTTCTTCTTACGAACAAATAAATGTCTCTTTTTTGTTTCTTCCTTTTTTCCTGATTCGGAGAGCTCTTTTGCTGCATCAGGATCATCATTCTTTTTTTCTTTTTTGGACTCCAGACGGCGTTCAAAATCACTCACCTCCGGCGGGACTTCCGACTCAGTAGCTGTTTCAACCCTGACCTCTGCCACATTAGCTTTTAAAAGCTGTCTCATTTTTTCCCGACGTTCTTTTGAATTGGATTTCAATTGGGTCAATAAATCCTGAACCTCCTGGTGAAAATCAGCAATCGTTCGCTCCAATCGCTGGATCAATTCATCCAGAAGCGGTTCCCCGTAACCTTCACCGATTGATTCCAACAAACCATTCATTTTTTCGTTGATGTATTGTCTGGTTTTTTCTATATCTTGTTCGCTGTTTTCTGCCATTGTAACTCCAAACTATCTTTTCAATTTTTCCATTTCTGCCTGGGTTAAGCCATATTGACTTCGTGGAGAAGTAAGAATCATGATGGTATCATACACTTCCCCTCCGACTAAAGTACCATAGATTGCCCCCATGAATCGGTTGTTCCAAACCATTTCAGCCCGGGGACTCGTTTGCCGATTCCAGACCTCCATCATTAAAAGACCCAATACTCCTGCCACACCGTACATACCCAATTTCCAGGTGGGGCGCTGAATAATTTTTTCCCGATAGGTAATCCGCTCCATTTCCCAGATTTTGATTTGTTCAACTGAAACAGGAGTTTGGATAGTCAAACTTCTATCGCCATAGGACAATAAAGTTCCTTTAATTCTTTTTCCTGACCGATGCTTTATATTTACATACTGACCCACTGGAATGGAAGCCAGAATTTCATTGGTCCGTAAATAGGTCAGGTTTTTCCCGATTCTACTCCGTTCTTCATCACTTAGAGCGGGAATTCCCATCACGCGTAATTGCAGATCAGACCATTGCCGAAGTGAATAGGCTCGACGACTAGCCTTTCTACGGGAAAATTCAACGAATACAATCCGGGCTTCGATCCGGTTAGGATTGATTTCAAAAAACTGGGCGCTTTCAAATCCGGGGATGTCAGTAAAGACCTCATAGTGAAGATTCTCAGCTGCATCAAGCGTATATCCGATAGCAGGGGTCAATGGAATGATTTCTCCCCGCTGTCCATATAGACATAGGCAGAAAAGAAATATTCCTGCCCTAACTGGTTGCTTCCAGTAGCTTAATAATTTCATTCAATTCCGGAAAACGACCAGAGGATTTTTTAGAAAAAATCAATTGTCCGTTTCTAACTACTTCGAACACCCCGCCTCCGGAAGGGATAAGCGTCAATCCCTGAATCCCATTTCCGTATTTCTGCAGTAATTCGGTAGCCATACTGGCCGCCCTGGGCAGGTAATTTCAAACGTTACAGTATTCGATTGAGATTTTCATATACTCAGCTTATGAACTAACGGTTGTCTTTACATTTGCATTTATCAAACCTGATCGCAAATCAAAGTAACCCCCATCTTTTCCTACCAGACGTAGGTTGTTTTGTAAAGGTATCAGAAATTAAAGGCCGTTTCAATCGTTGTCTGTTTAACCGGTTCCAACCCGGTACCTACGTCACGATAAAACTGACGGAAATCCCAAATCAGACTTACACCAGCGCTCACCTCATAGCCCAAGCGGTACCCCAGAATAGTATTCACCGAAGGATTACCGAAATCAAAGGGATTCTTATCATTATTCCGCAGATAATAAGCCTCCGCTATACTGAGTTTTGGTATTTTTTCAGCATTAATGCTGACATTGGCACTAAAGCTGTTGAATTCAATTCCGTTATCAGCTTTCATATTAGTGTAGGAAGCAGCAAAACTGGCCAGATTAAAGAGATTTGCAGATGCTGATCCAAACATACCCTTAGTATCAATGTTAGAGTTAGGATCCTGGAATATCATTTGATCTTTAGTCCTTACCTGGGCAACACCACCGACATAATCAGCCACCACTCTATTCAGATCATAACTCTGATCAAAGAATTGCGGCACGAAATAGCCCTGTTTAATCCGGTATTCAAAACTCACATTCAGGAATTTGAATAAACTTGCCCGGATACCCGGTATCGTAATTCCCGTACCGTCCATTTTTTCCCTAGAATAAATATCATTACCGCTGACAGCCGGGAAAATCAGTTTATTATACTCGGTGTATACATCCAATGACAGGGACTTTTTACGGAGAATGGGATATCCCAGATCTAAAGTGAATCCCTGGACAGTAGCTTTATTATCCTTCAAACTGAAGGGAATACCTTTCAAATTCTCAACATCACTACCACCGGCGTCCGAAGATAGTTCATTATCTCCATCTCCATCGATATCCCACCCTGTAGCCGGTTCTTTATCTCCGCCATTATAATCGGGGATACCATCACCATCCGTATCATTCCAAAGATGTTTATTATCAGGAAAATCATCAAAAACATCCGGGTAATTATCATTATCAGTATCTTTCAAACCGGAGAATTGGTTTATGTCCATTATAAAGTTTGTACCAATGGTTAAAGGTAGGCGTTTCGAAACTTTATAAGTACCTCGTAATCCCATCAAGGTGCCACCACGTTTAAAATCTTTCACATTAGCCAGGAATAATTCGGTCCCATATTTCCCGAAATTCAAACCAGCATTGACTCCAACCCGTCGGATGGAAGGGAACTCCATCATATTGGAATAACCGGCTAATAATCCCCCGTAACCTAAAGTCACGCTGGGAAGCGAGCCCCACTGGAACCAGAAAGGATCAGATTTCTCACCCCATCGAATGTAAAGGAATTTATCAACAAAATCAGAAGCTTCATCCCATTCGTTTTTGCGAATATTTCCTTCGTTATCGATGTAAAGGACCAGATCAAGGCCAATTCCCAGTTTGCCGAATTTTAGCTCTGGTCGCAAAGCCAGTTGATTATAAATCTGTCCATCAATAGTGGCGGAACCGATTCCCAACCCCATATTAAAGGGTTTCTTACCTTTAGGTTCCGGTTTTTCCTGTGGTTGTTCTGCTTCCGGGGCTTCAGGCGCTTCCGGAGCTTCTTCCATTATTTCCTTTGGTTGTGGTTCCGGCTCAGGTTCCGGTTGAACTTCTTCTTCTACTTTTTCAGGTTCTACTTCTTCCGGTTGCTCTTCAGCCGGTTCCTCTTCGGCCGCTTCTTCTTCCGTTGGTTGTTCTCCTGCCTCTACTTCAGGATCCTGGGGATAATCTCCCGGTTCCGCCGGTGCCTGCATCAAATTTCCCAGGGCGTTGGAAATTGCCTTTTGACCGGGTCCTACCGAAACAGTCTGTCCGCTAATAGTGTTAAAAACATCAAATGTGCCCGTTTTCCCAATAAATTTATCCATTCCGGAGGGGTCCACAATGGCTGCAAATTCGGTTCCTTTTACAGATGCAACGGAGACCGGCGTTTCCACGCGAAAGGTTTTGGTTCGTCCCTCTTTCTTCACATCATTCAGGATGGTACCCCGCTCCATATTCAGACTGCGGGTATTATCAGTCTCAACAAATTGAAAATCAGTTTTCTCGCGAATTTTTACTACCGAGCGATCATCCAGGAAAATAACAACCGCGAAACCATTGTCACCTACCCGGATGGCATCCCCGTTTGAAATCGCCTGACCTGGTTTTACCTGTAAATCGTAAGTCGTCTTTCCCAATTGTTTTAAAAGTACTTCACCGTTAGCTTTCATAACCCGGGCAATTGATTCACCCATTAAGGTGCTTAATAAAACAGTCAATCCTAGAAAAATAATTTTAAATATTTTTATTAGTTTCATGGCACATCCTGAAGTTTAGTGTAATAAAATTTTTCCGGTCTGTGAATTTACAGAAAATTGGCTATAGTTCAAGTGCGATAGTTCACAGAATATTTTGCCTTAAATAATCCCGAACCAGAACTGCAATTGATGTATATCTGAGACCTGTGGCTTTCTCCATTCCTATTTCACAGGTCCGGCTAGTGGAGTAACCAAAGGAATTATTCACAACTGATTTCACTTCGTCTGCCTCCCGCTGGGTAGCACTGCGGGTTAGCTCCGGGAATAACAGTCCCCGATCCCCGGCAAAAGCACAACAGTTCCAATTCTCTGGTAAAATGACTTTTTCAGCACACTGGTAGCCAATCTCTACAAGAAGTCTTTTCATCCCCATTTTTACGGTTGAACAGGTGGGATGCAAAATAATTTCCCGGTTCAATTTTTCTCGGACTGCTTCCTGCTTAAGGCAATTATTCAGGAAGGGAACGATATCAACAATCGTCAGAGACTCCCATTTTTTTAACGCTTCACCTTCCAGTTCTTTTCCTACCTGTAACAATTTATAAGAACAGGGAGACGTATCTACTAAGACCGGAATGGTGCCCTCTTGGCTGGATTCATATAAAATATTGATTGTCCGGAGGACCATCTTTTTATCAGCCTTTTCATAACCTTTTGAGTTATAAGGCGTACCACAACAGGTGGTTTCCAATCCTGCTGGGAAAATGAGTTGAAAACCACAAATTTGGCCAATTTCTAATAGCATATCGGCCAGTGACTCTTTTCCGGAAGTGCCACTAAATATACGATTGATACAGGCAGTATAATAAATCCACTGGTTTGAATGTTCCGTCGGTTGGAAATGAACCGGTGGAGCAGTTTTCGGAAGAACACGGTCCCAGCAAGGAATTTTCCCTGATAATGACTTGTTAATCAAGCGAGTGAAACGTTCCAGGAAAGAAAAACCGGTAATTCTGCTGATCCCATGAGAAATATCCAGTATTTTCCGGAGAATTAATTGGGTTAAAGCAAAATTATTAACCGTCCAGAGGCTGACCTGCTCAGCAAATCCAGAGTGCTGTTCAGTCCGCATCGCTTTTACAAAAGAACCGGTATTAATATTCACCGGACAGGCTGTTTCGCAAAGCGCGTCCACAGCACAGGTGTCAAAACTGGAAAACCGATTATCGTTGGCCACTTTAAATTGAAAAGCGTGATTTAATTTTAACTCCCGGGCGATGATGATTCTCTGGCGGGGAGTCAGGGTCAACTCCCGGGACGGACAAACCCGTTCACAAAAACCGCATTCCACACATAGATCTATTTTCTCATTTACCTGTGGAATCTGTTTCAGGTTTTTCAAGTGGGTTTTATCATCCCGGTTTAATAATACCCCTGGATTGAGAATATCTTCAGGATCAGCCAATGTTTTAATATGCCACATGATTTCATATAGCTCTCCGCCCCATTCCGATTCCACAAAAGGCGCCATATTCCGTCCGGTACCATGCTCAGCTTTCAACGAACCATTAAAACGATCCACTGTCATCGAAACCAAATCCTTCATCAAACCGTCAAATGCTTTAACACCTTCAGATTGGTTTAAGTCAATTGAAGTAACGAAATGCAGATTTCCATCCTTGGCATGTCCGAAAATAACACTATCATTGTAGGACCATTTCTTAAAGATCGACTTTAATTCAGTCACGACCTCCGGCAGGTCGGTGAACTGGTAGCAAATATCTTCCGTAATGATGCTGGTACCGCTTTTCCGCAAGGATCCGACCGTCGGATACAAACCCTTCCTTATATTCCACAATACAGTACGGAGTGGATCTTCCCGGGTCATTCCCGCAACAAATTCCCCCTCCATCGATTGCAGGGTTCGAATTATTTCCTGTTCCTGACGGGATAAATCCTGGATGTCGTCATTCTGAAGTTCAATCAGCAAAGCGGTGGTATCATCCTGAACTAAGTCCAGCCCATAAGGGGCATTTTGAACATATTTAGCCGTCATAAGGGAGGCTGAATCCATCAATTCCACCGCTGCCGCCTGATGCTCAATCAAGACAGGAATCGATTCAGTTGCAATTTTAGGATTCCGGAAAAATACCAGTCCCGTTGATTTATTCACAGGATCCGGTAATGTATTTAATGCCAACGAAGATAGAAAAGCCAGCGTCCCTTCTCCACCAACCAGTAAATGAGAGAAAATATCCAGGGGATGTTCAAAATCCAGAAAAGCATTAAGTGAATAGCCTAATGTATTCTTTATCTTATACTTACGACGTATTTTATTCTTTAACTCAGCCTTAGATTCAATTTGTTTTTGGGCTTTAATTAATCCTTCACAGAGGACTCTTTCGCCGGAAACAAAACGGGAATAATCAGTGCTGATTGAAGTATCGTAAATGTGGCCGTTAGGCAGAATGAAGCGAATATGTTTTAAAGTATGGTAGGCATTATTCTGAACCCCACAAACCATTCCGGAAGCATTGTTTGAAATTATGCCACCAATCATGGCTGAATTAATTGAGGCTGGATCGGGACCGATTTTTCGACGATAAGACCGTAAACTTTGGTTAGCCCTGGCACCGATGACACCCGGCTGAAGTTTAATAGCCTTACCCTGGTCCAGTATTTCAATTCTATCCCAGTTCCGGACGACTTCTGCTATGATTCCCTCCGTCACTGACTGACCTGAAAGCGAAGTACCACCGGTCCGGAAGGTTACTGGAATATGGTTTTTATGAGCATAGCGTAATAATTCCTGGACTTCCTGCTCGTTGGCAGGTCGGACGACCGCCCGGGGAACAAGACGGTACAGACTGGCATCTCGTGAGTAGGCCAGCCGGTCAATGAGTCTTTCTGACCAGCTGGTCAGGTTTGGTTTTTTCTCCATGAGTTAGAGCGGGTGATATCCTGCTTTTATCTCAGGTGGAACCAGGACACTCTGATTCATTTGGTAGTTAAAACCCACTAATGTAAACAGCGCTTTGATCGTCAAATCATCACTTCCGGATTCATACAGGCCCGTCAGAATATCGAAACTTTTTGTCCCGATCCGGGTAATTCGCTGGCCAATATCAAAGGTTGCGGGAAAAACAGCCGGTTTCAGGTATTCAATATCCGCCTGGACAAGAATAGTACTGCTCTGCAAATCCCAACGGTTTGCCTCAAATCCAAGGTGTCGGTAGAACTCCACCCGGGCCGTTTCCATATAGGTTAAATAAGCGGCATGATTAATATGACGAAGGCTGTCCATGTCCCGCCAGTGAGCCTGAACGGAGAAAAAGAAATCAAAATCTGTTCTGGAAAATGTTTTGACTTCCATGATCACTTTCATTATTGTCGTGGTTGTAATTGAGCCCAGTCTTCATCTGAAAAATTTGTGATTTCTTTCGTGATTACGTCCATTTCTACCCATTGTCCTGAGTTATAAAACATAATTTTCTGACCATTGTCCGACCAACTGGCTTTTGAACCAGCGTGAATGGAATTTACCTGACCGCCAAAGGGAACATCGAAGGTATAAATTGTACTGTCGTCACTCCAAAATAAAACTTGATCGCTATTGGGTGACCAGCGAAGATTTTTAAAATAGTAACTTGATTCGGGGAATTTGGAACTGGATACTAAAGTTTCGTTGTCACCATTTTTATCACTGAGATAAAGTCCGGAACCGGTTAAAACATAAACGAGCTCTTTTCCATCAGGAGAAAGTCTTGGATTGATATATTTTTGAAAATCCGTTGCCCGTTTTATAGTCGTTTCAATAGTTCCATTAAGACCAAGAATATATATATTCCGGACACCGCGGTTATTATTGGCCTGATTGGAATCCTTCCAACAAATGTAGCGCCCATCAGGTAAAATGCCAGCTTCACCGTAAAACTGGTTATTTTCTACAATTGTCAGTTGGTTATACAGGAAATGAGTGGAATCAATTTCTTCCAGGGTGCAGAGAACACCCTCATCCGTGCTGAGAATAGCTTTTTTCCCGTCAGTACTGAAATTGACAAACTGGGGTTGACCTGTTCCGGGAATTCCAGAAATTATATTCAGATTGCTTCCATCCGCATTCGCTATTAAACCGGCGGCACCCGCTACAAAGGCAAAAATCTTCTTCCCTCCTTGAATCCAGACCGGCTTGATCGCCTGCACACCGATAATTGTAGCAATGGTTTTATCATGGTTTATAATCCGAATATCGCTGCCGTTGACGGTATCCAACACAGTTTGAACGACAATGGATTGAAAGGAACTCCCCCACTGGAACTGACTTGCCGCAGATTGATCCCAATGATCCTGAACCACAATCCGGTAATAATGAATCTTATCCTCAGCGGTAGATATGGCTGCGGTAGTATTGGTTGGAACTGTAATCGTACTTTTCTCATCGATAACGCTGCCGGTAGAATCTACTTCCTGAATTACATAGTGTTTAAAATCAGATTCTGTTGACTGACTCCAGCGAAGGGAGAAAAGACCTTGCTGATAAGTGATTGAATCCAATGTGACTGCCTGTGGTGGTGGATCAATCAGACTGCTTTTCCCCTTCCCCCTGGTTTCCCTGTCGGTCGTGTCCACTACCCCAATTAAGAACGTATTTTTGACAGTGGGATCAAACTTTGTTAAAAAATATCTGTCAGCTTTAATATCGTTAAAACTATCAATTTGTAATGTATCCCCATTGCCGATCTGTTGATAAAGATTATACTGTTTGAAATCGACTTCCGTCGTCGGAGTCCACTTCACCGCCATCGTATCTCCCTGGGCTCCAATGAAATAATAAACTGAATCCACATTCACCGCTGCCGGTATTGCGGGAATCAAGGGGTTTATTTTTGTCTGGACAGAATTTGAATAATAATCCCCGGCATAGGCAGTTAACCGGTAGGTAATTGGCGAAGGATCCTGAACGATTACTTTTAAATCCAGGGCTGTATCGATCCAGGATAAGGTTGAATCACCTAGGGTGACAATACTATCCTGCCAGTCCTTGTCCCCAACCCGTTTATCGATCTTAAAACCGTCAAAATCAAGACCTTTCCGTTCCCAGGTGAGTTGAATCCGGTTAGTATCCAGTTGGGCGGCTTTAAAATTAACCGGCGTCCATAGGGCCCGGTCACTGTGTGGATCGTAGGGATTCTCCCAGACCCGGTCTTCAATTGAACAGGCTAGCAACAATACCAGCAGAAGGAAAATCGCAACTGGATTGATTCTCATGGCCGGGATAGCAACTTATCGATTTTAAAGATCTGTACCTGATAATAGACCGCAGGCAGGAATAGGCTTCCACTGAGAACTACTATATAGGGTTTCAATCGATCCTGATCCTCCACCAGGGTTCGTAATTTCTCTGGGTGACTGCTGTCTTTACGATAGGCCTGGTAATTTTTATCAGCTGTGTATTGTAAATATCCCCGGTAAATGGTTGAACCCACGGCGCCCGTAATTAATAAATTTCTTTTCAGTTTAAGCCCCCGCCTCTTGGCCTTCAACATTTCCCGTTTGATCAGCTCAACTTTAAGACGCGTGGTTCGCTGGGGATAAATTTTAAAACTACCCCCTTTAATTACATAAATATCCGATTCCAGATGGTACGATCCCGTTTTCAGATCTCTTAAAATTTTGGTTTTCGGTGCAATTGTCAGGCGCGTGGCGCTGCCCTTAGGAACTAAAAATATTCCTGCCGGAAGGCGATCCTTGAACAACACATTACCGATTTTGGGTACAGGATGTAGGGGACTTAAATTCAGGAAAATAACCCGGCTGGCATCTTTAGGAGGTAATTTATTTAGGGTGAATTTTTTGAAATTGTCCTTAGTGACCGTTATTGGATTGCTCTCCACCGTGACTCTTTTCAGTGCCACCGGTGTTAGTTCTGACAATGTATCTCTACCAACAATTACCCAGGCTCCCGCCGGCCGGGTATGGATATAAACCATTTCTTCAGCCTGGTGGACCGTTAGTGGTATTCTCTGGGTTAACAGCATCAGCGCCACATTCTTCATACCCCTGGAGAGTAAACCTTCCAATGAATTTTCCCGATCATAGGTCACGGTGTTTATCGCCCGACCGGTGGGCGGATCGTAGAGTTGTGACTGAACGACAAAGACCTCCCCCACCTTCAATATTTGGGTATTCACCAGCAGGTTCACCTTCAAAATCAATCCGGCCACTACGGCACAGTCATAGGAAGGACAGTCAGAAATGTTATAACCGGATAAGACCTGATTCATTTCATCGCGATCCAGCACCTTCAGGGTATCAAAACGCAAGAGTTCCATTCTCAGTGACTCAGATAATGAATCCAGGGCATTTTGAGTTAACCCCTCTCCTGTAAAGTCCAAAACGGCAATGGACTGGTCTGCCATCACTGATGACAGGAATAGGATACTGCTGATAAGGAATTGCTTCATGTAAACGTCGATTGAAGAAGCAGTAAATTAATCCGTGTTCTTCTTTATTACCAATGTCGGAATTCGATCAGAAAAACAAGTGTCGATTAAATCGTTAATCCCGATCCAGGGCAAAATCCAGGTGTGAACTGTAGCCGCTGGTTTCCCCCAGTTTTTCGCCCGCCCGGCTGTACCGGATCAATTTATGGTTATCGGCTTCCTGTACCAGGATCCCAGGTATACCGGTCCCGGGAACAACCTGAAGGTTGTAAATCTGCGGTACTGACTGATCTAAAATGACCGTCGAAACTTCTGGATGATCGTGCTGTAGATATCCGGTTTCCCAATTGGAAAAACGCTCAAGACTGCCAGTATAGTAACAATCACCAGAGAAGGGGTCCAGAGACAAATCGTGAATAAACAATTCTGTTTTGTAAAAAGAAAAGTTTCCAGCGGAGTCGACCCGGGCGATGCCTGAGGCGGTTGAGACCCAGACACCGCTACCCAGGGGATCGGCTTCCAGCGGTCCGGGATTATCCAAATTAGTGAAGACAACACGCTCTTTGATAAGCGGGCGGGTTTTTATCATTAATAATTCATTGGTGGCACTCATGGACACCCACAAATTTTCCGTTAATGCATTGTATGCCAATTCTGTTGCCAGCGTTAACTCCCGGTCCATATCTATCTGCCAGAGGATCGTACCAGAATAATCGAAGGCATATAGAGTATTATCCTCTAAAACAGTGTAAAGTACTTGATTCAGGGAATCCAGCGTCAAAGCAATCGGTTCCGCCGGAAGAGGTATCATAATCTTTGGTTTAAGCTTTGTTGTAAGCCCCAGAAAGGTTTTTTGAAAATAATCGGCCACCCATATAATCTTCTCCCCGGGGTCGTATTCTACGGACCGAGGCGAATCATACTCCCGCTCTGTGGTGATCGTTTTACCATCGTAGGAAATATTTCGAAGCTTAAATCCATACATATCGGCTACCCATACGTTTTGCGGTCCCGGGGTGAATCCTACCGGGTCGGAAATGGCACTCTGGGAAAATTCAGTGAGAGCGCGAACGGCATAATAATAAGGTTGATCATAGGTTAATCCCTGGTCAATGAAAAACGTATTTTCCGCCATAATGGATCCTTGAATGATCAGTTCATCAGGTTCCACGCCGCGGTAAATTTCATACGCCTGAAGATGGTTCACTTCAAAAGAGTTCCAGACTAAACGGGCTGTGTCCCGCCGGGAAACAACTCTCAAACCTGTGGGTGCACCATGACTTAAATGATTTTCCGGGTCCAGAGGATTCAATCGCTCCCGATCCTCACAGGCAGTGAATAAGGATAATAATAAGAGTACAATCGCGCGCATTACGGGTAGAATGATTTCATTATTAATAAAAAACCTGTCTGCACACCCAGATAAGTCGCACTGGTATAGCGATCGTATCTACGGGCGCGGTTGTAACGGGAGTCGATCAAATCAAGATTTCCCTCTTTTAAATAGCGGTGGTAAGCTTTTTCGGCAGTAGAATGGAACTTCACTGCCGCCAAACCGGATAAGAGTACAATTCCGACTCCGCTGAAAAATTCAGCTTGGGAAAAGTGCAGTCCCATCTGGTTAGGCGTTGTCAGGAGCGTGTCGGCGTGATAATCAGGTATTTGAAATGAACCAGTGGAATTACCGGTAACCTGCCCCGGAACAAAGCTTTGGATCAAAATTAAGCAGAAGCAATATTTCTGAAACCAGTGGTTGAGCATTTTAAAAATCCCAGCCGAAGAAAAACTGGGTAAACCAGCCTTCTTGCAGTTTACTGAAGTCGGTCCGTTTCCCAATGTCCCACCTCAGAACCGCGCCGCCAAACCGAACCCGTAAACCAAAACCCAGACTGCCGATGAATCCCTGAAAGGACTGTTCCCAGGCATTTCCGACATCCACGAACAAGGCTCCTTCCCAGGGTCCTGTATCAACGTTGACTGACTCTGAATCCAGGGTTAGAGATCGGACTAAAGGAAAACGTAATTCCGTATTCAAAAGCACGTACTTCCGGCCGTAAATGCCATTGAACGGATAACCGCGCAATCCCCAGCTCCCGCCTATGTAAAACCGACGAACATCTTTACCATCATTAGCCAGAATCATCATTCGGTGAGCCAAGGTCAATTTACTGTTAGGATGATAATAATATCGGAAGTCTAATAAACCGGTATAATTGTAAATTCGGGCTCTGGATAGATCAAAGGTGGGACTAACCGTTATGCGCCCGCGCCAACCGTCGATTGGTCCGATGAGTGACCACAGTGAATTATCGTGAACTAATGAAATTGTATTGGCGATTAGAGTTGCTGATCTTTGGTCGCCGGGGGCATATTTTTTCCGGGATTGCCACAGGGAAATACTCATTTCAAAACGATCGAACACATTAATCGGTACGTTAATTCCACCCCGTACTCCCACTGTTTGTTCGTAGTAAAATGCCTGGTAGGGGTCGAAATAATCGTTCGAAAAATAAAACGCTCCCAGAGCCACATTTGAGCGCTGAGACAGATCGACAAAGGTAACCGCTACATTAAAACGGGAAAGAAATTCTGATGGAGTCTGAGCCGAATTAGAGAGCATGAAATTGAAATAGCGATTTCCCAGTATGTCTGATACGGAAATCTGCCCCCCTCCAAGGAACCCAAACTGCGGATCGAAAGCCACTGCTGTCTGGGCAATATCAAAAGTATATTTAAGTTTATAGGGCAGCGGTTTCTCGGTTACCTGGAGTGAATCTACCTCCATCGGGGATGAAATATTAGTGGTGCGTTGTTCAATCTTCCCGGGTCTATCCAGCGTTTCCAGTTCCAAATAATGAATTCTGAAACCATAATCCTGGAACATCACCAGAGCCATGCTGTCACCGGTGACCGGGATGAAATCAGTTACACCAGTATGATAATTGGTTTCTTGATATATTTCCCCTAGCTCCTCATATTCCGACTGTTGACCGATATTTAACTCCCAGATATTGTTAATGCCACTGCGATTAGAAAGAAAATGGATAATGTTTTTGTTACCCGGACCACAGCGCGGTTTAATGTTTTCATATTCATCATCGGTCACAGCTGTAATAACACCGGTTTCATAATCCAAAAGGAACAGGTTCATGGCCGGGGCCGGAGTTACATTTCCACGGTCAGAAGAAAACAGAATTTTTTCCCCGTAGGGGCTGAAAACCGGATCCCAGTCGGCAAACTGGTCATTCGTCAAACGAATCAGAATGTCCGGTTTCACTTTCCAGAGGTAAAGGTCATTGAATCCAGAGAAACGGCTTCCACTGAAAACGACCGTTTTCCCGTCTTGCGACCAGTTTGGCGAACGGATAGACACCAGCTCTTTTTGAAACAGTTCGGCCTTCTCCACGCCAGTGTACAGATCTAAAATGACCAGTACATCTCGTCCCTGGCGTAGCGTTGGAAAAACCAGCTCACCGAATTGGTTAACAGCCATTTCTGATTGCAACAAATGGAGTGATTCATAGTCCGGTGTTCGCTCCCCTTTTAATATCAGGGTTGGCTCCCGGGACTTCAATGATTGCTGATAAATATTGGTAAATCCATCACGATTGGACTGGTAAATAATCTGTTTTGTACTATCGCGCTTCCAATACAAAGCGGGGGCACTGTTTATTCTACCAGTTGTCAAAAGCGAATTTCCTACAGGAGGCAAAGTTTCGTTTTCAAGGGCGGCCGCGAATTTTTTCTTCAGTGACAGCGACCACTCCTGCAGTAAATCCTCGTATTTTATCCCGGTAACCTGTTCCAGAGCAGCTTCAAATGAGTCAAACTGCCAGTAGGTCTCCAGCAGTGTTAATATGGCCTCTTGACCGAACCGATTCTGGAAAAAACGAAAAAAGGACTGACCTTCCTTATACAATAAAAATCCGCCTGTTTTATGCAACGGTTTCAGCTTATCCTGGAGAACTGCATCCCGTAGAACTGTTTCCGCCTGGTTGTCCCAGCCAATGGACCACCATTCGGCCAATCCCTCAGTAAACCAGAGCGGCAATGACGTTGTATTCCAACGTTTTTCCTTGCGCAGATGATAGGCTACCTTTTTATTCGTAAATACGTGGACCAGTTCATGCCGAATAACATGGTAAAAATCCCAGATTCGGCCATTGTAAGGCAATACTACCCGCCCCTTAATAAATTCAAAGAAGCCGCCAATTCCTTCCGGAATCTGGTTGGGCAATACATTAGTCTGCCGGAACTGGACCGGGCTGGCGTACAGGATCAGGGGTATTTTTTCGTCCGGCTGATACTCAAAAAGATTCACATATTCCCGGAAAGTCTCTTCAGCAATTCCAGCTGCAGTGAAAGCGATATCCTGTTCCTCCCGGTAAAAGTAAATATTAAAATGTTCCGTCTTTAATGTTTGCCACTGAAATTGGTCGTATTGAATTTTATTACGCCCAAAATAAAATTGGCTATTGCCTGTTGCAGACAACAACAGACCCAGTAAAATGATGCCGGAAAAAGAATGTCTCATGACGTCGGACGAAACTTATTCAATCCAGCATTTAAGGGAAAGAATAATAGTTTAAATCAAAATCCGGGGGAAATGCAAATATTTGTAAGCATTTCCTTAAGCACTAAAACCTAGTTTGAGTGGAAGTATTTATCCAGCGTCTTCTGCAAATCTTTGATTAAATAGGGCTTAGGAATGTAATCGTTAAACGAATGGGAATCAATTTTGCCGACTACCCGTTTTTCAAAGGCTGTTACAGCAATAATCGGAGTTTTTTTAAACCGATCAGAATTCCTGAATTTTTCCATCAGGGTTATTCCTGAAATTCCAGGCCCCAGGGCAATATCCAGTAACATCCCGTCCACCGAATTATTTTCCATTAATTCCAGTGCCTTTTCACCCGTTTCGGCTTCTACTGCTTCATAACCTAGCCGTTTTAAGGCAAACATAATATATTGACGAGCAGAGTCAGTGTCCTCTACTACTAAAAATAAAATTCTATTTTCCTTAGATTCCGAATGTTTACCGTTTTCTTCTGCGTTTGTCATTATTTTTTTACTTTCATGATTAATCAATTTTCATAGGTGTTTAAATCAACGATTATTCCGACAATGGTAATGAAAAACAAAAACTGTTGCCCGTTGGTTTATTTGGTTCCACCCAGGCATCACCTCCATGGGCTTCAGCGATTCGTTTTACAATCGCTAAACCCAACCCCCGACCCCGCTTGACACCATTTTCCAACTGTACATTCCGTCCAAAAACCTGTTCCCGCAGTTCGGGATCGATTGTTTTACCGAAATCTTTCAGTTTACCCACCGCACGATCCTTTTCCCGGGTTAATTCGATAATCAGTTTTTTCCCTTCACTGGCGTATTTAACCGCATTAGTCATATAATTTCGGAGAATTTCCTGGATAATCGGGTTTGCCAGCACTTCCAGTTTTTCCGGAATTCTTAGTTCCAGGTCCAAATTATGATCGTTTAAAATCTGTTTAAACTCATTTGCCAGATCAGAAACCATTTTACTGAGGTCTAAGTTTTTCTTGGTAATTTCTTCCCCCAGAGCCAGTTGTGAGAGCGTTTTGGCATTATCTAAAACCTGCACAAGACTAATGCTGCTGTCGCGAATCAGGCGAATGGCCTCATCATCCGGATTATCCAACATCATCATATCTGCCAGGCCCTGGATTACACCGGCAGGATTTTTTAAATCGTGACTGATCACATCCAGCAACATTTCCTTGAGAGTGTTGGAATCAGATAATTCCTTCGCCGCCTGTCGGTATTTCTTTTCCGAAAATTTTACTTTTTCGCCGGCACGTTCCCGGTTAATCGTGACTGCAATTTGTTCAGAGGTAAAAGCCAGGATTTTCAAGTCATCAACCGTATATAGTGTTGGATTTGTATAGCTCTGGAGACCAATCACACCGATTACTTCTCCTTCCGTGATAAGCGGTGCGCCCATCCATTGCTCAGAAGGAGTACCGATCAACTCAATTTTCCCTTCCTCCGCCAGTTTATAGATGTCTTTTTTATTCAGTAATAACGGAGTTTTGATTTCAATAATGTATTCCGTTAGACCCTTTCCCGGTTTTATATCTTCCGGCTTAGGATCTTTTTCATCAATAAAGAAGGGAAAGGAAAGTCGATTCTCTTCACGATCATAAAAGGCAATATAAAAATTGCTGGTATCTAAAATAGTACTTAGGGCCTTGTGAATGGCTGAATATAGGTCCTCCAGATTATCGGTAGTGCTGGCGGCCCGGGAAATCTGGTAAATAACATTCTTCAACCGTTCATCATGTTTCCGCTCAGTGACATTGTGAACCACAACCTGGGCTGCCGGGCGTCCCTCATGGGCAACGGGCAGGGCCGAAACTTCCACGTTGATTTCCTGACCGTCATTACGGATATATTTATGTTCCACCTGACCTACATCGACACCCTTTTCAATGACTGTCCGATTACGATCCAAAACGGAATTATGATATTCTGGTTTAACGATATCCAGAAACGGTTTATTTATCATAGAATCATCATCCGGTGCTCCCAGCATATTTTTCATCGCTTTGTTCAGGAAAACAATTTTTCCATCCTGATGAATGCAAATACCATCCGGTGAATATTCAATTAATTGGCGGTATTGCTCTTCTGATTTCTGGATCTTCTGTAATCCCTTGTGTAAACTGTTCTGTCGCCGTAATTGGTGGTAAGTCAATCCGGACACTATGAAAGCAATAATCAATCCAATAATTAACAGCCATCCCAGATAGGGATTCATGTATTGAGTCAGGAATTCAGGTTTAGGTATTAAAAAAAGTGAAAATTCGCGATTTAATACAGGATAGTAACTCTTTCCGATTATTTCAGGCAATTCTGATCCTGAAGGCATATTGGAATAGATCTGGTTTTCTCCGGAGAAAATCTGGAGATAGTATTTTTCATCGCGAACGCGGAGCCAGGTTTGATTGAAAAATTCGTCAATTCTGAAGACACCATTCAGATATCCTTCAACTTTACCATCCTTAATAAGCGGGAAATAAGTCGCGAAGCCTTTTCCGCCCTGCAAAAGTGTGAGGGGCGGAGTAGCTACATCTTTCCCGGTTTGTTCCGCCTGAATAAAACTCTCTGCCGCTTCAGGATGTTCGTGCAAATCCTTATTCAGAGCCTGTAAATTAGGGGATTCGGGCACCACCCAGCGTATAACACCCTGAGGGTCAATATAATTGATGGCTTGGAAACCTGGTTTTACGTCCATAAAGGATAACGCTTCTCGCGTAAAATCCTTCTGATTCTTGACTTTATTTAAAAACCACTCCTGACGTAAATGGCGTAAAACATTGAAATAACTCTCCGTATTCTCCTGTAAACGACTGGCGATAAACCGTGCAGTGAGATTTGTCGTAAGCTCTATTTCACCCCAATCCTCTTGCTGGATGACATTCCGAAAACCAACCGTTGCTAACAAGATAGCAAAAAAAGTTATAATTGGTACTATTAAAAAGTGATTAGAAAAAAAAGGTGGCAAAGTATCAATTATCTGACGGTACAACTCCATCTGACCATTTTCAGTTTGAATGTTATTACTTTGCTTATTCTGCTGCATTTAAAAAGATTCTTTATTCCGTCTTCGATTACCCTGTTAACTAGATCTGGATATTATTTTACCTGATTCTAAGTGCTTAAGAGTTTAAAGCACTGAAATTATCAGTTCAAAATAGATTCTATTGCGATTTGTTCGGATCGGAATGTTCTTCAAAGTCAAATAAAAGTAACCTCCGATTAACCGTCTAAGCTTAATAACATATTCTTTTTATTACACTTGTCAGCTTCCGACTTAGTAGAATAATCCTCAGTATAAATAACTTTGTAGGGCCGGCGGGCTTTAGTGGACCTAACTTTACCCTGGTTGTGAATCTTCAGTCGTTTCGGTACATCACGCGAATGACCAATATAATGGAAAGGATGATCGAGCGATTTCAATACGTAGACCGTGTACATCTTGCAATCCATACTTTAATTCAGTTGCGGAGAGAGAGGGATTCCCTCGAAGAGGTTTCTTCGAAAGAACCCTCGATATGGGTTACCAGACTCCCCGGGATTTCAAGGTTTCACGCAGCCATTGATTCCCAGCACCCTTTTTTAAATAGTATTCTCGTTTTTGAGCTTCCGACTTAGTAGAATAATCCTCAGTATAAATAACTTTGTAGGGCCGGCGGGCTTTAGTGGACCTAACTTTACCCTGGTTGTGAATCTTCAGTCGTTTCGGTACATCACGCGAATGACCAATATAATGGAAAGGATGATCGAGCGATTTCAATACGTAGACCGTGTACATCTTGCAATCCATACTTTAATTCAGTTGCGGAGAGAGAGGGATTCGAACCCTCGATAGACGGGAGCACCGCCTATACCCGCTTAGCAGGCGGGCGCCTTCAGCCAGCTCGGCCATCTCTCCAAACGCTATTTTCCTTTTAAAAAAGCGGGCTGAAATTACCCCTTACTTTTTTCACTGACAAATTAAACCATTACCAGCTTCTGAAATCAATCCGAAGGAAGCTTCTCTACTTTAACAGATCAATTTTGTAAATGTGATTTGATTTGCTAAATTTATTTAACGTAAACAAATGAGAAGTATCGAATTCAGATTAATCAATCAGATATCAGGAGGTAAAATTGAACTGCGTGAAAAATTTCGTGATAATGTTTGCGCTGGTATTTGCCGTATCAGCCGTCGTGTCCTTTTTATATAGTTGGTTATTTCACGGAACGGGAATTATCGACTGGGGTTCCTCGGTCCGCTTGGGGATTATTCTTGGAATCGTCCTGTCTTGGGTAGAATCAAGAAAATAAATGCTATCGACTTAAAAAATGTCAAGGCTATTTTTTGCTACACGTTAGGCAGGAAATATATTGAGCAACTAATTGGAGTGGTTACTTTGTAAGTTTATCGACGATCGAAGAAAATAAAGTTTTGTATTCATTCACTACAAACTTTACCAGGGGGCTATCGGGGAAAAAGTAGGAAATAGCAACCAGGATCACAATCAGGAGAATAATTCTCCGTAACAATTTCTTAATCAATCCACTGCCAATCATGACTATTGAAAATACAAATTATTTCCGGGTACAAATACTAAAATTCATCTTTTAGGAAACAGGATAATTTTTTCGGTTTTTCCTTACTTTAAACCCTGACAAAGTGCTTACCGGTTAGTTGCATAACCACTCCTTTCAATTCCAACGTCAGCAATAGCGCCAGAGCCTTGGTAACTTCCATATCCGCCGATTTAACGATCTCGTCAATGTGCAATGGCTGTTCCCCCAATAGTTCCACCAATAAACGTTCTTTATCGGTCAAATTCAGGGTTATGGCCTGTTGTTTTGGTTCTATCGGGTTGAAGAATCTATTTTGAATTGATTGCAGAATATCATCACCCGATTGAATCGGTATTGCTCCGTTCCGGATCAATCGATTGCAGCCCACACTCAATTTATCGGTAATTCTCCCCGGTACAGCAAAAACTTCCCGATTCTGGTCAATTGCATTTAAAGCAGTGAGAATCGCTCCACTATGCGTCCCCGCTTCCACCACCAGCGTTCCGTGGGACAGGCCACTGATAATCCGGTTCCGCTGGGGAAAATTGACCGCATCCGGTTTCGTTCCTAGGGGAAATTCTGTAATTACCGTACCGTCAGCACAAATTTCTTCCGCCAATCTTTCATTTTCACGGGGATAGGTGGTATCAATCCCGTTTCCCAGCACAGCGATCGTTCTTCCCTCTTGTTTTAAAGTGCTTCTATGGGCGATACTGTCTACGCCCCGAGCCAGCCCGCTGACAATCACAATTCCAGAAGTCACCAGTTCAGTAACAATCCTGGATGTAGCTTTTTTACCGTAAATAGTGACGGACCGCGTCCCCACTACTGCCAGACAATCCTCTTTTGATTTTAAGGGCTGACCTTTAACGTACAGCAACACTGGTGGATCATACATTTTTTTCATAAGGGTTGGAAAATCAGTGTCCCAAAAAGTTAAGATTTGAACACCAAGGGCCTCTGCCCTTTCCAGCTCCTGTTCACCAAAATCAAATTGATGGTAATTACGAATAGAAGCAGCCAGTTTCAAATCAATACCTTCCACGGAGCATAATTCCGCCGTGGAGAGCTTAAATACCGATTGTGGTTCTTTAAAATGTGAAACCAGTATCCGTACCCGCTGAGGACCCAAACGAGGCGTATTTAATAAATTGAACAGTGCAACTTTGTCTTCAGCTTTCATTTAACCTTCCGGTGATTATCTGTATCAGTTCCAGTAATCCGGCTCCAGAGACAGCGGAAATATCGATCACATATTCTGGTATTCTTTCCCACTTTTGCTGATCTTGATTATTTTCAGCCAACAGATCGGATTTTGAACGGACGAGAAGAATCGGTTTTAATAGTAAATCCCGATTGAATTGGTACAATTCTTCTTTCAGGGATTGGAATACAGTTTTAGGGTTTGATTCACTGCTTTCGATCAGGAACAACAGTAATTTATTCCGTTCAATATGCCGAAGAAATCGATGACCCAAACCCTTTCCTTTGGCAGCACCTTCAATCAAACCGGGAATGTCCGCCATGACAAATGATTTGTATTCCCCATATTTTACGATCCCTAAATGCGGTTCCAGAGTGGTAAAGGGATAATCAGCAATTTTAGGCCGGGCGGCAGATAATACCGAAAGCAACGTCGACTTCCCCGCATTTGGAAGTCCCACCAGACCTACGTCCGCGATGACTTTCAGTTCAAATTCGAATAGACCTTTTTCTCCTGGCGTGCCCGGTTGAGCATAACGGGGGGATTGTTTGGTTGCTGTCTTGAACTGGGTATTCCCTCTTCCTCCCTTTCCACCCTTGCATATAATGACTTCTTTACCTGGTATAGTTACATCGGCCAGAATAGTATTCGTTTTTAAATCCCGGACAATCGTTCCCTGCGGGACAGGGATAAGCACATCTTTTCCGTCCCGTCCACTTTTCTGGTTGGAAGACCCCGGTTGACCATTTTCAGCCCGGTAAGCTCGGGCATAACGAATGTCCCGTAAGGTACGCAAATTTGCATCCACCTTAATAATGATATTTCCACCACGGCCACCGTCGCCACCATCAGGTCCTCCCTTGGGAACAAATTTTTCACGACGGAATGACACGGAGCCTGGACCACCATTTCCGGCCTGTAATTCCACCTTGGTATAATCAATGAACACTGGATTCAGCCTGTATTTTTTTCATCAGGTGTTTCTCTGAAAATTCTTTCCAAAAGATAATGAATTGGAATGAATTCTAATTCATTCCGCAAACTAATATTAGAACAGCTTTTTAAAACAGAAAAGGGGGATGATTTCGCTTTTTACGCCGGATTCAGGACGGCATATGGGCAATAATTGCATCCCCAAAGCCAGAACACGATACCTTAGTGGCCCCCTCCATCAGCCGGTGAAAATCATAAGTAACAGTCTTGGCATTGATGGCGCCTTTAATCCCGGCATTGATTAATTCAGCAGCTTCCTGCCAGCCTAAATATTCCAACATCATGACACCGGATAGAATCAGGGATGATGGATTCACCTTATCCTGCCCGGCATATTTGGGGGCTGTTCCATGAGTAGCCTCGAAAATAGCACAACCAGTGTTGTAATTGATATTGGCTCCCGGGGCAATCCCAATCCCGCCGACAATGGCGGCCAAGGCGTCTGAAATATAGTCTCCGTTGAGATTAAGGGTAGCAATGATATCGTATTCTGCCGGTCGCGTAAGAATCTGCTGTAAAAAGGCGTCTGCAATCATATCTTTAATAATCAGCGGGTGTCCGTCCTTTTCAAGCACCTGCCAGGGGCCCCCTTCGTAATCAACCGCGCCAAATTCCCGTTTTGTTAATTCGTAACCCCAATCCCGGAATTTGCCTTCGGTAAATTTCATAATATTACCTTTATGAACCAGGGTAAGGGATTCACGCTTGTGTTCCAGAGCATAATGAACGGCAGATCTCACTAAGCGCTCAGTGCCCTCTAAACTGACCGGTTTTACTCCGATAGAAGCTGTTTTGGGAAATCGGATTTTATTTACTCCCATTTCATCGGTCAGAAAATCAATCACCTGCTCACATTCCGGGGTGCCGTTCAGCCATTCAATCCCCGCATAAATATCCTCAGCGTTTTCCCGAAAGATAACCATATCGACCAGTTCCGGCCGCTTCACCGGTGAGGGAACTCCTTTAAACCAGCGCACTGGACGCACGCAGGCAAATAAATCCAGTCGTTGACGGAGAGCTACATTCAATGAACGAATGCCACCACCGATCGGTGTTGTTAAAGGTCCTTTAATGGCTACCAGGTATTTTCGGATGATTTCCAGGGTATTCTCCGGTAACCAGGATCCGGTTTTGTTGAACGCTTTTTCACCAGCATAAATTTCCAACCATTGAATTTCGCGTTGACCGGAATATGCTTTTTCAACAGCTGCATTTAAAACCCGCGCAGTGGCACCCCAGATATCCGGGCCGGTACCATCCCCTTCAATAAATGGAATTACCGGATGATCGGGTACCTGCAAACTCCCATTATTAAACTGAATAATTTCCCGCTTTTTAACAGTCATTTGGTTTCATCTTTTGTTTCTTTAGCTTTAGCATTTTTTGATTCCTGTTTGGTTTCCGTCTTGGAACCGTTTTTCCGGGCATAATCGGTAATATAAAAACCGGAACCCTTAAAAATTAATCCGGTACCACCACTGACTAACCGCCGTACTTCACCTCCACAATGGGGGCACACTTTTAGCGGTTCATCAGACATGGCCTGAAACAGTTCAAACGTTTGTTTACAATGATTGCATTTGTAATCGTATGTCGGCATGTAAAACCTGAATTTCAAAAGAAAAATAAGGGCTTGAATTTAGAATTAAATTGGAATAGATATAAAGGAATGAAGTAAACGAAAAATAATAATCAGATCAGGGAAGACCGAATTTTAGTTTTAGCTGTTCCAAGACCCCTGAAGGTACATAGTTGTGTATATCACCTTCCAACTTAGCTACATCCTTTACCACCGTTGAGTTCAGATGAATGAATTTTTCAGACGGCAACATCAATAGAGTTGTAATATCCGGATTGAGATGATAATTCATCATAGCCATCTGAAATTCCAGTTCAAAATCAGAAACGTGGCGTAAACCTCTGATCAGAACACAGGCTTTTTGCTCCCGAGCGAAATCCGCCACCAGACCGGTTGTGGACATGGCAGAAACATTTTGGATGTCGCTGGTGGCATTCAGGATCATTTCCACCCGTTCTTCCGCCGTGAAAAGTGGCTCCTTCCCTAAATTGACAGCCACAGCAAAAATAAGCCGGTCAAACAAACGGGATGCTCGTCCGGCAATATCAATATGACCATTATGAACCGGATCAAAAGTTCCGGGATAAATCGCTATTCTCATGTTTCTCGTTTCCAGATACTGATTTGGGTTCCACCATAGGTCTTAACCCTGGTCGGGGAAATTGGGAATACTTTAACGGAACTTTCAAGTATAAAACGTCCATCTTGATTTAATTTTTTCAAACTTGCCTCAATCAGGTCATCCAGAAATTGATAACCATAGGGTGGATCGGCAAAAATGAGATCATAGCAATCACAGGATTTTATAAATCTAATTACGTCCATCCGGACAATCTGCGCCTTCAAATTCTTGAACTGAAGTGTATTCGCTCTTAACAATTTAATAACCAGTGAATGATAGTCAACGAAAGTAATTCCTGAGGCACCACGGCTGGCAGCTTCAAACCCCAGGATTCCCGAACCGGCAAATAAATCCAGGACTTGATACCCAGAGATATCTCCCAGCAGGTCAAACAGACTTTTCCGAACCCTGGAAGCAGTAGGCCGATATGGGGCTTTCTTCAGGGTTTTAATGGGAAGACCGCCGTATCGCCCACCCAAAATCTGCATTTTATAATTCTCAATCTCCCTCACTGAACGGGGGATTCTCAAAAATAGAAATAAAAAACACCGCCACCTGATTTGGTTCTAACGGATCAGAAGAATAAATAAATTTTTCCACAACAATATTTCGACC
This sequence comes from Fidelibacterota bacterium, assembly GCA_046861615.1. Classification (GTDB taxonomy): domain Bacteria; phylum Fidelibacterota; class Marinisomatia; order Marinisomatales; family TCS55; genus CAZNUM01. The sequence goes on from JBHHUS010000002.1 coordinate 58,615, forward strand.
GGATAAGAACAATTTTTGGATCACCCCCAAAATCATTGGTTTGGTACTAACCTGTAAAATAACCGGTACCTGAGAGTAACCGGCAAAATTCTTGGGAGTCAGCGTTTTGTAATTAACCAGCGCTGAATCAATCCTAATGGTGTTAAAGAATTCACTGCTATTGATTGGCCGATAGTTTGCGAGTGGTTGGATTTGTTTTGGTTTCAACACAATTTTATGCTCATATCCACCGCAACAATCAATCTTCACGGTCTGGGATGATTTAATTTCACCGATAGAATCCAGTGGTAGGAATACATCTTTAGTACCACCGAAAATCAACAGCATAGTATCTGCTTCAGAGATAATAGTAAATAAATCATTTTCATTGAATAATTTTAAAGTATTCGAAACCGATTTCAGAATGTTCACCGAATAACGGCGATATGTTTTTATCACCGAAGATGTCAAAAAATCACTTTCCGATCCAACCATTAGTTTAGCGGGCTGAGTTTTATTCGAGCCTGATTTGTCACTGGGTTCCGGGGGAGCCACTTTATTCATGTAAATGATACCCACTAAAAAGGCCAGTAAAATAATTGTTATCCCGATGGAGTACACTTTTTGTATCCGCTTTGATTTTACTTTTTTAACAACTCGTTTTGGTTTGACGCTCTTCTTTATGGAAGTGGGTACTGGTGTTTTCGGCTCCGGAGGAGGTTTAACCGGAATGGACTGAATTCCTTGATCTCCGAAAAAATTCAACTGGTTCTGCTTAGGTTTCACTCCGGCATAGAGTGCGCGGGTAATGGTTAAAAGATGCTTCGGAATAGTTTTATCAACTGGAATTCCCTCTAAATCCAGCCCTTCCAAACCTGACAGGATGGTAGAATTTAACGATTTGAAATTGTCCAACCATTTATCAGAAAATCCGGCACCAATATAAATAGAATAATCCGGTAGATCTTCTTCACTAAGAGACCCGGTAGTCGGCGTCACTTTCCATTGTCCCCGGAGTAATTTTAATGAACCGGAAGCTGAACCGTTTTCAGATTGTGAATGGAAACGAACCGCGTTTCCTTTGGGGAATAACACCATGCAACCTTTTTCCGGTTCCAGACCAAAAAATACACTCGATTCAGTCCCCATCCACTCCGGAGCTGCTCCCTGCTCAGCAATGATTAATTTAATCGGTTCGATTAATTTAGATTGAATTGCCAGAAGTATTAACTGAGGCCGGTCATATCGATAAATACGACCGAATAATGCCAATTTTGAATCGGGAACGGAACCCCATCTTTGTTTAAAGGTCCATTCCGCCAAGGCCCAACCATCGGAGTCACCCATTGTTTTGTCCATTTGGATGGATACGGTCCTAACAAAATCGTTGGGAAGTGTGACGTAAATTTGTTCCCGTTCCAAGGAGACCTCATCCCGAATCTGTTGGAGAGCCGAACTGAATACAGAAACCAATTCCGCTTCAGAATTCCATACACCTTTCAATGGATGAGGAAACGGTTTATAAGAAATACCGGTCAGTAAGGAACCCAGTTCAGTATGGGTCCACTGTGCGCATAGTAAATGATGATCAGTTATTGCAAGATGGATCACGTACCAGGACCTTACTGGTCCCAACTTTTAGTGCCATCATCGATATATCCATGATTTTCAGCTTCAAAGGCAAAAACCAGATAACGCTTATCAACCACCGGTTTTTTGATGGGACTTTCCACCCTGACAGCACTACTTCCTTCCTTGATTTTGATTATATAGGGTTCGCGTGTAACGGGACAATAATTCATACTGGAGTCGGGCATATAAGAATCGTAATAATTTACGAACTCAACCCGCTGGGAAGGTACTTCTTCCAACAGGGCGATAAAATTGGAATCACTCATTAATTTAGTCAGCCTTCTTTTCTGAACATACATAGTATCATTACGTGACAAATCTTCTGAATAAACCACAATGGTGGCGATGGTATCAACAATAGTATCCCGGCGAGTCATGGGAAAGCCGAAGGTAGTATCGTAATCAACATCGAATCCCATCGGAACCGCAACGGAAAAATTCTTATTATCCAGAGATATACGTTGTTCGCCCACATAGGTTGAATCACCCGTGAGGGAATCGCGCACCGAGTTTACTACTTTCATAGCCCATAAACCGTTGGTGGTATAACCATTCATCAATTGATAATAAAATGACTCTAAATTATAAATATTCTCCAGATTGAAATGGCTTTTATTCTCATAAAATTCCTCTTCATCCCAGATCGCCCGGGGAACATAAATACTGATTACAAGGAAAATAAATCCGAACAAAATCGCGAATTCCAGTAAATCATTGTACAATTTTTTCTTTTTCTTTAAGTCATCCGTCATGAATATCAGTCCTTAGTTGTTAAATAATTTTTTATTTTTTCAAATGTTTTCTCACCAATTCCCTTAACTTGTTTTAGGTCTTCGATGGATGAGAAAGAACCGAAATCTTTACGAAACTGAATAATCCGCTCGGCCATAACCGGCCCAATCCCGGGAACGGTCATCAATTCAGCTTTTTTAGAATTATTGATATTAACGATTTTTAATAACTGATTCTGCTCATTTTCTGCCTGAGTATCTGATATGGCTTGATTTTGAATCAGTTCTGTCTTCTCCTGAAAAGCTCTTAAGTCAACGACCGGCTCCGGTGTTTGCTCCCCCCAGAAATGACGGTAAAAGGTAACGACTGTTCCCAGTAAAAGAATTCCAGTTAAAAACCTGATAATCATTTTTTCCTGGTTCGTAAACAAATTCAATCCAACTCCATCCGTTTAAATACCGTTTTCGTCTGTCCGTTCAATGCATCCAACTCTTCAAATAATTTCTTTTGTTGTCGGTTGAGAGACCGGGGTGTATCCACTTGAATTCGAACCAACTGGTCACCGCGTGAATTGCCTCTCAATTTTGGGAACCCCTTCCCCCGCATCCTTAAGACCTGTCCTGATTGAATACCCGGCGGTATCTTCAACTTAGCTTTCCCGTTCAGAGTTGGCACCTCTAATGTCATTCCCAACACCGCCTGGGTCACATTCAAATGGGCTTCAGTAAAAATGTCATCATTATGCCGGGTAAAAATTGGATGTTCCCGCTCTTCGAAATAGACAATCAAATCCCCCGGAGTATGTCCCCTCGGCCCCTTATTGCCCTGTCCTTTTAAAGTCATATAATTCCCGGAAGCCACACCAGGAGGTACTTTCACTTTGATTTCAACGGTTTTTCGAACAACACCATTGCCGCCGCATTGGTGGCATGGACGCTCAATCATTTCTCCGCTGCCATTGCAGATGGGACATTCGCGGACAACCACCGATTGACCAAAGAATGACTGAGATACCTGTCGTACCTGTCCAGAGCCACCGCACTGACGGCAAGTGGAAGGTTTTGTTCCGGGATAGGCACCAGTTCCGTGACATTCATCACAGGTCTCTAATCTTTTTACTTTTAATTTTTGGGTTGTACCATTGAATATATCTTCATAATTCAACTTGAGTTTTACTCTCAAATCAGCACCATGGCGTACCTGTGTTCTTTGTCTTCCTCCTCCGAAAAAACTCTCAAAGGGATCAAACCCACCAAAAATGTCCCCGAAACTGCGGAATATTTCATCCATCGACATATGCATTCCCGCACCACCCGTATCTCCCAGACCAACTCCTGCATGACCGAATTGATCGTATTGCGCCCGTTTCTGCCCATCACTTAAAATGGAATACGCTTCTGCCGCTTCCTTAAATTTTCGTTCCGCCTCCTTGTCACCCGGATTCTTGTCCGGATGATATTTCATAGCGATTTTGCGATACGCTTTTTTTATCTCATCCCTAGAAGCATTTTTTGAGAGGCCCAGTATTTCATATAAGTCCCTCATGACGGTGTCTGGTTTACAACAACCTTGGCGTGGCGAATAACACGGTTTTTATATCGGTATCCCTTTTCAAAAACTTCAAGAATCTCATTCTCCTGCTTTCCCTTTTCCGCTTTCATCATTAAAGCGTCATGAAGATTCGGATCCAAGACTTCACCAGGTTCTGCGAATGGCTTAACCTTCAACTCGTTAAAACGTTTTTGGATTTTATTCAAAATTAATTGAACGCCTTCTTTCAGTTTTTTTGAATTAGAATCACTATTCTGCTCAACCGCTGCTGACAATCGTTCCAAATCATCAATTACTGGAAGAAATAATTTAATTACTTCAGCTCCGTCATAGGTCAGTAAATCGATTATTTCCTTTTCCTTTCTTCGGCGGAAATTTTCAAATTCAGCTTTCAAGCGTAAATGGCGGTCTTGTAATTCCTTAAACTCTTTTTTCAGGGAATCCAGTTCTTTAATAAGCTTTTTGCCAGGGGTCGCAGATTTTTTACGAATCGTTTTTCGTTTCTCTGAACCGGTCATTTTTCTCGTCTGTTTAGAGGACAAAGGGTAAAACCTCCGCAAATTGATTTAATAGTGTTTGGATACTTTGATAGGGTAAACGCGTGGGGCCAACAATTCCCAACTGACCGTTAATACCACTGCTACTGAAAGATGTTGTTAGAATGGAACATTCAGTTAAATGTTGATCATGGATTTCATAACCGATGTAAGCACAGGGTGGTTTTTCAATTAATGCCCGTTTAAAAATTTCAGAAAGATACTGTTTTTCCAATGCCGGTAATAAACGCTGATAGGAAACCAGATTCTGAAATTCAGGTTGTTTAAGTATTTCATTAGGTGAAGATGTATAAAATAATTTATTCGGTTCAATACTGAAGTTTTCGTGTGGATCATCCAACAGGATTTGCACTATTTCATGATGATAAATCTCGGTATCCCGCAGCCGATCCTTAATGGATAATTGAATTTTTTTCAGCGGTATCCCCACCAATCGATCTTTAAGGATCTGAGTAATCAAATCCAGATAGCGCGCATCTACATTTACGTCCAGATTCAGCACAATCGACCGGACTAAACCAGATTCAGTTGCTAAAATTAACATGACACGCTTTGATTGCAGCAGGACCAGTTCGATATCGGAAAGGATACTTTGCTCATACTTTGCTACCCAGACAATCCCAAACAGGTGGCTGATTTTTGCCAGCATCATGGCAGTGGCATTCAATAATTCATCCACATTGGAAGCAATAGTAACTAGATTTTCCGCAATCTTTTCAGGCAGGACCGAAATAGACGGATTCCGAGATTGAACTGAATCCACATAATAACGATAGCCAAAATCGGTTGGGACGCGTCCACTGGAGGTGTGGATATGTTTTAAAAACCCCTTCTTTTCCAGATTGGCCAGTGTTGTCCGAATTGTGGCTGGTGAAATGGTAAAACCATACCTTTTCTTCAAATAATTGGATGAAACGGGAACGGTAGTTTGAATGAATGATTCCACCGTGGCAAACAGGATTTGGGCTTCCCGATCACTCAAATTCGGTATATTTATTATCGTCATAGCGGCGGAAATTAGACGATCGTCAAATCTGCAGTCAAGGTTGATTTAATAATCATAGTAAAGAACCAATTATTTAAGAAATCGTGATGTGGCCCGGCTGCTGCCAAAATAACTGATGACTATTCCCAGGCCGATCAACCATCCCAGTAAAAGCAATGGATTATATGAAAATTCTACGGAGATAAAAGATTTTGAAACCCGGTTAACAAAGGTAGTCCCACCAATTAACAGACCTGCAGCCAATAAACTGCCCAGAAAACCCTGTAATATTCCTTCAATAACAAACGGTGCTTTCACAAAAGAACGGGTTGCCCCGATTAATTGAAGTGCTTTTATAAGCTCCTTTTTTGCGTAAATCGTTAGTCGCAAAGTATTAGAGATGATGATCACTGCAATCCCCACTACCACAATCGCCAGAATTAATGTCAGTTTTAAAAAGCGCTGAAAAATATTTTCAATGCGATAAATAAGAGCACCCTGGTAATTCACCGTATCCACTTCTTTATAGGTCTTAATCTGGTCAATAATCGGATCTACCATTAAGATGTTATCTTTATTTTTAGCCACATTAATAACACAACTAATGGGAAGCGGATTGTAGCCTAATAAATCCAGAATGTTTTCGCCAAATTGAGATTCAAAAATGCGGAGCGCATCCTTCTTCGTAATCAAGGTTGTAGATCTGACACCGGGGATAGTGCGAAATTCAGCTACTAAATTTTCCGCTCGATCCTGAGTAGCAGCATCCGTGAAAAAGACTTCGATTTTATATTTACTGCGAAAATACTCAATAATTTTATGGGTATTTTGACTGACGATGATCAAACTACCCACTAATAAAAGTGAGAGAAACACGGAGAAAA
>JBHHUS010000021.1:0-30797 GCA_046861615.1 Fidelibacterota bacterium
AGGAAACTTAAGAATAGAAGCACCAGAATCGTACGGGTGTACATCATCGCACCTCTTTCAGGTACTGAAGCGCCCTCTCAAGCAGCAACGGATCATCGTTGAAAAATCCTAGTGCGGTGTTGCACTTCCTGCGCAACAACCCTCGAACTTTACCAGTGGCGTGATCATGGTCTACGCACACACTGAGCCTGCTCCTACCGGATCTCTCCATCTCCTCACCACACAAACGACAGCGCCCCTGCTGTTCTATAAACAGGGCTTTGAAGTCCCCCCTCGGTTAGACCGTATGACCGCAAGGCAATCTTACGTTGTCTTTTCTTCCAGAGGTAAAAACGGATAAACAGGGCCATGAATACTAACCCTAATGCATAGAAAAGTGCAAAGTAACGCAAATTCTCAATCATCCTTCTTCCCGTGAATAAAATTGTCGATTACATAGGCGGTGGTAATCAGCCCTAAACCAACGGGAATTTCCCATCCTTTCCGGTTATTGCCTGCGAATACACCTGCAGTTGTCAAACTGCCGCCACTGAAATACAGCCCTTTAATCAGGGCCCGGTGACGGGGACTCTCATAGGGTTTATCAGCGGACTTAATACCGGTGGCAGTTTTTGAATCAATTGATGCTAACACCTCCGAAAGAGGGAAACGCAACAGGGTGAGAATCTCCGGTGGCTCCGAGGAGTGATAAAATTCAAATTGCTCAATGGGGGTTCTTAATTTTAAGCCAATCTGAATGGACTCGCCGGCGCGGGTACACTCAACTTTAATGATGGGAAAAGTCAGAGGTGTCGCTTCAATTTTGGCTGTATCAGCCTTTGCATCATGAACGGTAATATAAAACCAACCTGTTTCTTTATTACTCCAACCGGTAACCTCAGCGGGAGGAATCGGTTCGCTGGACCGGATCCGAATAAAGATTCCGTTTTTTTTGGTTTCGATCGTCATTTGGTCAATTTCAATGGGTGTCACTGCCAGGATCGGTTGAATCAGCATTCCTGCAAGAAAAAAGCTGAATACTATTGATCTGCCTGGAAAAAATTTCGGTAATGATCGAAATGAATTACAAAGTTGCTCCGATGTCAATTTATTTATGACTTGCTTCGTTGTTTTCAGCTCCCTGTCGATAATGATTTATGTACAAATAACAGACTTCGGTTGATGCTTCAGTATCCAATGCTTGGGAATTGAAACCTTAAAAGAATGATGTTCTGAAACTGTTATTCTACCATTAATAGATTGAATTTAGTACCAAAACTCCTATCTACCGGAGGAATTAGACGTTGTACCCCTGAGAGGCCACTGGGTAATTTCCCAGCCTAATATGTTTCCGAAACAAATAATAATTACCATTTTTTACGTTCTGTCGTTGTCCACTTATTCCCTTGTTGCTCAATCAACGGGGAAAACGCAGGGATCAGTGGGCGCCGTAACCCTGGATAATAAGGTCTGGAATCAGGTGGCTCTCCGTCCGGTCATTCCCTTCGGGAAATTTGGCCTGGCCCTTGATCTGGTGATCTATTTCGATGAACATGGTAATATTCACCGGGATGAGTGGGATTTTTCCAACTCCAAGGCGGTTAAAAATACATTAATTGATAAGATTTATTATTTGCGTTATGGTTTCCCGGGAGATCCGCTGTATGGAAAAATCGGCGCCCTGGATCGGGTAGATCTGGGTTACGGTATTTTAGTGAGCGAGTATTCCAATGCCCTTTTGTTTCCCCAGGTCCGGAAAATCGGGATGGATCTGGAATACAACGGCAAAAAGTTTAATGCCGAAAGTTTCCTTAACGATTTCAAGGAAAATATCGGTTTATTCGGAATTCGCGTAGGTACCAGGAAATTTTTTAACCTCCCTATGGCTGTTTCGGTAGTAGGTGATCGAAATCAGTATTTAGGTTTAAAGGACAGCGACGATGATGGCCGACCGGACCTTGTCGATGACTTTCCTGATTCCAAAAAATGGTGGGTGGATACTGATGGCGATGGATTGGCCGATAATGATCCCAATGAAATGGATATTGACGGTGATGGTATTACCGATACACTGGATAGTCGGGTACCGGGATGGAACGGCGGTACGCTGGTTCTGGATCAGGATATTATTCGTAAAGGGGAGCCCCTGAACCTGACTTCCAACCGTGATCCGGTTTATGGACTGGCATTTGATGTAGGCTTACCCCTCCTGGCAGAGAAGAGACTTTTGATTTCACTTTACGCTGAAGCGGCGAAATTGATCGGGAAGACACCTAATCCCGACGGAAGTGGGAGCAGCAACCTGGGAATGGGGTTTGTACCGCTCGGGGTAGCCTCCCGCTTTGGCCCGGCAAAATTTAATTTTGAATACCGTATTATTCCCGACGGAAGATTTGAATTCGGTTATTGGGATCGTGCCTATGAAATTGAACGGATTACTGTTTCTGCTGATACATCCGGTGACCTGCAGTTGATTTCCAAGGAATCCCGTTTAGGCCGGTTCGGGAAACAATCCGGTTATTTCGGTCGTTTGAGCCTTAATCTTGGTTCTGCGGTAGTAGCAATAGCCTCTTACAATAATATGGTGGGGGAATTATGGTCCGCTGAGTCGGAGAAATTTACCCGGCGATATAACCGGAATTTCCGAGCCTCGTTGCATCTGAAAAAATCACTGGGACGGCTTAATAACGCCCGGGTATTTTACCAGCAGCGGAATGTACCGAATCCGTTTAAATTTGAATTCAGCGAAAGTACCGTCCTGGGCTATCAGGTTGGAATCTCCATGGGTTCCGGTTTGGTTTTAAAGTACACTTTCCGCCGAACTTTTCGTGATATGAATGGCGATGGAATCATTCGCGGTGCTGCGGAAAAAATAGATATTACTAATATTGAAACCAGCTTCAATCTATAAAGAAAACTAATGCACAGTAAAGAAATCAGAACTGCTTTTATCGAGTTTTTTGAAGAACGGGATCATCGCTTTGTTCGCAGTGCCCCGGTAATCCCGATTGACGATCCAACCCTGTTGTTTACCAACGCCGGTATGAATCAGTTTAAACCGATTTTTCTGGGGGAACAAGATCCAGAATTTAAGCGGGTCGTCAACAGTCAAAAATGTATCCGGGTGAGCGGAAAACACAACGATCTGGAAGAGGTTGGTATCGATACCTTTCACCATACTTTTTTTGAGATGTTGGGGAATTGGTCCTTCGGGGATTATTACAAGGCTGAGGCCATTCAATGGGCATGGGAACTTTTCACTGCGGTATGGGGATTGGATAAAAACCGTCTCTGGGCTACTGTCTATGAACAGGATGACGAAGCCTTTAATCTTTGGCCCAGGGTCACTGATATTGATCCGGCACGGGTGTTAAAATTCGGTAAAAAGGAGAATTTCTGGGAAATGGGTGAAACCGGTCCCTGTGGCCCCTGTTCGGAGATTCATTATTTTATTGGCGATAATCCGGCTGATCAGGCACCGGCCGGCGTCAATCATTCGGATCATTACTGGGAATTGTGGAATTTAGTTTTCATTCAGAATCATTGTAACAAAGATGGTTTACTGGTTGATCTTCCGCAAAAACATGTTGATACCGGAGCTGGCCTGGAGCGGATTGTTACAGTATTGCAGCAGAAAACCAGTAATTATGAGACTGATCTGTTTCAGCCCTTAATCAACCGGACCGAAAATTTAACCGGGAAACAATTCAACCGTCAGCCGATTCCATTCCAGGTGATTGCCGATCATATCCGCATGCTGAGTTTTTCAATTGCCGAGGGTGGCATGCCTTCCAATGATGGCCGGGGTTATGTTTTACGGCGTATCCTGCGGCGGGCTGCCCGGTTCGGACGAATGCTGGGCTGCCGGGAACCTTTCCTGTTTCAACTGGTGGAAACCGTAGGTGAAATTATGGGCAGTGTTTTCCCAGAGGTTCATGAAAAGCGCGCCCATATTGAAAATGTTATCCGGGCGGAAGAGGGTTCTTTCAACGAAACTCTGGATCGGGGATTGATTCATTTTGAAAAGATTATCGCTAATCTATCCGGTAACCAAATTCCGGGGAGGGAGGCTTTCAAGTTGTATGATACCTTCGGGTTTCCCCTGGATTTAACCCAGTTAATGGCACGGGAAAAAGGGTTGACGGTTGATCAGAAAGGTTTTGAGAAAGAAATGCAGCAGCAGCAGCAGCGGGCCAAGGCCGCGGGTAAATTTAAACGCCATACCAGGGACCTGAGCTGGAAACAGCTATCCGCCGGTAATCATTCAGTATTCAAAGGGTATGAATCGCTAGTTACCAAGTCCCGAATCAGAAAGTATTCCTTTGATGGAGAACTTATTCTACTGATTCTGGACAAAACCCCTTTTTATGCGGAGTCCGGTGGCCAGACAGGTGATCAAGGTTGGATCAATAACGATGGACTGGCCCTGGAAGTTATTGATGTAAAAAAGGATGGAACTACCTTTATTCATTATTGCCAGGGAGACTGGAATCTGGAGAAAGCCGGTGAATCAGTGGAATGCCTGGTGAATGAGTCCCGAAGACAGAAGATCCGGAAAAATCATACGGCCACTCACCTGATGCATGCTGCCCTGAAGCAAGTACTTGGAGAACACGTCCAACAGGCCGGTTCCCTGGTTCATCCCGATTACCTGCGTTTTGACCTGACCCATTTTGAAAAAATTACCTCTGACCAAATCCAGGAGGTTGAAAAAATTGTCAATCGGGAAATTTTACTGAATACACCCCTGGACATCAGTGTAAAACCTTTCGATGCTGCCCGGGAAGAAGGTGCGGTAGCACTTTTTGGTGAAAAATATGGGGATCAGGTTCGGGTAGTGACCGTGGAGAATTTTTCCAAAGAATTGTGTGGTGGAACCCATGTAGAACGGACCGGAGATATTGGATTATTTAAAATCATCGAGGAATCATCTTTGGCCGCGGGAGTCCGCCGAATCATGGCAGTAACAGGCCCCGGTGCAGTGAAGTATGTACAAAATCAGAGTGCAATCCTGGAATCAATCCGGACAGAACTGAACTGTTCCCAGGATCAATTAGCTGACCGTGTCCATCAATTGGTGGAACAGCGAAAACTGTTGGAGCGGGAGCTGAAAAAACGTCCCGAAAAAGAGAATGAAGTAGATGTTTGCAAACTTATGGAGCAGCAGGTAACAACGGGAAATCGCTCAATCGTTGTTTCAGAGCTGGAGTTGACATCGATGACTACTTTAAAGGAAACGGGTGATCGGTTACTGCAGGTATTAGACTCGGGTGTGGGTGTTCTGGGGATGAAAGGAACGGATAAACCGGCGGTGGTTGTTGTTGTTTCCAGTGATTTGGTGCAGTTGGGAATCAAAGCCGGTGATCTGGCCCGGGAGATTGGCGCTGTCATGGGTGGTGGCGGTGGTGGGAAAGCACATCTGGCCACGGCCGGCGGTAAGGATATTGAATTGCTGCAGAAAGCACTGGCTGCCAGTCGGAAGATTATCCAATCAGCCTTACAAAAAATTTAAGGGAATAAAGATGCAAATTACACACAGCGGTGGCACCTATATTATTCATGTGGAACAGAATGAACTAATCATGGAGACATTGACCGCGTTTTGCCGGGATCACCAGATTGTTAATGGTCAGGTCTCCGGGATTGGCGCAATCCGGGAGATTGAATTAGGTGCTTTTGACGTACCAACTAAAAAATATGTCCGCCAAAAATTAAGCGCGGTCCATGAGTTGGTGAACCTGGAGGGAAATATAATACTGAAGGATGGTGAACCCTTTATTCACGCCCATGTTGTCCTGGGAAACCACCAGTTGAAACTGTCCGGAGGCCATTTATTTGAAGCCCGGGTGGCTGCGGTGGGCGAATTTATCGTGCGGAAAATTGATACGACAGGTGAGCGTAAAATGAATCCTGAAATCGGATTAGCAACCATGTGTCTTTCAGATTAGGAGGCAGGAATGGAAAAGCGAGTCATTAATACCCATTTGGCGCCGGCACCCATTGGGGCCTACAACCAGGCCATTGTCTCCAATGGTTTCATTTTTACGGCCGGACAGGTACCGATTGATCCGATGAGCGGTGAGTTTATTAAAGGTGAATTCAAACAGCGGGTAGATCAGGTATTACACAACCTGAATGCAATTCTTAGTGCTGCCGGCTCGGACTTGGGGAAAGTAGTAAAATTTACTGTCTTTTTAACTGACCTCAGCAATTACAGCGATATAAATGCTGTCTTTGATCAACGTTTCAAGGGTGAAGAACCACCGGCCCGATCACTGGTGGAAGTTTCCAAATTACCAGGTGGAACAGACATTGAGATTGAGTGTATTGCTACCCTCTGAAATATTTCTTACAACCATTGAATCTGGTGGCTGGTAATTTTTTCTCCACACGGTCTGGTTTGAAAGTTACTCGTGGATTCCTTATTCTGTTGCTTCTGGTGGGGATATCATTTGCACAGGAAACCGATTCCCTTCGATTCAGGAATCCCCGTAAAGCAGCCTATCGAGCTCTGGCTTTCCCCGGGGGCGGGCAATTCTATAATCATAAATTTCTAAAAGGTGTTTTTATAATTGGGATCGAATCACTGGCAATATGGCGATGGTCTGTGAACCGTAATAATTATAAAAATTACAGCAGTACAATGGCTTTGCCTAAAAGACGCTATTTAGAGAAACGAAATAAATATGCCTGGTGGATGGGATTTATCTATATTTACGGCCTGTTAGATGCAGTTGTAGACGCACATTTGGAACCGTTTGAAACGGTCATGGAAGAGGATTTGGAACAACCACCGAAAGAGAAATAGCACTTTATGCCTGAAATTCGAGAACACTGGGGATCTAAATTTGGGTTTATTCTGGCGGCTGCCGGTTCAGCCATAGGTCTGGGAAATATCTGGAAATTCCCCTACATCGCCGGACAAAACGGTGGTGCCGCTTTTATTATTATCTATTTAATCTGTATCTCCCTGATCGGATTACCGGTTCTGATTGCTGAAATTCTCATGGGACGTACCACCCAGCGCAACCCGGTGGGGGCCTTCCGCCGGTTAAGCGGTAAACCGTTGTGGACTGCCATTGGCGGCATTGGGGTACTCGCCGGGTTTGTCATACTCTCATTTTATAGCGTAGTAGCCGGATGGTCTGTTGGTTATATGGTGGAATCGCTCAACGGTGTTTTTAAAAGTTTCACTGATCCTTCCCTGGCCTCGGCCCACTTCAATAACTTGACCGGCAACGTGGCCTGGATTGTTGGTTTCCACGCCTTCTTTTCAATTATTTGTATGGTGGTGGTCTATGCCGGTGTCAAATGGGGGATTGAACGGGGGAGTAAAATCATGATGCCCCTGTTGTTCGTTCTGCTGATTATGCTGGTCATCAGGGGGATTACGCTTCCTGGATCGGGGAAGGGATTGGCTTTTCTCTGGAACCCGGACTGGAGTAAAATTACGGCCAATTCGGTTCTGGTGGCCCTGGGACACGCCTTTTTCACCCTCAGCCTGGGGATGGGTGCCATGATGACCTACGGCAGCTATATGACCGAAAAAGACAATATTCCCGTATCCTCGCTTCAAATTGTGATTCTGGATACCTTAATTGCCTTATTGGCGGGAGTGGCCATTTTTACCACCGTATTTGCCACCGGGCAGAATCCTGCTGTGGGAGCGGGTTTGATATTTCAGACCTTACCCGTTGTGTTTACGAAAATCCCAGGTGGTATGATCTGGGCTTTCATGTTTTTCACCTTGTTGACGCTGGCTGCGCTAACCTCAGCTATATCGTTGCTGGAGGTGGTGGTGGCGTATTTTGTAGATGAACTGCACTGGCAGCGCCACCGGGCCGTGTTTATCCTTGGTTTCGTTACATTTTTATTCGGTGTCCCCAGTGCCCTATCGTTTAATGTGATGAAAGATGTAACCATTTTTGGAAAAAACTTCTTCGATACAGCTGATTATCTGGCTTCCAACATTTTACTGCCTTTTGGCGGCTTCTTTATTTCATTGTTTGTTGCCTGGGTGTGGGGTTTTGATAAAGCGCTGGCGGAATTGAAAAAGGGGGCTGTCAATCTGTTCAACCGTACACCAGTGTTAATCAGTTTATGGAAAATATTCTTGAAATTCCTGGCTCCGGTAATGATTTTTATCGTATTCCTTAATGCCATTGGTTTGATCTAAATACCATGCTTATTACCCATATCTTTCCGGTCGGATCACAGACTTATAAACGTATTCGTCGTTGGACGGAAACTCTGGATGTACTCAAAACTTTTAAACCCCGTTACTGGTTCGGTTTCTGGTGTATTATCCTGAGCGGAACAAATGTTGCTTATGCTGTTGAAAACCGTTGGTTGTACTGGGACTTTACAGCCATTTCATTCCTGGTCATTCTGGCAATGATTCTGGTCATCCCCTGGACGAAAATATTCTTTCATTTTTCCCTGTTTCCCAAGCGCGTAGATACTTTTCCAGACGCTTTGTACGTAATAGTAATCGGGTTTATTCTCTATTTACTTGGAACCCTGGATAAAGGGATTAGTCTCCGGGTAATCTACGGCAGTCTGCCTTACCTATTCATTTATCTGGCGATGTGGATCGTATTTTCCATTCCCCTGAATACTGTTGAACAAGGTCGCCTGTCGGCACCCAGGTCAAAACCGGTAACCCGCCTGTTGATTGTACTGGTGTTAACTTTAATTGCTGCCGTGGCAGGGTACATCGGGGATGATCCTGTTAGCAGTACTGCTGCTGCTGTTTATCTGCCATTTCCGTTTGTGACGCTGGTGTTTCCCAATCATGTACGCCACTATCAAAGGGCACGTATTTATGGTGTATTCATCCCCGTGGTATTTATCGGAATGCGTTTTCCCTGGTTCTTTATTCCCCTGGCAGTTCTGTTCTGGGGATTGCGTTATTACCATTACTTTCGATTCGGAGTAGTTTATCCGACGTTTAAAGTAGACCTGGAATAGAGCGGGGAAGGCCATGACGAATCATGGATCAGGTTACTAATGGCAATGAATCGTTCCGAGTTGCTACGGCACCTCAATTTAAATACTTTTATCGCTTTTGATTTTGAAACCACCGGATTGGACGCCCGCGAAGATCGGATCATCGAGATTGCAGCTATCCGCTTTGAAGATGGGAAACCGTCTGAGCGTTATGTAACCCTGTTAAACCCCGGCCGACCGATTCCGGCGATGATTACGGACATTACCGGAATCAGTGATGCCATGGTAGCCCAGGCCCCCGCCGAAGAACAAATCGTGGATGATTTCTGGAACTTTCTGGGGGATTGGCCGATGGTGGCCCACAATACATCTTTTGACCATGCCTTTCTGACTGCTTTAGCAGAACGCCAGGGAAAGATTTTACCGGACCGAAACTATTACGATACCCTGCCCCTGTCACGGATGTTTCTGTTCTTTCAGCCTAATCACAATTTGAGTGCCTTATCTGATTTTTTCCATTTTTCTACGGATAATGCCCATCGAGCGGAAGCTGACACGGAAAATTGCGGTCAGAGTTTTATCGAATTAGTGGCGGAGGCTGCCAGTTACTCTTTGGAAGTGATTTCGAGAATTGTGGCTTTATTGAAACATTTCGATGTATTTAATAAATTGTTGTTCATCGATCTGGCGAATACCTTAACCAGGAGCGGAGATTTAAAACAGGGTTTAATACCCTCCTCCATCGAAAAACCGGTTCCAGAAAATGTTTTTATTCACCATGGAACAAATGACATTCAGAATTTGGACGCTGAAACTGTTTTGGGGGCTGACGGATATCTCAGTCGTTCCTTTTCCACCTATGAGGAACGTCCCAACCAGGTAAAATATTCCCGGTTCGTCCAGGAAATTCTGGAGGGCGAGGGTGGGATTGGAGTTGTGGAAGCCGGCACAGGACTAGGTAAAACTATGGCTTATCTGTTCCCGGCCCTTCGTTACACTCTCACTAACGATGATGATTATCCGCTTATTATATCCTGTTACACCAAACATCTTCAGGATCAATTATTTAATAAAGATTTACCCCAGCTGGCAGAAGCCATTGATGTATCCCTCCAGGCGGTAGTTTTGAAAGGGCGTAATAATTATCTCTGCCAGACTCGATTACAGTGGTTATTGGGAAATGCTGAAAAACTGCTGAATCGTGAGGAAGCAGTCATGCTCCTGCCTATTTTGATTTGGCAGGAGTGGACGCACACCGGTGATATGGATGAATGTCCCGGTTTCTCCACCACCCGTTCCTACCGATTAACATCGCTGATACAAAGTGAACCCGGATTTTGTTCAACTCAGCTTTGTGCCCGGAATAACGGTTGTTATTTTGGACCCCTGCGGCGGGCACTGTTCCAGGCTAACCTGATTATAATTAATCATGCTTTATTGATCTCTGATGTTAAATCCAGACTTGGTTCGGTAGTAGTCACCACTGGTTTTTTGCCTCCCCATGATACAATTATCATTGATGAGGCTCACAATATTGTTAAGTCTGCTTATAATCAATTGACGGAAGTGCTGGATCAACGAATATTGTCCTTTTATTTGGATCATGTAGATCCTCAACGCACCTATTCCAACCGATGGAATAATCAAATTAAATCACTGGGTGAACTTCATCCTCAATTTCTGAAACTGCGGGAATCCTTGGCACGGGATGTGGAGTCCTGTCGTCGAACCATTAAAGAATTTTTTGAACAGTTGGGAGCGCATATTCAATATCAATTTGACCCGGAGGCCAAGTATTCAAAAAAATGGATTATTAAAAACCTCACTGAAACCTTTGGCCCGGTAACGGCCGAATTAGAAGCAATGATTAAAAATTTAAACACTGTCGTAAAAATTATAAAAGATATTCGACATGCTTTACTGGAGATTGATGAAACTCGCAACGATTTTCCGGAATTACACCAGCATTTTGATTACGGAGAAATGTTGTTGAAGGAATCAATGAGACTTGTTCAGGATTTGACCTTACAGCAGGATGAAAACCGGGTTTACTGGTTTGACGGTGTATTTCGAAACGGTCCGGGAGGTCAATTGCAGTTTTATGTTACTATTCAGGGTGTGCCGGTGGATTTGGCTGAAGATTTAACCGGGGGACTTTTCAAAGTTGTCCGCAGTGCTGTTCTGACCAGTGCCACGCTGAGGACGGAAGAAAGTTTTGACTATTTTCTCCGGCGTGTCGGGTTGGATCAGGTGGATTTCAAAGAGACCCAAACGGCTATTTTTGAAAGTCCTTTTCTGTACGAGGAACAGGTACGATATTACCAGTATTCCCGGCAGGACGGCCAACGACCGGAAGTGCTTGCTTCCTTGATATATAATCTTCATAAGACACGTAATAAAAGAATATTAACGTTGTTTACTTCCAGGGATTCATTAAATAAGACGCTGCGGGAATTAAGGAGTCTGCCGGAGGGAAATTCACTGCCGATATTCGCCCAGCAGCGGGGTACTTCTAGGCAGGGATTGATTCGGGGAATGGGACAAGTAAAAAATGGTATTTTACTGGGAACAAATGCTTTTTGGGAGGGAATCGATTTTCCGGGGGAATTATTGGAAATTCTGATTATTACTAAACTGCCCTTTGATGTTCCCGATGAACCGGTTATCCGGGCTTATGGGCAATTATTAGAAAGTCAGGGAGGCAATCGGTTTCTGGACTTTGGGGTTCCCGAGGCGATTATCCGTTTTCGTCAGGGCTTCGGGCGGCTGATCAGGACAACCTATGATGAGGGATTATTCATTAATATGGATGGCCGAGTTGTGAATAAACCCTATGGTGTACGGTTCAGTGATGCAATTCCGGTTAAAATGACCCCTTTCTCCCGGGTGGAAGAAATTCTTAGTTAAGCGGAATATTGTCAATTTCAGGTTATTCGTCTGATTTGTTTTTGCGGGGAGGTTCTTCTGATTGTTTTGAAGCGGACTTGAACATTCCATAGGTCATGCCCAGGGCCGTTCCGATAGGCAGGCCAACGCCTATTCCCAACCCGATGTCTCCCAATGCTGCTCCGATCCCGGCTCCCAAGGCTGTGCCAATCCCGGCTCCCAGGGCCATTCCGGCGCCGATTGAACTGGAATTTTGTTTCCTATCATCCTGCATAAAAGCTCCTTCTTATTTTGCGTATCCCCAATAGTTAAAACTGGCTGGTTTCCAACCGGGCAGATACATGGTTTCCAGCTTCTTAATATTTAATCCACTTTTTTTGATCAGACCAGGGATGAACCGGTTTAAATTGCAACCTCCGGCCAGTTTTTTCCATAAAGGATTGAGTCGGTATTGCCATTTTTCAATATGTAGTTCTGGTGCCTTGCCGTGTTCACAAAACAGGAATATTCCACCAATCTTTAATGTCCTTCGAATTTCCTTTAGCGCTGCCATGACATCGGGAATCGTGCAGAGAGAATATGTGACCACCACTGTATCCACTGTATTATTTTCTAGCGGTATTTCTTCAGCAGAAGATAACAGAAATTCAAAATTGAATGGCAGCGTCTCAATACTTTCTGTGGTAATAGCTCGCATTTCTGATGAAGGATCTAAAGCCCAGAGATGTTTGACTTTGGTAGTGTCGTAAAAAGGCAGATTTAAGCCGGAGCCGAATCCGATTTCCAGAATTCGACCTTCTGCCAGGGGAATAATTTTCTGACGCTGCCGACTAATTGTGTTTTGACTGCATGCAATATGGACTACCCGGGGAAGAATGTATTTATCGTAAAATTTCAAATTACTTTTAAACGGTTGGTATTATTGCTTTAAGTTCCGTTCTTCACCGCCTTCATTCAAGTATTATTATTGTGTGTGAACCGTAAATATCTGATTCCGGAATTCAGTAAAGTTCGGAGGAATTGTTAATTGTGACCGCTGTATAAATTTATTGTATCCCTTTTTCAGAATCACTAAATAAGGTCGTGGTTTAACGACCAGCCGCTGTAATTTCAACGCTCAAAAAATGGGGTATTTAAGCATGTTAAGGAAAATGATCATCCCCGTCCTGTTGTTCTTAACGGTGGGATGGGCACAGAATACGAAATTCAAAGAATTCGACGTTGTAATTTACCCGGATTATTATTTCCCCGGGGTAATGGTGGAGATCAACGGAAAAGCTGATTCCACTGCTTTGCCAATTACTGTAAATATTACCGTTCCAGCCAATACCGATTCAGCCTTTTTTATTAGTGGTTTGGATAATGATGAAAATACGGTCATTCCTCTGGTTGTTCAGAAAATTGATGATCGTCATTATATTCGATTAAATTTGAGTAAAGCAGTGTTTCGGACGTTTGTTTTTTACAATATGGACGTTCAGGGAGATAATCGCAAAGGTACTTTTGCCATGCAGGTAGACCAGGACCTTGAAAATCTCCATTTAATTGTTCAACAACCGATTGTAGCTGAAAACTGGCAATATTCTGAACAGGAATCCGATATTTTTAAGGATCAACATGGTGTAACCTTTCACCGTCTTCATTTGCATGAATACAAAGCCAATACAGTTCGTAATGTGAGTTTTTCCTATTCCAATCCCAGCGGAAAAACAAGTATGGTGCAATTACAGGCCATGCTTTCAGGAGATATAGCTCCCGGGCAACAGGATGCCAGCCAGGCAAAACCAGCACGACATTCCCTGCCCCAGTGGCAACCGTTACTCATTCTGGTAGTATTGGCGGTTATTATCGGAATCCTTTTTTCCCGTCAACGAAGGAAGGAACAGCCCGTAGCCAGTTCCAAGGGTAAATTCTGCACTTCCTGCGGGCACTCCCTGGAAAAAACAGCTGTATATTGCAGTAATTGTGGAGCCAAACAGTAAATGTGGCCGGTGATTGCAGATTTCGGCCGGATTAATATTTTTGGTTGGCAGGTTCACCTGGTGATTAATTCTTACGGCTTTATGTTGATGATCGCTTTTTATGCCTGTTACTATTTCCTGAACAAGGATCTAAAACGTCTGGGTTACGAGGCTAAGTTAGCTGCCGACATCGTTTTTGCAGCAGCTATAGGCGGTATTCTGGGATCGAAAATCTATTATTTACTGGAAAATTTCAATCGTGTCATCGATGATCCAATGGGAATGATTTTCAGCGGAGCAGGTTTGGTATTCCTTGGAGGATTGATTGGTGGTATGCTGGCAGTGACCTGGGTGTTGCGGAAAAATAAATTACCCTGGCTTCGGTTTGCCGACATCGTTGCACCGCTGTTAATCCTGGGGTATGCCATTGGTCGGATTGGCTGTCTGCTGGTAGGGGATGATTATGGGATTCCAACTCATTTGCCCTGGGGAATCGCCTTTGCGAATGGTATTCCACCTACGACCTACCAGGTTTTTAATTCCTATTTTAACTGGATTAACCTGAATAGTTTTGAACCAGGCGTTCTGAAAGTTCATCCAACTCAGATTTATGAAACTACCATAGGATTAATTTTGTTTATTTACCTGTGGAAAAAACGCACTAAGATTCAAGTGACAGGTCAATTATTTTTCATCTATTTAATCTTGGCGGGGACGGAACGCTTTTTAATTGAATTTATTCGTACCAATCCGAAATACTTATTAGGGTTGAGCGGCGCCCAGTTGATCACGATTATAATGATTGGGATTGGTATATGGTTTTTAAAAAACCCGGTGAAGGCAAACCAGCCGGAGGCTGACGGATAAAAGTTTTTGTCACTGCAGTAAAGGTCATTTTCCTGCTACTGACGCTTCTGTGGGCTCAGGGTCCCTGGCAGGTTAAAACTACTCAACCGCTTCCACGGTCCTATTTGTCCGGTTCTTTTTCACCTGAACGGTTCATTGCCAGCCCCGGTGGATTAGTATTCCTTGATCTTGATACCAAACAATTATCAATGGAATTGCCCGATGAAATTGTGTATTCCTCCGGATTCGGAGAGGGGCAGGATGCTTTGTTTGACCCGGTGGATCTGATAGTTTATAATTTATCCCTCTTTGTCTGCGATCAAACTCAGAACCGTTTACTTCAATTTGACCAGCGCCTTAATTACGTTGGTGAAATAGTAACTTGGTCAAAAGACCACAACCAACGCCTTTTCCCGGCGCAGGCGGCCCTGGACCCCCGGGGATACATACTGCTGTATTCAGCGGAATACAATTCGATTTGGAAAGGAAAAATCACGGAACCGGGGTTCGATCAATTCATCAATCTAGACCGGGAAACAGAAAGTTTGGTCTGTGTCAAAGATATGGCCGTGAACGAAAGAAGTGAGTTAGGTCTTTTATATCCCTGTGGACAGGTATTCCGTATTTATTCTCCCCTGGGGCGCCGACTTCGAACCGTTAAGGTGGAAATATCTGATCCGGTATTTCTAATAACCTTAAATACAACCTGGATCGTACTAAATAGAAATGGTCAGGGGCAAATTTGGGGTCCCCAGGGTAGTAAATTGTTCCAGGTTAACTCAGCATCTGATCTTATTTTAGATGTTGTGCCGGACAATAATGACATCATTTTATTATTTCAGGATTATTTATTGAGGATGGGCTTAAATGTTGAATAGGTGGTCAACCCTGACCATTTTTATTGGGTTATTGAACGCTCAATTTATTCAGGAAGCAGTAATTACCGCCGATATATCCGATTCTACGATCACAGTATTCAACGATAGTAGTAGCTACAGCGGACTTTTCGCTGATTCGCTTTTACCCCGGACGGTGGGTCCCTTGTATTTTCAACTCCCGTTGTTAACCAGTTTTTCCGTTGAAAAGAATGATACTTCTTTAACATCAACTCAACCCATTTCGCTGGAATTGATCCCGGCCGGAAATTTGAGTTCTTCCGGAACATTTTTCCGCAGTTTAGAATTAAACGCCAATGGTAGTTCTCAATTTTCAGGGGGATTACGTTTTCAATTGACCGGTGATTTAGGAAGCGATATTCGCGTTTCCGGCATTCTGGCGGATGAAACATTACCGATTCAACCGGATGGTACTACCGCTTCCCTGGATGAAATTGATCGTGTTTTTCTGCAGATTGATCATCCCTACGGACAGGTGTTTACCGGAGATGTATTATTGAAAGCCGGCAGCGGAAAATTTTATCAATACCAACGTAACATGGTGGGAATAAAAAGTAATTTTATTTTTGGATCCTGGTCCGGCACAGCGGGACTGGGAGGTTCCAAGGGAATATTCAGGACGCTGGAGATGAAAGGTCAGGAAGGAAACCAGGGACCGTATTTTTTAACCTCCAATGATGGTAACCGGAATATTACTATTGCCGCTGGTTCGGAGAAAGTCTGGCTGGATGGTAAACTGCTTTCGCGTGGAGAAAGTTATGATTATTCCATCGACTACAGTACTGGTGAATTATTTTTTACACCGGAGCATTTAATTCATTTTGATTCTGATATCCATGTAGAGTATCAATACCTGGACAGTGGTTATCGACAGGATTTAATAGAGAGTTCCCTGACGGGGGAACTGGGTACCGGAGGCCAGTTTCAGGTAGCCTATTTTTCAGAAAAGGATCGCACTGGGTCGCGCATTGCTCAGCTGCCTGAAAGGGAACGAAAATTATTGCAACAAGCAGGTGATAGCGTCGTCGAAGATCAGGGTGCTGTTGCCGATTCAACCGGGGATTATATTTTGACAGCGGGAATATATGTATATGACCCCTTGCAATCAGATTTTCAAGCACCCCGGTATGCGGTGAATTTTATGTACGACGGAGCGGGAGGTAGCTATAAGCGTCAGATTTCCGGGACAGGGGCAATTTATTACGAATTTATTCCCGAATCAGAGCGCTCGCAGTATCTTGATCTATATAGTCCCTCCCGACGTTTAAAAGCACCCGTGGCTCAGAAACTAGTTCATTTTCAAGGCGATTTACCCGTTTCCGATAATCTCCGGCTCTCGACTGAATTGGCTTACTCAATTAATGATGAAAACACCCTTTCACCACTCCAAGATAGTGATAATCGTGGTTATGCTCAACGGTTTAATCTTTCCGCCTCGCGGATTAATCTGGGAGAACGGCTTTCATTTGATTACGATATTGAATACTGGCAGGAGGGATCCCGCTTTTTACCCCTGCAGTGGGACCGGTCAGTCACTTTCAACTCGGACTGGGACATCAGCGGTGATCAGGGTGGTAAGGAAAGTGTTTCAGCTGTTAAATCTAATCTTTACATCGGAGAAAATATTCAGAACAATGTGCAATTTTCCCAGTTTCGTTCAACTAATGGTAATAAAAAAAGAATTTCTGATAATTTCGCATATAGTGGTAAATACATTAATAATCTAAAGTTATTCTTTAGTACAATCCAATCGGATTCAAAATATCAAAAGGGGATGGTATCAGTGGTGCTTTTACCCGGGTATTTCCATCCCTATTTTTCCTGGGATCATGAAATAGCTCAAGACCGTTACAAGTATGATCGTCTGAGCGTCGGTTATCAATTTAAAAAGCAGAGGCTGCAAACCTCTCTGGGAGTAGGCCAGCGTAACGATTGGTTGACCAAACGAGAATATAGCCGTGCTTTTCAGCCATCAAGTAAAGGCTACTTTGGAGAATTTAATTATCAATTAAGAACCGCCGGTGGGTGGAATCAAAAAGTTACGATGCGTAAACGGATTCTGACCGATTACTCCGTCGGGAAAACCTCTGATTTCGATAATTATCGGATTAATTTGAACTACCAGCAACGGACTTCACCTTTACGGTATGATTTAATGCTGCTGAATGAAACCTCACTAACGGAGTCCCGGGCAATTGTTTACGATTCTGTCGGAACGGGTCTGGGTTATTACCGGTATGATCCCCAGTTTAATGATTATATCCAGGATCCGGGAGGTGCCTATGTTGCCCGGACTATTTTCACCGGCGATCGCAAGTCGGAGAACAGGGCTTCACTTACCCAACGCCTGGGAATTGATTTAGGGCGGTTACCATTAACCGGGCTTAATAATTTATCTTATCGTCTGGACATGCAGGCAGAGTATCGTGGTTCGGATAAAGGTAATGGTATTTTTCATAATTCTGCTCTGGGTGCACCGGATGTCACCCGCTCCCGGTATTATCTCCGTAATGAACTGGATTATAATCTGGCTCCCTTTCGTCGCTGGAAGGGATGGACGCTTCTGAATCGGGATCTCAACGGATTTGATCCCCGGGGACAGGAATATCGTAAACGAATGGAACAGGGTCTGTATTTTCAGGAAACGGTGACGGCAAACGTAAAATTAATTGGATCAATGGATCATCATTCACTGGAGAATAAATCTGAGTTGTCTGACCTGAGGAAGCGTCAGTTCACCGGAACAAACATTGAAGGTGGCTTAATGCTGTATCCCGACCCGGCTTTCAAGGGAAGCATCGTATTTGTCAATCGCCGCGACAGCGGTACTGCCAGGGACGGTAATGATTTCAACGCTTATTCAAATGGAATCAAAACGGATTTTATCTGGTTCTCGGGGAAAAAAGGTCGATTGGAGGCCTTGTTTGAATTTCACCAGGCGCTTGGTGATAAATTCAGCACGCCTCCGGAAGCATTAAAAGGTTTAGCGCCGGGGAAAACAGTGCGCCTTAATCTGGAAGGAAGTTATCTGGTAGGAGACGTTCTTTCGGTCATTGTTAACCTGATGTACCAGGATGACAATCGGTTTAATCATTTTATAACTGTCTCAGGAGAATTACGTGCACAATTTTAGAAAAATCATGCTTGTATTTTACGGTGGATTTATTTGGTGTCAGACCGTTCAGATTGTTACCGATAACGGGTACCAGAGTCTGACGGCAGTTACTGAAGCTAATCAGGTTTTAAAACAGTTTTTGGAAGAATCGGGAGATTTAGGTGCTCGATTTGATCTGGAGCGAGCCCGGAAGCTGCCGCTGCCCCGGGCAGAATACCGTTACTCTTCCGGCGATTTCAAGGTTGATTCTCTTGTCTTTTTCGGCTCGAACGCTGTTCACACTACGATCGCGTCGGTTGTCTTTCAATCTTTATTGCGGTCAAAACCTGAATCTGGGACCAGGAAGCGATTCCGGGAGGTACAGACCGCTTTCAGCTTTATAACCGATCAAACAACCCTTCAATTTGCCCGGTATGGTGAAAAAAGGGTTGCTGCTATTGTTGAATTCAATCCGGAGTTCAAAAGTTATTTAAGCGGTTTGTTAGGCACTAATCGAAGCCAATCAGGTGCATGGGAGACCACCGGTGAATTTAATCTGCATTTAGAAAATCCCTTTGGAGCTGCCACTACTACGGAGGTACAATGGAATCAACCCTCAGGAAGTTCAAGAAGTCTGAACCTGTATGCTGAAATACCGGCTTTACCATGGCTTCCATTCGGCGCAGAAGGAAACTTTTCCCATGAATTACAGGGTAACTTGTTTATGACTCAATCTCTGTCGGGGGCGATTACCGGGTTAAGTCAATGGGGAATCTGGCATTTCGGTCTCCGCAGTGAAGTGATGTTGCCGTTGGATGGCGAGGATACTTCCGGGAGTTCTGATTTTCAATCCAGACAGATTATTGCCGGGTTAAAGGGCGACCGGCGAAATAACCGGTGGTTGCCATCCAGCGGTTCCCACTGGAATTGGTCAGTGGTAACGGGTCAAACAATGAAAGATCAGAAGAGCCACCGTAATCTCGGACTTTCCATAAACAGTGGATACTTTTTTAATGCCGGGAAACAAATTTTGTATCTTAAAGTGTGGGGGCAGGGGACATGGGTGAAAAATTTACAATTGCACCAGGGACAACAGATTCGTTTTGGTGGAAATTCCACTTTACGTGGATATAATAAAGATCAATTCTCAGCCGATTGGGTAGTCATCCCTGCGGTTGAATGGATTCCGTTACATTCCCGAGAATCTCAGTTCTTTTCGTTTTTAAATACTGCAATTTATAAAACTAATTATTTCCCCGTTGGATATGGTTTTGGATTTCGGCAATTTAGACACGGGTTTTTAGTGGAACTGGTGTTAGGATTAAGTCGTGGGAATAAAATATCAGCGAGTAAAATTCATATTCAAGTCAGCACAGAATTATAATGAATAAACAGTTAATTAATTTATTTCAAAATCATCCCGGTAGATTTTATCGTCAACGGGAATTGATTAAAATATTAAAGATTAAACCGGGAGCGAAGGCCAACTTTTTAAAAGAACTTGATTCGTTAAAAAAATCGGGCGTTATCAAGCAAGTTAAAGGTCAACGATACACCCTCTCAAAAGAGAGCAATAAGGTTGAAGGGACCTTGTCCGTTGCTCAGAAAGGGTTTGGTTTTGTTATCGTTGGCAAGGATCAACCGGATATTTTTATCGGGCGGCGGCAGTTGGGGGATGCCATAAATGGCGACATTGTCCGGGTGCAATTGGCTAGGAAGGATAGCCCGGCGGGACCCCGGGGCCGAATCGTAAAAGTTATTGAGCGGAAAAGTGATTACTTTATCGGTGTAACCTACAAAGACCAGAATCAGTACTGGCTTTCCCTTTCTCCCGTGACACCGGCCCGGGGAATCAGGTTACTGCCGCGGAAACCGATTAAATTTAAGACGGATCACGTGGTTAAAGCAGTTGTTAAAGATTGGGGTACCGCCTTCACTCCCATTCTGGCGGAAGTTGAGGAAATCATTGGTTCTTCTGAAGATCCGGCCAACGATGTTAAAATGATTATTGCCAAGTATGATTACCATCTGGATTTTCCTCAAGCGGTCCGTTCGGAGCTGAAAACCCTGAATGAAGGTTTGATAAAACGTGAGATTCCCAATCGTAAGGATTTACGCCGATGGATCACTATGACTATTGATCCGGAAGATGCCCGGGATTTTGATGATGCTCTTTCAATTCGTGAAATTGGTCAGGGTTTCCTGCTGGGTGTTCACATTGCCGATGTAACCCATTTTGTATCCGCCGGTTCACGGTTGGATCGCGAAGCGCTGAATCGGGGCACTTCAGTCTATTTTACTGAAGGTGTGGTCTCCATGCTGCCGGAAATCCTTTCTGCTGATTTATGTTCGCTGAAGCCGGATCAGGATCGTTTAGCCGTTTCCTGCCTAATAAAGTTGAATCGGGATTTCGAAGTCCAAAGGGTAGAGGTTATGCCGACGGTGATCCGCAGTTCCCAGCGATTTAATTACCGACAGGTACAGGCTATTTTAGACGGGCGGAAAGATCACCGATTAAAAAAGGAATTGAAACTGTTGGAACGCCTGAGCCGGGTGCTGTTTTCCCGTCGTTCGGCAGAGGGCAGCATCGATTTTGATATTCCGGAACCAAATTTTGCGCTGACTGCGGAAGGAATTCCCCATGAGATTAGACCCAGTGAACGACTCCAAAGTCACCGGTTGGTGGAAGAATGTATGTTGCTGGCCAACCGTCTGGTGGCGGAACAAATTCCCTCACTGTTACCCAAGCGTTACCCGTTTATTTACCGGATTCATGATAAACCGGAGAAAGCGGATATCCTTCGTTTCATTGAATTGATTAACCGTTTACCTTTAGACATTTTCCTTTCGGAAGATGGATTTACGACCGGTAAAATTAAAACTGTTTTAACCCGGGTGGCGGATTCTCCTTACAAACATTTAATTGAAACCGTGGCCCTGCGAACCATGACTAAAGCTGCTTATTCCCACAAAAACAGAGGCCATTTCGGTTTGGCCTTTAAATCTTATACCCATTTCACATCCCCCATCCGCCGTTACCCGGACCTGATGGTACATCGGATTATCAAATTGGCTCATCGTGGTACTTTTTTACCCCGTAAAGAATGGGATGAGTGGATGGATCGGGGGATTAAACAAGCCAATGAAATGGAACTGGTGGCACTCCGGGCAGAGCGGGAATACATTAAAATCAAGCAGTTACGATGGTTGTCAACCCAAGTGGGAAATGTTTTCAACGGGATCATTTCCGGTGTAATCAATATTGGTCTGTTTGTCGAATTAAAGGAATCCCTGGCCGAAGGATTAATTCACATTGATTCTTTGGATGATGACACCTACAGTTATAATGAGGATAATTATTGTCTGCGGGGGAATCGGCTTCACCAGGAGTTTCAACTTGGCGATCCAGTTAAAGTACGTGTTCTTTCCGTGCTTTTTGAGAAACAGAGAGCTAACTTTGTTCTCGAAAATTAAATGAAACGCTCACAAAGACAAATCTTTCCATTCGCTCTTTTTATCCTGCTGCTGTTATGGGGATGTCAAAAGCTGAAACCGGAGGCAAGGGGAGGCGATAATGAATTGGTAGTGGTGGTTGATCCGGAAAATGTATCCGCCATTACAAAAGTGATTGCTTCAATTTTTACGGATACTTTGTATACCCCACAGCCGGAACCTTATTATCGAATTCAATACGTGGAACCGGGTGATTTTGACGATATTAAGCAATCCGTGAATGTCATTGTTGGTGCGCTGGGGACTAACCTGGAGAGCGATGGAGTAAAATTGATGCGTCAACTGTTAAATAAAAAACAGTATGCTTCCTCGATTGAAGGAAACAATCACCTCATATTCGCTCGGAATGTTTTCGCCCGAAATCAGAATTACTTGTTAATTAACGGCCCTGATTTGGAGTCCATCCTACAGCATGTGACCGAAGAGGGACCGTGGTTGAAACACCAGTTCGACGCTTTATTCACCGAACGGCAAAGTAAGTATTTATTTGAATCTGCTCGTCAAAAAGATTTGGAAAAGGAACTGGCCCAGAAATACGGGTGGTCTCTGAATATTCCGTGGGGATACACCACTCTGCGTGATAGCGCCGAACAGGGCTTGTTTTGGATTGGAAGGGAAATTCCCTACCGCTGGTTGGTGATTCACTGGGAGACAGGTCTGGTGTTTTCAGACAGTGCTTCTGTCCGAAAGTATGCGTATTCATTTTTACCGGATTACCTGGGGAATATCCGTTACACCGACTACCGGTTTTCAATGGAGCCGACGGATTTTAACGATTGGGCTGCCTGGAAAATTACAGGGTTATGGGAACATCTGGATGAAGCCCAGGGAGGCCCCTCCATTGGTTACTTATTTTATGATGAAAAAACAGATCAAACCTTTTTCATTTTCACCATGATTTTTTATCCCGGAAAGGAAAAATACATTCTTCTCCGACAAGTGGATATTATTGCCCATTCTTTTCGGATTGTTAGTAACTGAGCCGGGGAAACCGAGTTTTACAGGTGAATTTTACATTTAAGGAAATAGTCTGTCGGTCGCTTACGCATGGTGTCTAAATTATGAAAAAAGTTTTAATTACTGGTGCGTTTGGACAGTTAGGCGCAGCCTGCCTTGAGCGGTTTAATCCCGATTATGAGTTGTTAGCTACCGATACCCACCTGCCAACACAGTCATTTGATTACCAAACTCAATTACTCGATATCACTGATTTAAATTCGGTGGAGGCAGTAAAAAATGCATTCAATCCGGAGATTATCATTAACCTGGCTGCCATGACCGATGTGGATGGCTGCGAACGGGAACCCATCGCAGCCCGGGAGATCAATGCTGCTGCAGTTCAAAATTTATTCCGAGGCTTTAACGGACATTTTATCCAACTTTCAACCGATTACGTTTTCGATGGCCTTAACGGCCCTTATGGGGAGACCGACGTTCCCCATCCGATTAATGTATATGGCCGGACCAAGGCAGAGGCGGACCAATGGCTGTTGGATCAGGCCGGTAAGGTGACCATTGTGCGGGCAAACGTCATTTTTGGCATGACCTCCGGAACAAAAGCCAGTTTTGTAAAATGGGTAGTGGAGGCATTGACGGAAAAGAAACCAATCCGGATAGTTAATGATCAAATTAATAATCCTACCTGGACGGTGGCGTTGGCTGATGTAATCGAAACAATTATCCGTCAGAAGAAGATCGGGATTTACCATTACGGCGGTGCGGAATTCATTAACCGATACGAATTTGCTTTAAAGATAGCGGAAATATTTGATTTGAACCCTGCCCTGATTGCACCAATTACGACGAATGAACTGAACCAGACTGCTGCCCGACCTTTGAAAAGTGGCCTACGGACTAAAAAAGTTGAAAAGGAGCTTGGAATTCATCCAATTTCGGTTGAAACATGTCTGCGGAAAATACGTTTACAAATGAATCCATGAAAACTGTCGTCATTTCACCCACCTACAACGAAAGTAAAAATATCAGTTCCCTGATCAAGTACGTATTTTCACTTTCAGGGGATTATCATTTGCTGATTATCGATGACAATTCACCAGATGGTACGGCAGACATTGTTCGTGGATTACAAGATCGCTATTCCAATTTACATCTTAAACAACGAGATCGAAAAAGGGGATTGGGTACAGCTTACGTGTTAGGATTTAAATGGGCATTGGAGCAGGGATTCGACAGCGTTGTCCAGATGGATGCGGATATGTCCCATGATCCCCTGGAGATACCCGCCATGGTTCAACTGTTGAATGGCTATGATCTGGTCATTGGTAGTCGGTACCACGGTGGCGTGAGTGTGGTGAACTGGCCTATCCGCCGATTGATATTAAGTTACGGGGCCAACTTGTACACCCGTATTGTTACAGGCATGCCTTTTCGTGATGCCACCGGTGGCTATAAAGCCTGGCGTGCCAGTGTTTTAAGAGCGTTAGAGCTGGATTCTATCCGTTCGGAAGGGTATTCATTCCAGATTGAAATGAATTTCAGAACCTGGCATAAGGGTTTTCAGATTGTGGAACATCCGATCATTTTTATTGATCGCACGGTTGGTGAGTCAAAGATGAGTCGTAAAATAATGGTTGAAGCGATGTTCATGGTCTGGCGCTTTCGCATCTGGAAAATATTTGGTTGGAATAAATAAGCTTCACACCGGGTTACTGAGAATATCGTAAAACAATATTTTCCCTGTGGTTAAATTTGCACTCTTTTTAAAGTGATTAAATGGTAAAGTATTATCTTGATTTCGAGAAACCGGTTCAGGAACTGGATAATCGTCTGGCGGAATTGGAAACACTACCCGATATCGGTGAAGAAACCGCCCGGGAAATTGAACGGTTAAAAGAAAAGCGCAACCAGGTTCTGAAGAAGATTTATTCCGGTCTGTCCCGATGGCAGCGGGTTCAGTTGGCCCGCCACCCCCAGCGACCCTATTCCCTGGATTATATCCGTTATATGGCACCTGATTTTATTGAATTGCACGGAGACCGTCACTTTGCTAATGATACTGTTGTTGTATGTGGGCTGGGGACGGTTGATAATGAAAAAATTGCTTTTATTGGTCAGCAGAAGGGTCGGAATACCAAGGAGAATCTACATCGGAATTTCGGGATGATGCGCCCGGAGGGGTATCGTAAGGCTCTGCGGATTATGAAACTGGCGGAAAAATTCAGGTTACCGGTGGTGTCCTTGCTGGATACCCAGGGTGCGTACCCGGGCATCGGGGCGGAAGAGCGCGGCCAGGGCGAGGCCATTGCCCGGAATCTGCTGGAAATGTCCAAACTAAGTGTCCCGATCATTGCCATTGTGATTGGGGAGGGTGCCAGCGGTGGAGCCTTGGGTATTGGTGTTTGCGATCGGATGATTATGCTGGAGAATACCTGGTATTCCGTGATCAGTCCTGAAGGATGCGCTTCCATCCTCTGGCGTGACGCTGCCAAAGCCAAAGATGCTGCTGATGCCATGCAGGTGATTCCTGCGGATTTAATGAAAATGGGGATCTGTGATCGCATCGTGAAAGAGCCCCTGGGTGGCGCCCATCGTAAACCGGATGAAATGTTGAAGATCTTAAAAGGGGTGGTACTTGAGGAAATAACCGCTCTTAAAGATAAAGCCATTGAATCATTTCTGGATCACCGAATTCTACGGTATGAGAAAATGGGTGTCTTCCTGGAAGCCTGATGATCCAACAGGTCTTCAGCGCTAAAATTTATTATAAAGATATCGATCAGATGGGTATCGTCTATTACAGCCGCTATTTTGAGTTTTTCGAGCAGGCCCGGACTGAACTATTAAAGCAGATTGGATTGGAAGTTAAAACAATTGAAAGTAAAGGTTTCTTTTTGCCGGTTATAGCAGCTCACTGTGAATATCTGGAAAGCGCCCGGTTTGAGGATGAAATTGAGGTAAAGACTACGATTCTAAAACCACCGGAAGCCCGCTTTCGGATTGACTATGAAATCACCCGCTCCGGTGCAGATAAACTCCTGGTGAAGGGATATACAATCCATGCTTTTACGAATTCAGAGGGAAAGGTCAAACGACCACCACCTTTTGTCAGAAACACTATTCAACAATTAATCGATAAGGATCAGCTATGAAAAAAGGACTTATTTTATTATTTATTCTGGCGTTTTTTGGTTGTGAAAAAAAACCGTCCTATCCCTGGGTGCAGGGCAATTTTAATGATGCGCTGAAACAAGCTGAGGGGAAACTGGTATTAGTGGATTTTGAGACTGACTGGTGCGTCTGGTGTAAACGTCTGGATGAAGATACCTATCCCGATTCCGGTGTCATTGCCTTTGCCAGGGCGAATCTGGTTAGTGTGAAAGTTGATGCGGAAAAGGGGGAGGGGATTGAATTAGCCAGGCATTACAATATATCCGGTTACCCGACCCTGGTTCTCATGGATCAAACCGGGAAGGAAGTGGACCGGATTATCGGCTATCGTCCCCCGGAAATGTTTCTGGCGGAGTTAACGCGGATCCATAAGAACGAAGGCACTCTTCCGGACCTGGAGGAAAAACGCCGGCTGAATCCGAAAGATGAAGAAATATTAACACAATTAGCGCGGAAATACGAAGATGCCGGCTATAAGGATCAGGCACTGGATTTATGGTCATCGATTCTCGATTTGAAGGGAACCCATCAACAGGAAGCAGATTTTAAAATTGCTTATATTCGTTTTTATCGCGATTCTTCGACAACTGTAATGGAGGAGTATTTAGCAAATAATCCGTCCCCTGACTACGCCTTCAAGGCCTATTCAGCTCTGGTTCGTTTTTTCAGGAAAACTAAAGCTATTGATAAGGAAACTGCCGCCTGGATGGATCAGCTTCGATATGCTGAATCCCACGATTTGGAATCGCCTAATTTTTTAAATGCTTTTGCCTGGCGCATGGCCCAACTGGAACAGAGCGATTATTACGACCTGGCACTGGAGAAAGTCAGGAAAGCTGTCATGGCAATCCCGGATTCACTGGGAAGTTTCAAGGCGGCTATTCTGGACACGGAAGCGGAAGTCCTGTGGAAACTGGGCCGCGCCCGGGAAGCGGCGGAAAAAATGGAAGCGGCGAGTATTCTGGATCCTGAAAATGACAGTTACCGGGAACGGAAGGAAAAATTCTTAAAGGGATAGCTTTTTTCTAAAGGGATCCGGTAATATCACCGGGTGTTGTCGACCTGAGCAATCCCTCGCAGCGGAATGTGTCTAAGGCTAATCAGACTTAGTTTTAACCATTTAAAGCAGAACCTTGAAAAGGTGGGAAGAAAGATTCTTAGGCTTGACATTGTAATTTATTCCCAACTTTTCAAAGTAAATAATTAACTAATAGTAATCCACCGACAGGGATTCGACTACTGCATCGTTACTTAGCTCATCAATTTTTCGTTTAAGGGACTGAACTATTTTTTCAAGGTGGGTACTGTCATTGCTGACAATTGCGATCGTCAACTGAGCCCGTTGCCATTTGTCTAAAAAGTCGGTTTCGGCGATGGAAACGTTAAAGCGGTGTTTCAGCGTATCCTTTAAATGCTGGATTGTGCGTCGTTTTTCTTTCAGGGAATGGGCACCGGGAATAAACAGATCAACCGTAAGAATTGCAACCCTGCCTGCCATTATAGGTAGTTAAATCCCGGGATTTAGTCCAAGGTAAAACCCGACGGCAGGTATTCCGAACCGGTGCCGGCAGGTACCCAGGCTAAATCAAGGATAGTATAAGTGGGTTTTTCCTTTTGAA
The DNA here is from genome assembly GCA_046861615.1 of Fidelibacterota bacterium. Lineage (GTDB taxonomy): Bacteria > Fidelibacterota > Marinisomatia > Marinisomatales > TCS55 > CAZNUM01. The sequence goes on from JBHHUS010000021.1 coordinate 27,872, forward strand.
ATATCGGGACGACCTGCATTCCGATTTTTGGTGTGCCTACGGCCAGATTGCCCATCAAAATGGTAGAAACTCCTTCAAATTCCACATTGACAAATCGCACCGGTTTCGGCAGGGTATTAAAAGCGCCGGTCCGTTCCGTAATCATGAAGGTATGAACCCTGGCTTTAGTCTTTGCCAGGGTAGTCATATCGATGATTTCATTTTTATCCAGACAGTCGGGACAGTGGATCCTGAAGGGAATATAGATGGTACCCTGACCGGAACAATTCTGATTAACACATTTAGTCCCTAATAATTTTCCTTTACTCAGGTTCTCAAAAAAGGGTGCTTCGCCGCCGTACATGTGAATATGAGTGATATCCCGTGGATTCGTGACGCCCGTTAGATGACCGGCTTCATTCCGGATTGGTGTGTTGGGGTACACAAAGTGGAATTTCCCTTCCAGGCGATAACGACCATTGATTACTTTTACAGTTCCTCTGTTTTCACTGCTCATGTTTTACTCCGGTGATTGATTATTTTAATTGGTGGTCCGGGTGGATAATCAGTGTTGCTGTAACGTGGGAGCCGACACCGGCGTGACTGATGGCCATCCCCCGTTTGGCATTTTTCACCTGCAGATTGACCCAGTCCTCCGGTTTCTGTCGACCAAAACGTCCCCATTTATCAGGGTCACCGTGCATTTCTTCCCAGCGATTCCAAATATGGTGGCCCACTTCAATCGCCTGCATGATGCCGGTGGCGCCCACGGCGTGCATATTTCCAATCAGTCCCCCGGATAAATTTGCCGGTAACCGTCCCGGTTGACCCGTGTTTGGATTAGTGTAATAACAGTCTCCTGATTCTACATAATCCCGGCCTTCACCGTAAGGGCGAATACCGACATCTTCATAAGTTTGAATATCGCTGATGGTAAAAGCATCGTGCAACTCCACCAGGTCCAGATCTTCAGCAGGATCAGTAATTCCCGCCATCCGGTAACCATAATAGGCGGCCATGCGGGCGGCTAAAAAACCGGTGAAACCAGGATAACGGTCTCCACCGGGAAAGCGGTCACCCAGATCGCGGTACTGATCGGCAGTTTCATTGGGTAGCAGGGGAATCTCCATGTTCCGGCGGTCGGCCACCCGGAGGGTATGGCTTCCCGCTGAGACGTACACCAGAAGAGGATTGTCCGTCAATTGAAAAGCTGTTTTTTCATCGCAGAGGATAGCACAGGCAGCGCCAACGCTCATGAGGCAGCAATCCAGGGCATGGAGGGGGTAAGCCACAACCGGAGAATTCAATACATCTTCAACCGTGATTTTCATGGGTCCCTGGGCGTGGGGATTCATGCGGGCATACCCGCGATTTTTTACCGCAATTTCCGCCATTGTTTTTCGAAAGGATTCCTCCTCTTTGCCAAATACCTGCCAATACTTTTGAGCCATGACGGCATAATAACCGGTATAAATATGACCCAGGGGGGTCTCCCAGTCCTTGTCTGCCGCCGAGGCGATGTAATGATTACCCTCATCAGTGGGGACTTCATCCATGCGCTCCCAGCCCATGGCCAGGACACAGTCGGAATACCCGGAGGCCACCGTTTTAAAGGCCTCCCACAGGGTTGAACCACCGGTGGCGCCGCCGGTCTTAATACCCACATTCCCCAGGGGATCCAGACCTAAACGATCATGAATAAGGGCTTCGCCCAGTAGCTGATCGCCAAAGTGATCGGCAAAATGACCGTAATAAGCAGAATGAATAAATTCTTTTAATTCCGACGGGGATTTTCCGATGAATTCAGCGGCTTCCACAAAGGCGTCAATGACGAGTTCTTCTGTTCGTTTTTCCGGGATTGAGCGGGCAAATTTGGACATTCCACCGGTTACAAGAAAAACAGGACGTTGCATTTCCGGTATTTTCAGCTGGCGGTCACTAAATTTGATCATGGTGTTTCTCCGATAATAATTGGAAATATGTAATTATTCAGTTTTAAACAATTTAAAATTTAATTACTGGTTTAGTTTTCATCTACAAGAATAACCGGGAGTATTCAGCTTACAAGGGATTTGAAAAAGAAGTCCTGATTAATTCATTCGTTGATTTGGTCCACCCATCTCGGGAGCCGTTTTTCCAGAAAGGCAGAGGATCCTTCCTGACCCTCGTCACTGGCCTGAATCGCAGCAATCAATTTAGGACTGTCCTGGGCGTTCATATTCCGACAATAAGCCTTGAATTTGGTAATGGCGCCGGGAGCGGCTTTTAAAAGCAGATTTACCTTATTTATTGTTTTCTCTTCCAACGCTTCCGTGGAAACTACCTCCTGAACCAGTCCGATTTGACGAGCCTGTAAGGCATCAATCCATTCACCGGTAATTCCGAGAGCACAATAATGGGAATGGCCAATTTTATTGACGCAATAGGGACCAATGAGCGCCGGAATAAGGCCGACTTTTACTTCACTCAGGGAAAAGCGGGCGTTTTGTTCACAAATCGCCAGATCGGAGACTGCTACTAATCCAACCCCACCGGCGACGACATATCCATGCACCTTTGCGAGTACTGCTTTCGGATTTTCATAAATTATTCGATACATTTGAGATAATTCAGTGGCCAGTCGGATATTCTCAGTGAATTCAGCCTGGCCACTTTTAAGAATGTACTCCAAATCAAGACCGGCGCAAAACGTATTCCCGGCTCCTTCAATAATAATAACCCGGATGGCAGTGTTTTCTCCCAGAGAACGGAAGGCAGCGGTCAGCTCCTTGATCATTTGTTCATTCAGGGCATTTCGTACTTCCGGTCGATTCAAAATAACCCGGGCCAGAGGTTTGGATTGGACGACTTTAATTGTCTGATATTTATTCATAACACCGATTTATCCTGAGAATATGCTGAGAAAGGTAAAAAAAATTCTGTATCACTTACATTATTCAAGTTTAAT
>JBHHUS010000022.1:0-30640 GCA_046861615.1 Fidelibacterota bacterium
GCTCAGTTGGTCAGAGCGCTGTCTTCACACGGCAGAGGTCGGCAGTTCGAGCCTGCCATCGCCCACCAAAGGCAGTTCCCTGCCCGACTGATTGCGTCAGTAATTGGACGGAAAGTCTGTTATTTTCTCCATAGCCAATGTTCTATGTGTATGTGCTTGAAAGCATTACATCCAACCGGTTATACATCGGTCAAACCAGCCATCTCGCAAAACGACTAATTGAACACCTCTCCGGGAAAAGCCCCTACACCCGAACCAGAGAACCCTGGATCCTAATAGGAACCTTTTTCTTAAAATAAAGTTTATATATTGACGATATTTATGTAAATTCCGTCACTTAATTAATGGAATTATTATGCGTTACGATAGGATTATCTACAAAAATATCCAAGATCAGCTCAATTTGAATAAAGTCATACTGGTTGTCGGTCCTCGCCGGGTCGGTAAAACTGTCTTGTTAAACCAGTTGTGTCAATCCTATACTGGCAACTACTTGCTCCTGGACGGTGAAGATTTGGACACAGCCATGATCCTAGAGCGTCGCACCGTTTCGAATTACCAACAACTACTCGATAATATATCACTTCTGCTTATCGATGAAGCTCAAAAGATTGATCAAATCGGGGCGATTGTAAAATTAATGATTGATCACTTCCCCCATCTTTCAATTATTCTAACAGGCTCATCGGCATTCGATCTAAAACAAAAATTCGGTGAGCCCCTGACCGGCAGAAAGATAACACATCATTTATTCCCGTTAAGCCAGAAAGAGTTCTCAAAATATGAAAATATTCTTGATACGCGAAATAATTTAGAGAAAAAACTCATTTTTGGCTGTTACCCTGAAGTATGGCAATACCGGAATAACAAAGACCGAATTCTCTATCTGCGTGAATTGGTTAACGATTACCTTTTCAAGGATATCCTGGAATTAGAAAATATCCACAATGCTGGAAAATTGAAGAATTTATTAAGATTACTTGCCTTCCAAATCGGGAAAGAAGTTTCTAATGACGAATTAAGTCGTCAATTAAGATTAAGCAGAAATACGGTTGAAAAATATCTGGAATTACTGGCGAAGGTATTTGTTATCTTTAAGTTAGAGGGTTTCAGCAGAAACCTCCGCAAAGAAATTACTAAAAATCATCGGTGGTATTTCATAGATAATGGCATATTGAATACCATTTTGTCCAATTTTAAACCTCTAAGTATTCGTCAAGACGTAGGACTCCTGTGGGAAAACTACATCATCAGCGAAAGACGCAAATATCAGCATTACTGTCAAATGATTGTTAATAATTATTTTTGGAGAACGTATGACCAGCAGGAAATTGACTGGGTGGAGGAAATAGACACAGAAATTAATGGTTATGAAATGAAGTGGTCCCCTCAAAAAAGCAGAATACCAGCAGCCTGGAAAAAGGCCTACCCCCAGGCGGGCTTTGAGGTAATTCATCAAGACAATTATTTAGATTGGATTCTGTAAACGAATGCCAATAAAATAATTTCAGCTTAACAGGACAAAATAATGAAACCAGATAAAATTGCCGTAAATGCATTTGTAAGACGCCAGGTCCCCGGATCAGGCAAATCCTATGCCCCATCCTTATCATTTGAAGAAATTGCCCACCATGTCCAGGAGCAGATGGGAAAGGGGCGGTACAAAACCGGACCACGGAAGGGAATCCGTATTGTGGCCGGTACCCGGGAGTTTGCTGAAAAATTTATTGCACCGTTTGTCAAAATTGACCATACGACACATCTTAAAGCGGATTGGGTCTGCCGCCGGGAGTCGGAAGAAGCCTATATTCGCATCCGCGCCTTGAATGGCAAACCCATCCCAGCCGGTAAGGTGGAATTCATTCTTTACCGCCACGATCTATTGGCCGAAACAAATGAACAATCATCTGATGCTGATTGGGAATTAATCAGCATTCACGCCATCCCGGAAGGAATTGAAACCATTCCCATGCAGCCGGTTACAATGATGCGGAATCAGTTGCAGCTACCCGGTGGTACCCGGGCAGAATACAGCTCCGCTCAGTGGGCGGAAGCAGTCCGTTTCTGGCAGCAATATGCCGCCTTGGAAGGTGCCTGATATTCCGTAGATTATCCCGTCTTATTTCCCTTTATAATCAAGCATTTGAATACAGAAAATTAACGGATGAATATTTTAGTGACCGGCGGCGCCGGATACATCGGTTCCCACGTTGTTCTGGATCTCTGTGAAGCCGGCCATGCCGTGGTTGTACTGGATGACCTCTCCACCGGACATAAAGCGGCGGTGGACAGTCGGGCTCAATTTTTCATCGGCTCTACTTTAAAAACAAAAGACCTGGAGGCCGTGTTTAAACAGCCCTTCGACGCCGTCATCCACCTGGCCGCGTTCAAGGCCGCCGGGGAGTCCATGGAAAATCCTGAGGCTTACTCCCGGAACAATATTTGTGGGACGGTAAATCTCTTGAATGTCATGCTGAAACATACAGTCAAAACATTCGTTTTTTCCTCCACTGCCGCTGTGTACGGCAATCCCCAATACCTGCCGATCGATGAAAAGCATCCCCTGGAGCCAATCAATTATTACGGCTTTACCAAACTTGAAATTGAACGTATCCTGGCCTGGTACGGAAAATTAAAGGGTCTAAAATTTGCTTCCCTCCGTTATTTCAATGCCGCCGGTTATGACCCCCGGGGACGAATAACCAGCCTGGAAGATAATCCCGCTAACCTGTTACCAATCGTAATGGAGACAGCAGCGGGAAAACGGAAACAAATGCAGGTCTTCGGCAACGATTATCCCACCAGCGACGGCACCGGTCGCCGGGATTATATTCATGTCTCCGACCTCTCCCGGGCACATCTCCAGGCGCTGGAGTATCTATCCTATGGTGATCATACATCCCTGACCGTCAATCTGGCCACTGGGGAGCATCATTCTGTGTTGGAGGTCATTCAAACAGCCGAAATGGCTACCGGTAAACCGATTCCCTATGAAATTACACCGCGGCGCCCGGGCGACCCTCCGGAACTGTACGCCAACAGTAATCAGGCGGATGAACTTTTAAACTGGAAACCTCAGTTTTCAGACCTGACCACAATCCTGGAGACCATGTGGCAGGTGTACAAACCTTGAAGCGTTCCAGTCCTTTCGTTGCCCTGGCCGGAAACATCGGTGTGGGCAAAACCACCTTTACTGAAAAACTGTCCAATTGCCTGGGCTGGAAACCCTTCTACGAGTCGGTAGCTGACAATCCTTACCTGAGTGACTTCTACAACGATATGAACCGCTGGAGTTTCAACCTGCAAATCTACTTCCTGCACCATCGTTTAAACTACCAGGCCGAACCGGTTCAACTGGAATAATCATTTAAAGTCGGAGGGAAGCGCTAACGTACCCCCTATATTGTTAACCTTATTGTAAACCGCAGTTAAATATTCCCCCGGATCAAAATGAAGCCAAAAGATAACGGTGGAAAAAAGGATTAATCAATCCTATCTATCGATCACCAGCTTTAAATTCTTCCATGGAAGTTTTCCCCAAACCGGTGATTAAAATATTCACCCGAATTCATTAATTTTTAGCGGGATTAAGTCTAAAATATTCGACTACCGTTGGAAGAAAATAATGAATTCTGATTGACCGACGGGAACCAACAGCAAAAAAATGATTACAATCGATAGTGATCAATTCTGAATGCGATGAGCCCGGTTGCACCAGATAAAAATTCCACTCCTGCTTTGAAATCCGCACCCCAAGCAACCAGTAACTGGGTATTATGGACAATTGGCCTGGTATTTTCGGTCACCATCGCCTGGTACGGATACTATTCACATTTCAATTTTCAGCGGCATATTATAGCAAATTTTAATCATGAACAGGCCGCTCTGGTCCAGGCCCTGGGGACGGTGATTGGTGCCTATGTCACCGAAGCCAGTCAGGACATCCAGCAACTGGCCCGTGAAATCGAATCCACCGGCAAGATCACAAACAGCAGCCGGTTCATCGAAACTACCTATCAGATCCACCGTAATGAAATTTTAGCCCTTGTTCTGGTAAATGAAACCGGCCGCATTATATTCCAGACGCCCTCAACCGCTGAACCGGACTCCGCTTTCAAACAACAGGTACAAACAATTCTTTCCGCTAACCAACCCAAAACCATTCCCCAACTCACCAGGCGAATAACCTTCCGCGGAAATAATGTTGTGGGCATTATTAGCCCGGTTAAATTAGGTAAAAATAAACGCTACTATCTTCTGGGTATTCTGGGGATCGAGAACTATATCAATTCCCATCTCTCCAGTTGGCTGGGCGAGGAACCCGCAGTTATTCTTGCAGATCATAATGGTGATATCCTTTCGCTCTACAATCCAACTCATACTGAGACTAAACTGATGTCAAAAGGGAACATTCGCCAACTCAGCCGAACCTGTCTCAATTGTCACCAGGTGAATGATTTCTTCGATATGCAGCAATCCACTCAAAGTGAAATTGTTACCCACTCCGTTTTCAAGGATCCCGATCAGGTTCTGCAAAACAGAACCACTGCCTCTTTGTCGGTTCTGAATGAAATTTGGAGTATCAGTATTTATTCTCCCTACGAGGAGGTTCAGGGCGCCATCCGGAAAAACTATCGGAATCTGTTCATTTTTTCCCTGTTACCGCTCATCGTAATCATCGCTTTCACCCACCGTGTTTTCACCATCCAGAAACACCGGGCCATTTTGGAAACGGAGGCCAAAAACCTGCGTACTATTGCCGCTTCTTCCGAAGCATTGCAAGAAAGCGAAGAAAAATTTCGGAGTGTTATTGAACAGTCCAATGACGGCATTTACGTTTTACAGGGATACCGCTTTGTATTTATCAATAGCCGCTTTTCTGAATTAACCGGTTACACACGGGAAGATATCAATGGTGCCGATTTTAACTTTCAACGGTTATTGGCACCGGAAGGAATGGCCGTCATCCAGGAGCAGGAAAAATTATCTGCCCGGGGCCAAAAAATACCCGACCGGTTCGTATTAAAAGGTTTGCGCAAGGATGGAGAAAAACGGGATTTTGAGGTCAGCATTACGCCGGTGAAATGGGGCAATACCGATGCCATCCTGGGAGTGTTGAATGATGTAACGGAACGAATTGAAGATCAACAAACCCTGGAAGCGGCCCTGGCGCGGGCCCGGGCTGGTGAACGGGTAAAAACCTTATTTTTAGAAAATGTATCCCACGAAATCCGTACACCCCTGAATTCTATCCTCGGCTTCAGTGATCTGATCGAGGACCGGGTTAAAGAACACATTAAACCGGAGGATCAAATTTTATTCGAAACGCTTCGCAAAGCGGGTGAACGCCTGTTGCATACGGTACACGAAATTCTTGAAATCTCTCAGATCGAATCTGAAAATATTCAACCCCATTTCCAGGAACACGATCTGACGAAAATCCTGGAGAACATTACGGCTGACTACACACCCCGGGCTGAAGCCAAACACCTGACCATCCAATTCAACTCCACTTTGAAAACGGCTCCCGTATGGTGCGACAAGCACAGTCTCTCCCTGGCGATTTCAAACCTAGTGGATAACGCCATCAAGTATACCCACGACGGAAGCGTTGAAATCAAACTGGAGCCAGGGCCAGACTCCACCTACATTGCCACGATCAACGACACAGGCGTTGGAATGAGCGAAGAATTCATGGAACGGATGTTCGACATTTTCACCCAGGAAAGCGAGGGGTACACCAAAAAATACCAGGGCCTCGGTCTGGGCCTGGCCATCACCAAACGTTATCTCGATTTGAATCAGGTGGCGATCAGCGTCCGCAGCAGGAAGGAAAAAGGGTCTACCTTCACACTTACATTTCAAACTTACCCGACTAAAATAATAAGCGAAAAGCCAGAAGTTAACTCGATTACGCCGTGAAATCGTTCCTCCACCGACTGGAAGTCAAATTTGTTCTGATTGCCACTATGATTGTGTTTATTGGGGCTGTAATCATTAATTCCATCGTCTATTCTTATGAATATCATGAACATTATGAAATCGTAACCAACCGGGCAAAGCTTAGTGCTTCTATTATCGCTGATGCCATCCAGGGGATATTACGCCAGCACTTTAAAGGTTTTAACGGGGCGGTGCAAACACAATTAGATGATCTGTTAAACGAAATCTCCGCCGGGAAGTCGGAGTATAAATGGGCGGCAACAATTTATGACCACAATCTCCAGCCAGTTTTTACTTTTGGTGACACTTTAATACCGTTAACGCCCTCACCATCGCGGACTTTATTTACTGCAAACAAAGACTCGTTTGTTAATCTCGGAAAGACCGTTGATCAGACCGGATCCCTGGCCGCTTACCGGCCATTAGCATTGGGAAATAAGCAGCAGGGATACCTTTCGGTTATCATGAACTATGACCTGGCGGAAGCAGGCTTACACCAGTTATTGCTGAATCTGATTACAATAGCAGTTGTTGTGACCGTAATTTCAATTTTTATTGCCATCCTGATAGCCCGGAAACTGGCTCAACCAATTAAAATCCTGGCCCGGGAAACGGAATTAGTGGAAGCTCCTCACTATACTACTAACCTGAAAAAAACCAGACAGGATGAAATCGGTACTTTACAGGAGCGGTTTCTGGTAATGCTCAATCGTTTAAGGAAAACAGAAGCAGAAAAAGAACAAACCCGCCAAACGCTGATTCAAACCGAAAAAATGGCTTCCATCGGTACCATTGCTTCAGGGGTTGCCCATGAAATCAATAATCCCCTGGCCGGGTTAAAGCAGAGTATTTCCAGGATTATTAATGACCCGGGGAATGTAAATCAGACCAAAAAATACGGCTCTATGATTTTCGACGCTCTGTTACATATTGAAAATGTGATTCAGGGGTTACTGGACTTTTCCAAAAAACGTGAACTGCATTTTGAAAATATTGATATAAACCAGGTGTTAACAGATTCAATTAATATGCTCCAATACGAATTCAAAAGGAAACATATTCGTTTAAATAAACAATTTTGTAAAAATTCTGCTGCTGTGTCAGGTAACATTTACTACTTGAAACAGGTCTTCATCAATCTGTTGTTGAACGCTGTTCAGGCCCTGCCGGAGAGCGGAGATATTATTGTCCGGACGCTTTCCACCGGTAATGACGTTGTCGTTGAAGTAGAAGATACTGGTATTGGGATTGAAGCCAGTAAACTGGATAAAATTTTTAATCCCTTTTTCACTACCAAGGGAGAAGCTGAAGGCACCGGGCTGGGTTTACCCATTTGTTATTCCATAATTCACGACCACGGTGGCGATATTTCTGTAACCAGCCAGGTTGGTGTTGGCACAAAATTTGCCGTTACTTTACCACATGCCTGAAGCGACAAAAAGCGCTAACTCCCTGAAAATTCTCGTTGTGGATGACGAGGAACTATTCCGGGTCTCGCTCTGCGACGATTTAAACGCCGGTGACTTTGAAACTTTTGGTGTCGGTACCGCCGAAGCAGCCCGGAAAGCAATCCAGCATAACCGGTTTGATGTAGTCCTTACTGATTTACGTCTTCCAGGGACCAACGGCGTTGAACTGCTCAACTGGGTACGAAAAAATAAACCTGAAATTACAGTGATTATCATGACTGCCTACGCCACGGTCCAAACAGCTGTAAATGCCCTGAAAAGGGGCGCTTATGATTACATCACCAAACCTTTCAGCATGGAGGAATTATTTTTAACCCTCCGGCGGATTCAGCAGTACCAGCAGGTGGTGCAGGAAAATATTCAGTTGAAGCACCAGTTAAAATACCAGGTTCAATATGAAAATCTAGTTGGTAAATGCAAGGCCATGGAGGACATTTTCCACCTGATTGACGTAGTTTCCAATTCTGAGAGTTCGGTGCTTATTTCCGGGGAAACCGGTTCCGGAAAGGAAATGATTGCCAATGCCATCCACTATCACAGTCCCCGGGCCAACGGACCCTACATCAAAGTTAGTTGTGCCATTATTTCCAAAGAACTTCTGGAGAGTGAACTATTCGGCCATGTAAAGGGAGCATTTACTGGCGCCATCCGGGATAAAAAAGGCCGTTTTGCGGAAGCCAACGGCGGAACCCTTTTTCTGGATGATGTGGACGATATTCCCCTGGATTTACAGGTTAAATTGCTGCGGGTGCTGGAGGAACACAGTTTTGAAAAAGTTGGTGGTTCTAAAAAAATCAAAGTGGACATTCGGGTCATTGCGGCCACAAAAACCGATTTACTACAACTTTCCAAAGCGGGAAAATTCCGGCAAGACCTGTTCTATCGCCTTAATGTTGTACCCATCAATGTCCCTCCGCTGCGGGAGCGAAAAGAAGATATTCCGCTGTTAGTGGAGCACTTTTTAAAAATCTTTTCAAAAGAGAAACGAGTTACTTTCACTCCGGAAGCCCTAAAAATGCTCATCAATTACCGCTGGCCCGGAAATGTCCGGGAATTGAAAAACATGGTTGAAAGACTCCTGTTGGTCAACGACAATCCGGTAATTGACGAAATGATGCTGCCGAATGAAGTATTGAATATTTCCCCGGTTCAACCGGTGAGCTACGATAAGTATTCCTTAAGTAGAATTCTGGAAAAAATGGAGCTGGATATTTTGAAATCTACCCTCAAGAGGATGAACGGGAATCAGACAAAGACTGCCCGCTTACTGCATATACCCCTCTCCACCCTCAGGAGCAAACTTCAGAAATACAATATAATCTAACGGTAACTACTGATCCTTTTAAAAATACTCTGCGATTAAACGAAATTTCGCATATTTAGCGAATATTCGCATTTTATCCCCTCTGAAAATAATTCCTGCACCCTGAATGGTCTTTACTCTTCTCAGATTTAATCGACTGAAAAACAATTAAGATGATGTTAATGGTCATTAATGACCATTTTGGCATAGTTATTGCCTTATAGTTATAGTGTATTGTTGCAAACTGGTTGCAGAATATTTTCTGATTAAAGGAATAGTGAGGTAAAAAAAAATGAAATCATTGATCCAATACGTCCGTCAAGCCGGCGTTTTAATTGTTTCTCTTTTATTTTTCAGCTATCTATTAATTAACACAACTGCCTGTGAAAAAACGGTTGAGAAGGTGGTTGAAGTTCACGATACAACCTTTGTCAATATCATCAGTGTTGATGATGTCAACGCCACTCCTGATTCGATTGCTGTTGGTGGTACCATCACTTTAACGGCTGATGTCAGTCTCAACGGCGCTGCCGGGGATCTGATCTATGACTGGAAAGCATCTGCGGGAAAATTTGACTCCGCGACCGGTGATACCGTTACCTGGCATGCTCCGGATGAGACTGGTTCCTATACAATCACCGTACATGTCAGTGACGGAGCCAACATTGGAATTGGTTCCCGCCTGGTTGGGGTTGGCATGTATGCTCCCACTGTTACTCCTTACTATGTCAGCCGGGAAGAATGTGCCGGTTGCCATGGCAAAGCCAGCGGTTCCAGCTATGATATTGATGAAGCCTGGTCCCTGACTAATCACGCCGGCGCCTGGGAAACACTACAGAGCAGCGGACATGCTGCTTCGTACTGCTTTGGCTGTCATTCCGTTGGCTATGAAGGTGAAAACGGCAACAGCGGATATGACGAAGCACCCATCGCAAAATTTGAAAATGTACAGTGTGAAAACTGTCATGGACCGGGATCCGACCATCTTGCCAGTCAAGATAAAGCAGACATCGATAAAAATTATGATGCGTCTGTCTGTGGCACCTGCCACGATGGTGGATATCATCCTTTCTATACTGAATGGGCGGCATCTGTTCATGGAAATTCCCTGGATAACCATGCGGCTGGTTCCGCATATTGTCAGGGATGTCACGAGGGCGTAGCGGCATCTATACGCCTAGCGGGGGACATGAGCACATTTTACGGCAGCGGTGCTATTACTGATCGGCCCGATACGAGCGAAATCGCTCTTTCGGCCATCAGTTGCGCCGTCTGTCATAGCCCCCATCAAGCTGATAATGAACACCAGTTACGAACCATCAGCGATATTCAGCTGGTAGATGCCGGTGGCGTAACACCAAGTCCCATCACCGAAGGCGGTAATGGCAAACTCTGTATGCAGTGCCATCACGCCCGTCGTTCAGCTGATACCCAGCTTGAAAATGGGTATGCCTATTTTGGCCCCCATGGGAGCCCCCAGGCTGATATGCTGGCCGCCCAGAGCGCTTACCTGGGAGTGGCTGATGCCAGCTTTAATTGGGCTGCACCTTCGCATCTGTATATTGAAAACAGTTGCGTAACCTGCCATATGAATACCATTCCGTACAATGGTACCACTGCCGTTACCGGACATTCTTATGAACCTACAGTTGAAGCCTGCGGCAAATGTCACGGAACAATCAATGACTTTGCTGACATCATGGCCCGGGATGATTTCGATGGTGATGGAACAGTGGAAGGTGTACAAACCGAGGTAACTGGTTTAATAACGCTACTGGAAACCGCCCTAGTGAGTGCCGGTTTGGATACGACTGGAGGCGTCAGTATAGCACATGCTCTTGGTGATACACTGAGATCAACATTGCAATTACGCAAGGCAGGCTATGATCTGGCTTTCGTACTGGATGATAAAAGTCTTGGAGTACATAACCCCGACTACACCGTACAAATACTCCAGCAAAGCTACAAATTCCTCACCGGTGCAATACCCAGGGGTGCTGTCGAAGCAGATGGCTTACAAAAAGTAGCTACAATTTGGTAGTAATTCGTGATCTTTCACTTCATCATTTTTACAATATACTGAACCGTTGTGAAAATGAAATGATCTATCAAAAACGATGATACCCTGTAAAGAAGGGGAGTAAAATCCCCTTCTTTACAGGGGTCAAACCTCCCACCGAATATGATTTATTTTTTATTTTCACACTGGTAGTAAACCTTGGTTAAACAATTTCAATTACTGAGTCTTACGGGACTAATGTTAACCCTGGGAACGGCTGCATCCATTTCTGGCGGTACAATTACTCAATCTCTGCTTTACCCCCGGTTGGATGTACAGTCCAGTGAACGATTTCTCTATCAGACCCGAATTGATTTCACTCAAAAAATTGCCTCCCGAGCGCATCTGAACCTGGATGCCGGCTTTACCCCAGCCATTGTATCCAGTCAGAACAAACTCCGCCTCTATGCGCTTAATTTTAAACTCTACCCATTTCCTAAACTACAGCTTGAAATTGGTCGCACCGTTTACTGGAATTCGCTGTTCCTCTCCCGGGTGGATGGCGCCCGGATCAGCCTTCAGCGGGGTAACAATAAAATAATTTACGCAGGCGGAATTATCGCCCCGGATTATTTTGAAAGCAGAAACTATTCCACAGACTATAGTTCTCATTACCTTGAATGGCGTCTGGATCTTAACCACAATCGATATCATTTCAGCTCCTGGGTCGTAAAACAACCACAAAGCCAGGATCAATATGCAGGCTTTTTATTCCGGCAGCAACTGTTCTTAAAAATCCAATCGACCGGTTATGGCGCCTGGGATGTGAAGCATTCCCGGTTTGAAAAATACCGTCTCCGTTTTGCCAGATCGGTTGGTTCTAAAGCCACTGTTTTCGTTACCTATCGGTACCATTCTTATTCCCGCAGCAATCCCTTTCCATGGACGGAAAAAGCGTTGAAAACACAGCCCGTGCTTTCGACCGGGATCAGAGTCCGGTGGAATAATACTTTATTCTGGACCAACAGCATCGTAACACGCACCCAAACGACTAACCGGAACTTTCGCTTCAACAGCAGTCTTCAGGGGAGAAATTTTCAGGTTGTGTTTATCTCTGAAACACACCATTTAGCCCGTTCCGCAGGTGGCAGTCTTACAGCCCGACACCGTCTTTCCAGATTACTCTCCATCGGCAGTAACCTCTTCTACCGGAACTATACTTTCAACAGTGCCGAAGCCGATTTTAAAACAACCGGCATCTCCGGATGGCTGTCGTTTACTCCCAACACCACCTGGAGCTTAAAAATAACCGGCCAATTTTTTCAAAACCGCTATTTTAACCTGGACAACAGAATAGGCTTGATAATCAATTATGCATTTTAAAACTTCTTTTCTAATCATTTTGACCGCCGGGCTGATGCTGCCAGCCCGGGATTTGCCTCAGGACGCGCTCCTGTTTTCGCATAAACTGCACATTCAGGATTTGGATCTGGAGTGTGAAAATTGCCATGGGACGATTCCTGCCAGTGAAAAAGTTACAGATCTCAATTTTCCAGCTATGGAAACCTGTTCCGAATGCCATGATAGCGATACTGCCCCCGATGATTGTTCCCTTTGCCACACAAACCCGGATGACCCCGGCAGGGTGGAAAGAAAATCAATTCAAAAACTGAATTTCTCTCATCGCTTTCACCTGGAACAAAATGCCGCCTGCCAGGATTGCCATACTGATATAATCGAGAGCACCATTACCCGCAAATCGACGCCTATTTCAATGAATCTGTGTTTCAATTGCCATACACAACCCACAAACAAACAGGATTGTTATCGCTGTCATGAAACCCTGGCGGGAAAAATACCGGTTTCCCATACTCCGGACTGGCGAGCAATTCATGGTCTCAGAGCTTCCTTTTCAAACCAGAATAATTGTTTCCAGTGTCACCAGCCCAGCCAGTGCGAAGATTGCCATCTGAAACGACAACTGGAGAACAAAGTTCACCCGGCGGATTTCGATTACACCCATGGTCAGGATTTCCTGGCTCTTACCAGTGATTGTGCCACCTGCCACGCCATGCCAGCCTTTTGCAACAACTGTCATCAGCGTCAGGCAATCATGCCCTTGAACCATAATAGTCTGGGGTGGGTTTCCATCAACCTGGAAAACGGCGGCGATCACAGCGACACGGCCCTTGATAATCCTGACTACTGCCTCCTGTGCCACGAAACTCCGGGAAGCAACCAAACCTGTATCCGTTGCCATAATTAACTCCATGCAACTTAAAACGAACAACTTTTTCGCTCTTCACCAACCTACTAACCGGCCTTCCATCCATAATCTGGGTTGGGGATTGGTTTTCTGTATTCTAGTGCTGACGGGATCCCAGTGTACTAAAATCAACACCGACCGGCAGCAACATGGAGCAGGCTGGGCTGACAGCACCAGCGAAAATTTTCATGGCGCCCGTGTGGCCCAGTCCGGGATCAAGAGCTGTGCTGCCTGCCACGGAGAGGATTACCAGGGTGGTTCCGTTAATGTTTCCTGTTACCAGTGTCATGCAGGAGGCCCCAGTGGTCATCCGGTTGGCTTTACTGATTTTAGTTCCGGCGCTTTTCACGGTTTTCAACTCCGTGATAACGGCTGGAATTTTTCACTCTGCCAAGCCTGCCACGGAACAGACTTCAAGGGTGGTACAATCGCTTACAGTTGTTCCCAGAGTTACTGCCATACCGGTAGTGCTGGTATTGAAACCTGCCATACCTGCCACGGGGACGGGACAACCGCCGGCTTCAGCGATCTATATGGTAATACCTCCACTAATTCCTTGGGCGTGGGCGCTCACAGCGCTCATCTGCGGATCCCCGATGCCCTTACAGCCACGCTGGATTGCGACGCCTGCCACCAGAAACCGGATTCTCTGTTTGCTCCCAATCACCTGGAAACTGATAATCGGGCTGAAATAACTTTCGGAGCGCTGGCAACCGATAATGGAAATATAAGCCCGGACTGGGATTACGACAGTGCCACCTGTACCAATACTTACTGCCACGGCAATTTCACGTTCGATAAACAGTCAAGCCAGAACCAATGGGTATTTACAGCGGATTCCATTACCGGGAATAAAAAAGCAGTTGTATGGACAACGTCCGGAGAAGCCGTCTGTGGCTCCTGCCATGATTTACCACCCCAGGGCCATAAACAAGACTTGACCAATTGTGGCGGGACTGGCTGCCACAGTTCCGTTATCGGAAGTGATAATATTTCCATCATTGATCCCTCCAAACACATTAATGGAGAAATTGATAACTAGTTCATAGCTGAAATATTTTTTTATTTATTTTCCGCAATCCGCTGATTCGACAATAATTATCTATTGAAAAATGGTTACTAAATGAGTAAAATTTATTAGGGGATTAACAGGAGGATTGTTTAATGCCATTGGATCTAAAGGCAGAAACAATAAATAAAACAACCGAATGCCCGACCAGTTTCAAGTGTCTGGAAAACGAGGATAAAATAATGTGTGACTGGGATAAACCCATTTGCCCGGTATCCAGCCACATTGCCAATAACTCTACCTGGATTGATGTTCCCGAAGGATTTGACAATTGTCCCTACCACGTTCCTTTCCTGAAGCGCCACATCTGCACCTGCCCCGTGCGCTGCGAACTATTTCTCAAATACGGTAAGTAATCAATCCAAGAATACTGTCTCCTCCCATTACTCACCGGACTTGAAATTTGCAGCGGGCTAAAGCACTAAACCAACAATCAGAAAAAAGCTGCTGAAACCGGACCCAAAAAAGCGGTTGTATTAACGTACTCCTAACCCAATTATTAACCGCAGCATTACTTCCGGTTGGTTATTTTTTATCTTGGTGATTGCAAATCCAGATCCAAGCGCTACATATAATCCGTCTTTCCCGTGACTAATCACAGGGCCTAAATAATGGCCGTTTTCACTACCCTGGCTTTCGAGTCCGAAACCCAAAATTTCATTAATTTGTACCTGAACTCCGGCTGAATATTTTAGCGCTTGTTCCCACACCCCATTGTTTTCACTTTCCAATTCAAAGGTTGGATTTAAAGCTATATTAAAACGACCCAGATCCCGGGCTAAAATGCCCTTTAACTCCAGAACATGAGTACTGAAATCGGGCACACCCTGATATTCAATATATAAGAGCGGATCCATGAAATATTGATTCTTTTCTCCAAAGCGATACCTGGTTCTGATCTTATACCCTGAATATACCAGTTCACCCTGGGGAACCTGAGTGAATGTTTGATATAATCCGACATCGAACCGGTCATTCATGCCGATTTCGATTTCCATGTTGTGTACACTGGTAACCTTTCCTTCCAGGTTACTTTTCATCGGACTCAGGAAGGTTGTGTAAACCTCTGCTTCCGCTGAACCCCGTTCCATCGTCTGGTATTCGTAAGTCCAGACATAGGCTCTTTTATCTGCCAATCCAATATTGGAGAGTAATGAAATAATAATTACTGTGTTAAATATTTTCAAACCCATTTTAAGATTCCCTTATGTACTGATAATTGAAAGGGTAACAATATATTGAGAATGAATCTCATTTACAATTTATAATTATTGTTCATTAAAAAGAAAAAGCACTGAAAATAATATGACTTTTAATGGGTATGTAATCCTACCTATTGCGCCTGGTTAGTGGGCATCCAGGATAAGACCGAACTGACCAAAGATGAAATCGCTGAAATTGAAGAGCATCTCCCTGGAGACTATGAAGATGGTGTATTTGGCTTAGATCAGATCCCACCCATGCGGAACCTCCGGAGGAACAGAAGGATCGTGCGCGAAGCCCAGGCCAGGTATTCTGCTGTTTGCGAAGCGTGTGGAGATAATTTGATGAAAAAATATGGTCTGTTAGGAAAAGGGTATGTTCAATTCCATCATCGTAAGCCATTGGGTGATAACCCCAATCCCCAATTGAGTTCTTGGAAAGACCTGGCGCCCTTATGCCCTAATTGCCATGCCATGATCCACAGAACCAACCCCACTATGCCAGTAGAGCAGTTCAAAAAAGAAATAATTCAAAGCATAAAATCGTCTTAAATCTCACTTGATGCATGATAACGATATTTCCGTACCATACGGAATAATAAATTTGGGAAATCACTGTATTACAGTACATTACGCAGTTAATACAGTACGGAAAATACGGAAATCATTATGAAAGACATTAAAGCAATCAAACGCACATTAAACCAATTCCGGCGGAATAATGTTCGTTTTATCTCGGTAAACAACAGTGAGTGGTATTCTCTATTCCGGGATGAGATCCGCAATTCTATTGCTATCGAAGGCATCTTTGCTAATCGGAGTGAATTGTTATCGGTATTAGAAGAAGGTCATCGAACAACAAACCAGAAAACAGCCGCCATTCTGGGCTACTATGAGGCTGCCAGTGCCTTATATGAATATGCCGATAACCTTTATAAGACTGGGGAGTTTAAGTTGCGGTTATCCGACTTGAAACAGATTCATACGTTGCTGCTGCGTTATGAACATCAAGTGGGGACATTCACTGGTGTTTTGGGTGGGTTTCGGAAAGAAGATGTAGTCGTTACACAATCCAATTTTACACCGTTGAACTATCTCAATTTACCGGATACACTACCGGTTTATGTTAATTGGGTAAATGCTTACCTACAAGAACCGAGGTTTGATCTACTCACTTTCATCACTGCCAGTCACGTATTATTTGAGACCATCCATCCATTTAGGGATGGGAATGGTCGTGTTGGTAGAATCCTGTTATCCTACCTTTTAATTGGTAACGGCCTTATTAACATCTCTATTAAAGGAACGAAAACAAGCGATCGGAATGTTTATTACCATGCCTTGGAAGAGGGAGACAATGAAATTGAAAAACTACTGCGGAGGATTGAAAAGGGTGAAACACCCACGATAACCCGGATGAATAAAGCTATAGAAAAAAGCCACCTAAAACCGATGAATTCCATTATCCTTAACCGCTTGAATTACTCTCTTAATCGGGTAGAAATCGATGTGAAAACTATGGATCAGGATGCGTTGATTCCGTTACGGGATGCTGCCCGGTTCTATAATTATTCCCAGGACTATCTTCGACAACTGATTCATTTAGGAAAACTCCCTGCCCAGAAACGGGGGAAGTTGTGGGTCGTGAGAGTAAGCGATATGATTCAATACAAACAATCCGCAGAGAGTTGATATTTTCGGTGAAATTGAAGGGTTAGGGATCCCATGCCACTAAATCCCATTCAAACAGGTAAACAGGTCATCGATTGTAACCCGTCAGAACAAGTTGGAGAGATTTATTAAGAGAGACATTGAGTACATTTAAAGAATAGAAAGGAAGTTAAAATGAGCTCAAGGTCGAAGGTAGAAAAGCGGGTAAATGAGATCCGTCGCAACACCCGGGCAGGTGACCATCAACCAGCAGCTGACCAATTTACAGCGAACAGGTTTATCAGTGGGCCCTCCAGGATTTGAACCTGGAACCTACGCATTATGAGTGCGGTGCTCTAACCGTTGAGCTAAGGGCCCGGAGGCAGCGGGAAATTAAGAATATCCACTACCTTCTTTCACTTTTTTCATCCACACTTTCTTGCCAAAGCCCGTTTTGTAGTACTTCTCACGCCGCCAGGCAGTAATACCGTTCGGCAATTCCTCCACTAACAATGATTTAAACGGAGCATATGCTCTATGGTTAGCGCCCGTCCGGTTTGTCTCTGGCTTGATCAATTCTATAATCCACATTTATTTACAGCTTCCCTCAACTCAGCAATGAAAATCTGCCTAAATTCAAAGCCCATGTGTGGCCGGAAAACACTTACCCGGGACATGCAGTCCATCATCGAAGAACTGGCTGTTGAAGAATGGCAGGAGCCGGAAAACTATTTACCCAGTTACAATATTGCCCCGACGCAAAAATCACCGGTCCTGATTTTTGATCAGGTCCGAAAAGTAATCCCCATGCAGTGGGGGCTGGTTCCTGCCTGGGCTAAGGAGGCCACTATCGGTACAAAACTAATAAACGCCCGGGCGGAAACGTTGTTGGAAAAACCGTCTTTCAAACGACTGGTACCCACCAGACGCTGTGTCGTTCCGGCCGATGGCTATTACGAATGGCAGAAAACGGGGAGTAGTTCCATCCCCTACTACATTTACCCTGCCGATGAACGATTATTACTGCTGGCCGGGTTGTGGGACCTCTGGCGAAACCGGAACGGCCAGGCACTGTTATCATACACCATCATCACCTCCAGTCCATGGGATTCGATCGGCCACCTGCATAACCGTATGCCGGTCATTCTGAACCCTGAAAATCTGGACGCCTGGATCAAAACAGCCAGTACACCAGTGAAACAGGTCCTGGCTTTGCTTTCAACCCGCCCGCGGCCACTCCAATTTCACCCTGTATCCACCCTGGTGAATGCTCCCCGAAATAACCGACCGGAATGCATTCAGCCGGTAACGGACGTCAACTAATAAGCAATATTTTTCTTTTTTTATTTTCACTTTATCCTTGCGCAAAAAGACGATTATAACCAATTTCAAGGTACTCAGGTGTATATCCTCGGGATTAATGAGTAAATACATACAAACATCCGATCAATTAAAGTGGATTATTGCAGGGGCACAGTGTACCTGTTTCCTGAATCCACTTGACCATTTTAATTCAAATCACAATCAAGGAGAACATCATGAATAGAACTGTACGAGTTCTGGCATTGTTCCTCCTGCCACTATACGCATTTGGCCAAAATACCATTTCCGGTAATGTGTCCGATGCTGCCACCGGTAATGCTTTGCCCGGTGCTAATGTAGTCGTGGAAGGAACCAGTATGGGTGCCGCTGCCAACACAGAGGGAGCCTATACGATTACCAATGTTCCTGCCGGAACGTATACTGTAACTGCCTCCGTCATCGGCTATGCTGATGTCAGCAAGACGGTAAACGTTTCAGGTGATATAACCGTCAACTTTGCACTGGAAACCTCCGCTCTGGAACTTTCCGCTCTGGAAGTCCTTGCTTCCCGCGCTACCCGGAATACACCAGTGGCATATTCTAACATTAAAAAGGAAGACATGGAACTGCGGCTTGGTTCCCGTGACATTCCCCTGGTTATGAATACCACTCCCAGTGTTTATGCTACTGCCCAGGGTGGCGGTGCCGGGGATGCCCGGGTGAATGTACGCGGTTTTAACCAGCGGAACGTGGCCATAATGATTAACGGTGTCCCGGTCAATGACATGGAAAACGGCTGGGTTTACTGGTCTAACTGGGACGGTGTTGGTGACGCTACCTCATCTATCCAGATGCAACGCGGTCTATCGGCCGTGAATCTGGCTACCCCTTCCATTGGCGGAACCATGAATATTATTACCGACCCGGCGGCCCACCAGGCGGGCGGACGCTTTAAACAGGAACTGGGTTCCGGTGGCTTTTTGAAAACCACCTTGAATTACAACACCGGCCTGATCGATAACAAAATGGCTCTCAGCGCCACTATCGTCCGTAAAACCGGCGATGGAATCATTGACGCTACCTGGACCGATGCCTGGGCCTGGTACATCGGCGCCAGCTATCAGTTGACCAATGCCGATCGACTTGAATTCTATGCTTTGGCCGCCCCGCAACGTCACGGACAGAATCTGTATAAACAGAATATTGGCGCCTACAGTCATTCCTTCGCCAAAGGCCTGAAGGACTATGACGAAGCCGCTTTGTATGATGATTCCGATCCGGATAATCCAACAGGTAAATTCAAAGAAGTGGGACAGAAATTCAACCAGAACTGGGCTAAAGTATCCAGCTACAACGGTAAACAGTACTGGGCCATGTACATGACTCATAAAAAAGACGACCGCCATGAGTCCGGTTTTATCAATGAACGGGAGAATTTCTTCGATAAACCCCAGGTAAACCTGAACTGGTATCATACCTTTAACCAAAACATGTACCTCAGTTCCATCTTCTATTGGTCCGGTGGTCATGGAGGCGGTACTGGTACTTATGGCAGAATTTACACTCGTGATGCCGCTGGTGAATTAGGCGATGACAATTACAAATACTATTATGGTCCCTCTCCCTGGTATCGCGACTGGGATGAAACCATTGCGATGAATGAAGGCCCTGCCGATACCTACTACGTGGACAAAAGAAAGCTAACCAAGGATGATGGTGAATCCCTGGGTATTCTCCGTAACAGCCGGAATAACCAATCCACGCTTGGTGCTATTTCCAAGCTGAATTACGATGTATCCGATAACCTGAAGACAATCTTCGGCATCGACTGGCGGACGGCCACGATCGATCACTTCCGGGAGGTCCGGGATTTATTAGGCGGTGATTACTACATAAAAACAGCCGATGAATTTAATCCCGATCAAAAAGTCGGCTTAGGTGATAAAATCGCCTATTATGAAACTAACACGGTGGATTGGCTGGGATTCTTCGGCCAGGGCGAATACACTGCCGGTCCATTGGCAGTTTACGGAACGTTTGGTTATTCCACCATCAAATACAGTTTCACTGACCATTTTGTCAAGGATGATAACGGGAACGAACTTAAACTGAAATCGCCTGATAACATCAGCGGTATTCAGATTAAAGGTGGCGGTGTATATCATCTGACTGATGCAATTAACATCTTTGCCAATTTTGGCCAGGTTGAGAAGGTACCAATATTGGATGCCGTTATCGACGATGTAACCAAAGTCAAAGCCTCCGACCCCAAGAACGAGGTCTTCACCTCCGTTGAGGGTGGAGTTGACTTTGCTTTAATGAACAAAATGGTCACCGGGAAAGCCAATTTCTACAATACCCAGTGGAAAGACCGCTCCCTCACCAAGCACGTTACCAATGAAGACGGCGATACGGATGTGATCTTCTTTACCGGCATGGACCAGACCCATACGGGGATTGAATTGGAAGCTGCCTTCCAGCCCATGTCACTGTTCCGGTTGGACCTGGCCGCCTCTTTTGGGGACTGGACCCACGACAATGATGTCACCGGTAAATACAAAACCTACTCCAGTGGTGTACAAACTGAAAAAGACTACAACTACTACATCAAAGGTCTGAAAATCGGTGACGCCCCCCAGACGCAAATTGCCCTGGGAGCTACCGTATTCCCAATCAAAGGCGCCCAGGCACAGATTGTCTTTAAGAAATATGACAATTTCTATGCTGACTGGGATCCCACCAGCCGCACCTCTCTTGAGGATGCCAACGATGATGGTGTAGCTGAGGAACGGCCCCAGAGCTGGAAGACACCGGGCTACAATAAGATTGATGTGCATGCCTATTACAATCTGCCCTTTGACTTAAGCGGTGTTAAACTGCAGGTCTTTGCCCACATCTTCAATCTTACGGATGAACTCTACGTCCAGGATGCCGTGGATAACAGCAAATACAACGCCTACACCAGTAACGGAAAAGACCACTCTGCTGATGATGCGGAAGTATTCATGGGTTTGCCCAGATCAATTAATATGGGTGTTTCCGTTAGATTCTAATTCGATGTAGTTCATAACTGAACTAAATAAAAAAGCCCCCGTCGAAAATTCCGGGGGCTTTTTTATTTCCTGAGTACCAATAATCACTCATCAACCGACACTCAGGAATCCATGGATCTTAATCTATTTCAACATCATCCATTCCCCGGCAGTGCTCCGTCTGAATCTTTCCCCCAGGGCGGCAATAGTTTCATTAACACCACCAGGATGATAAAGGGCAGGATCAGTAGAAAAATGGCCATTAATAAACCTTCTATTCCACTAAATTGCATTTTAAATGTGGTCAGGCCGCGGAAACTCTTAGAAAACATCTGGCCACCCAGTACTACATTCCACCTGGTGGTAAAAATGCCCACTTGTACCAGAATCGTTGTAGCAAAATACAGTAACTTTCGCAGCTCCTGGTTCAAGTTGAATAATTTAATGCTGATCAGAATACCCAGGGGCAGGATCATTCCCAGGAGAACCTGCATGATCACCAGACTGACAAACAATTTGTTTAAAACCAGACTGGTGAGGATATTAATTGATTCTTCACTTTCATAGAGCCGGTGAATAAAGTCCAGTATCTCCAGGGAAAAATCCACAATCATGGCATACAGTAAATAGGAGGCTATTTTATCAACACAACTCATTTCAATTTTTTGACGCCGGGTTGGTGTAATAATCATATACAATAACAGAACTAACGCAATACCCGAGACAATGGCTGAAAACAGGAATACAATCGGCATGAGGACACTACTCCACCAGGGATTGGCCTTTACGGATCCGAAGATAAAGCCCACATAGCCATGCAGTATAAAAGCCGAGGGAATCCCGATAATGGTGATGGCTTTTATTGCCTTTTTATCAAAAAGTATCGCCTTTTCACTGATATCACTTGAAAACAGGGATATGATTTTATAAAACCAGTTCAGGGGAAAACGAGCTGTTTGCGACCAGACAACCAGGTCTTTGCGGTATTCAAACCAGATTTCCACCAACAACACCACCAGCAGATACCAGGCATATACAAAGCCGAACATCGCCATGGCCGAACGTAAATTGGGGGTGAGGAAAATTTCATATGATCGCAAGGGGTGCCCCAAATGCAACAACAATGGCAGGGGAGCAACAATCAGAAAGGCCAGAGCGGTCAACAGGGCCAGTCGGTAAGTAGGCTGTACTTCTTTAATGTTGAAAACCTTAACCAGGGAGGCCAGAATAAAAGCCCCGGCTACCAACCCGGTGATGTAAGGATAAACCACTATCAGAATTTTCCAGTGAATCACAATTTCATTCGGAAAGATGAATCCGGTGGTCTGACTGACCAGGGACTTGTACGTTTCTAATGTTTCATTCATGTTACTTCTCCATCCAGAGCGGTGTAAAAAACTTTTGGTTCTGTGTTCAGAGAGGGTTTCAGGACATGGATTTTTTCCATCCGCCGCAATCTGGTCAGGGGGCTAACCCCGGAGGTCAGGTCACCAAATACTCTGGCCTGAGTAGGACAAACCTCCACACAGGCGGGTAATAACCCTTTTTTTATCCGGTGAAAGCATAGGGTACACTTATCGGCCGTATGTGTCACCGGATGCATATAACGAGCACCATACGGACAAGCCTGAATACAATAGCTGCACCCGATGCAAC
This sequence comes from Fidelibacterota bacterium, assembly GCA_046861615.1. Taxonomy (GTDB): domain Bacteria; phylum Fidelibacterota; class Marinisomatia; order Marinisomatales; family TCS55; genus CAZNUM01. Next base: position 22,892 of record JBHHUS010000022.1, read on the forward strand.
GATTGGCATCTACCAGCACAATTCCCTCCTCTGTCTGGAAGGTAGCTCCCACTGGACAGACCTGGGCGCAGGGTGGATTATCACAATGATTACAGAGTTTCGGAACAAAAAAGCTGCGCAGTACATCTTCTTCCTGGGTTTCAGTTACATATTCTTTTGCACCACCTTCGTTACACTGCACGACCACTGATTTATCTTTTTTTATCTGATATCTTTCCACCCAGGTACGGAAGTAAAGCGGTTCCCGGGGTACAGAATTCTCAGTTTTACAGGCCACTACACAACGCCCGCAACCAATACACTTGTCAATCTGAATTCCCATTCCAAAACGTCGCCTGGTTAGTTCAGCTCCCTTATCCACTACTCTGGCCCACAGACTGGAAAACAGAGGACTGAGAACGCCACCCAGACTAACTATATAAAATAACTTTTTAATGAAAGATCTTCGATTCATTATTTCACCTCCGGCATATGTGGATAGTGGCATTGCCAGCAAAGATATTTCTCACCGTGCTCCATAATATCAATTTGGGGTGCCTCTTTTTTCTGCGAATCTAGTCCATGACATTGAGCACAAAATTTTCTATCGGCTGGTTTACTGGGTTTTACTGAACGGGGGTTTATCCGATGTTCTTCCGGTGCAGTATGACACACGGTGCATTCCAAACCAACATGGTGAGAGACAGCCTTTGTCCTTACAATTTGCGCATGGCAGGCAGAACATTTCTGCGGCACTTCCGGCGGAACCGGATCATGAGGATTGTGGCAAAGACTGCAGGGTTTTAGAGGATTGTGGGCGATGGGGTTTATTTGAGGGTAACCAGTCGGCCGCGATAGGTTGTACGTATGGCAAACCGGACAAAATTCCCGCGTTTGGGGAAGTACAGGACTTTCTTCGGAAGGATCTTCCACATGAGACTGTAAGGCCCCATGACAAGTTTCGCAGGCCAGATTGGCATGGTAACCATCTTTTTTTGTTTCATATTCATCCTCATGACATTCGGCGCACACATGGGAACCAGCATAGAATTTTGGTTTGGTCAATTCTCGCTCAATCGCAGTCTTTCGATTGATTCCCGTCTCCTTTAACTCTGCCGGCAGAATAAACATTCGTACGACAACAAGCAGGGTGATTAATACACCAAATACAATTGCTAACCGGGTGACCTGTTCAGGCAATTTTTTCATTTTTATTCAAAAGCCTCCGTTCTTCAATCTTAACTGTTTCGCTCTAATGCAATCTTTTCCCTATTCCAACATTCGTTGGATAATTTCACGGTATTCTTGAAGTTTCCCTGTAATCAGTGCGATATTGTGAGCGCCCAGACTTCGGTCCGCCGTAATCCTGTCGACGCCATACCGGATTTGATCCAGCACTTCTTTATTCTTGGCGTACAGAACTGCTGATGTATCATTAGATAAATTCATAGTCAGTTCACTCAGAACCTGGCTGGTTTGTGATTGCCATTCATCTAGCAAATCTACATAACTCTCTTCGTGGCATTGGGCACAATCAACACCCATGGCTTTCCGAACCGGGGATTCATCACCCCCGTGGCAGGAGCGGCACTCCACTTCCTCAGTTGACATCACATCTGGTTGAACCGCGGAGGCAAAATCAACCGTTCCACTATACACCTGGGCTTGGAGGGAATGACAATCTTCACAGGCCACAGTTTCCTGGGTATGATGGCATTGCAGGCATTCGCGCTTGGAAATAATCGTTTCGCCGTGCCGTTGATAGTTGGAATGACATTTGGTGCAGGGAAGTCCCTGTTCAACAATATGAATACTGTGGGGGAATTGTATTCCAAATGCTGATACTGTAATCTCCTCCTGGCCATAGTGGCAATTCTTACACTGGGAGGGAATCATTTCGCTGTAAACAGACATATCAGGGAATTTTTTATCGCTCCCGACTTCGACCATAGTCTTATTTATGGAATCAGCCGCTTCCGTCAGCAGACGATCAGAGAAGGCCACATTATGAACAATATTCCCGCGCTTGACAAGTTGATAATTAAAAACTGCCTTTTCCAGGGTTTGATTAGCTTTGAAAAGCGATTCACGGGAGCTGCCAGCTTTAGAAATAATCTCTTTGGCCGCCTGAATTTGCTGCCCGATGGTGTTCACCTTCTTCTGCATGATTTCTTCCCAACGGCGATACAGCTTAGCATAGCCCTTACCATGGCACCGTTCGCAGGATTCTCCCTTGGCAATCGTAGCCTGGCTTAAACCGGCAACACCACCTTCGTATTTATGAAAGATGTGGCAGGCCTTACAATTTAAACCGGCCTCGAACATGGGGTTCGGTTGATCAAAATCACCATGAGCACTTTTACCAATGAAAAGGGTCAGTTGTTCAATGTGTTGAGATTCGTGGCAACTGTTACAATCCGGCTCAATATCTGCTGTCCGGGCAACGGACTTATGCTGGATGACCAGATGACAGGTCTGGCACTCTACCTTGTGGTCAGTTACATGTTTTTTGTGAATGAAATCCACCTCATCGAAACGGTTAATTACCGCCACGACTGCATGACAGGAGCTACAACGTTCTTTGGGAGCAACACCATCACCAACTTGCATTCCACCATGGCATTTTTGGCAATCAACCTGGTTTCTTTTCACAAAGGTATGGTCATATTTTACGTTAGTGCTGTTTTCTGTTAGGACCGGTGCTTCATGGCATTGTGTGCAATCATTGATTGGTTTGGTGATATCTGACTTTTTAAAATGACATAAGAAACAGGTGGATTCCGTAACTGAAATGTGTTCACCCTGAACGATCTGAGAATGACAACTGGTGCAACGCAGATTTTTCCCGCGACGCAGTTTCGTCAAGTGTGGTTTATGGTTAAAAATGATTTCTTCCTTAAACAAAACTTTTCCTTTTAACAATCGTTCAGAATGACAACCAGAGCGTAAACAGCTTTCATCGGTGATTTCAGCCCAGGGTTTGCTTTTTTTATATATACCCGTCATGTAATTAACTACCATAGACAAGGCTGTAAATTTCCCCTTCATCTTCGACTTGAATCCTGGTGCAAAATGGCAGTCGGTACAGGTTATATCCCGATGGGCAGAAGCTTGCCAGGTCTGAAAGTATGGCTCCATAAAATGACAGGTAGTACAAAAACCGGGGCGTGAAGTATATTCAATTGTGCTCCACAATAGAACAATCAATACCAAGACTGCAACCAGAGTAATGAAGGCTAATTTTTTAATCGATTTTTGGATCATCAATCCCCCGTAATCCACAAAATCCTGGAGACTACAAAATTAAATTTTGTAACAGTTGGATTTTATACTCTTAGAATAGGACCTATTGGCTATTCCTGATTTTAATTGCTGCTTTTTGGTGAGCCTTGACTTGCCCCCGGTTTTCATCCTGTAACCAGAAATCTAACAGGGTAACATATCTGACCGAGAAATGCTTTTATTTTGTTCTAAAACCCTCTGGAAAGTCATGGGCGATTTCTTTTAACCGACTGGCATAATTAAATGGTTTATAAGAAGGACTCTTTTCATTATGACATTTCAGACACGTCTTTTCATTGGGAATCATCAGGCCATAATCTGAAGCATTCACTTCACTATTGAATATCGCTTTCATGGTTTTCATGCTTTTGTATTTACTGCCCGGACCATGACAGGATTCACAGCCTACATTTTTCAGATTTTCCATTCGTTTGACTGCTTTTTTTCCTTCCCGGTCGTCCTCAGCCGGATTGTAAAAAGCGGCTTCCTTCAATTCATAACCACCGGCCCCATAACCAACCGTATGGCAGCCCAGACATTCCGGTGATTCGGAAGGAGCTGTTTTTAACCCCCGCTCACTGGCAATCTTTTTAGCCGCGTCCGATAACAATGTTTCAAAAGCCTGAGCGTGTTTGGTCTCCTGCCATACTTTGTACTGAGCTCCTTTTTTGGAGCTGGAATGGCAGGCCTTGCATTTATTTGTTCCGACATATTCGTATTGCTGTCCCCCAAGAAAACCAATCATTAAAAAAACAGGGAAAAGTTTTATCATCTTATACCTCCATTTATTTTTTTACGTCTTTGCTTCTGCGATCATAATCCTTGATCTTGAAATATAAAATTATCGCCAGGTAGGTGATTGTCAATGACAGAATAAACAGCCATTTACGGCGGGTGTCGTACTCATTCAGCGCTGCCAGAGAACCCTGTATGGCAGCCTGAGTAGATTCAAACCCTTTCGCTGAGGTCTCCAGCATAAAATCCTTGTTAAAACTATGAATACTGGTGCGCGTTTGTATCAGCACCTTATGAGCCTCCTCCAGAGGGAAATACAGGTCCGAAACTTCCATTCCTTTTTGTTCCGCCCGGTTTACCAGTTCTTTAGCTGTAGTAATCTGGTTTTTTAAACTGTCGATGGTGTTGTAAAACAAATCAGCTAAATCTTTGGGATTCCCTGTATTTTTATGACATTGAACACAGACAGCGCCATGTTCCCAGTTTAAATATTCATCTGTAGGTGCTTTTACACCATGATTCCCGTGACAGACCTCGCACTGGCCAAAACCACGTTTTACAAAGATATTATTCAGATGGCTCTTCTGGAATAAGCGATAATTATTAATATGACAAGTACCACAGACATCCGAAATATGAACCACATCCGGAGGTAAAGCGCCGTGGCTCCCATGGCAATTATTACAGGCCGGAGCACCAATACTCTGACGGTCCAGAAGTGCTTTACCATGAACCGAGGAACGATACTTAAAGTATTGATCGGTGGGAATTTTAAATTCAGCCATATAATCAACGTCGCTATGACACTGAGAACAGGTGGAAGGAACACTCAGCGGATAAACGGAGGACCTGGGATCTTTCACCGGGAAAATACCATGCACACCGTGGCAATCAGTACAGACGGCCACTTTTTCCTTACCCTCCGCCAATAATTTTCCATGTTGACTGGTACGATATTTAGACAACTGATCCGTTTTAACAGAGGAGGAATACTGGCGCATGAAACTGGGGTCGGAGTGACAGGAACCACACAGTTCCGGCTGTTTCTTCCGTTCAATGTTTCCAATGAATGAAGAGTTATCCCACATAGCAGCATCGGCATCGTCCTGAGCATCAATATCTCCGCCATGGCAATCAGCGCAACTCAATCCCACCTGCAAATGGACATCTTCCAACACCCGGGGAAACATTTGCTGGCCTTCCTCCCGATCCTCATCAATCAGTCTATGACAATCAATACAGGCATCAGTAGTGTGGGGAATATCTCCATAGCTAAAGTTTACCAGTACAAGCAGAAAAAATAAAATTTTCAAATTTCTCATGCCAGATACCCCCATAAAGTCATTAATACCATATACACGATTAAAACCACACCGATTACTTTCCAGAACATGGAGCGCTCACCCCGCCGGGCTCGCCGATCCAATAGTGGCACCAGAAACCAGAACAGGGCGCCAAAGGTAAACAGAATCAATCCGAATAATTCTCCCTCCACAAACCAGACATGACTGGGAATCAGCTTCAAGGTTTGGAAAATGAACATGAAATACCATTCCGGACGGATACCCGCTGGAGCCGAAGCCAGGGGGTCAGCTTTTACTCCCAGATCCCAGGGAAAGAAAACTGCCAGGAGAGCAATGACATTTAAAACAACCAGCCAAAGTAGCGCATCCCGCATGGCGAAATTGGGAAAAAAGGGCATATAACGGCGATGTTCCTCAGGAATACTTTCCAATTCTGGTGGAATGCTCATACCCTGAAACTGCACCAACAATAAATGCACCCCTAATATCATTGTGAATATTGCCGGTATCACGGCAACGTGAATTCCATAAAAGCGCGTCAATGTGGCACCAGTCACCTCATCTCCGGCTCTTAACAACCGCAGGAAAAATTCTCCAACAACCGGAATCGCCCCAAAAATATCAGACCCGACTTTTGTGGCAAAAAAGGATAATTCATTCCAGGGCAGCAGATAGCCGGAAAAGCCGAATCCCAAACCCAGGACCAACAGGATCATACCGGTAAACCAGGTTATTTCCCGCGGTTTCCGATAAGCTTTGGCAAAAAAGACCGTGAACATGTGCAGAAAAGCGAAAAAGAGAAACAGGTTGGAGGACCAGGCATGGACTTCCCGGACCAACCAGCCGTATGAAACTTTACTTACAATGAATTTAATGCTCTCAAAAGCAGTGGCTGCCCCTGGTTGATAGTATAGTAATAACAGAATTCCAGTAACAACCTGGACGCCAAAAAGAAAGAGCGAGACACCCCCCAGGTAGTACCAGATAGTGCCATAGAAGACCGGTACTTTTTTCTTGAAGGCAAACGCTTTTACGTTACTCAAATCCACCCGGTTTTCGATCCAGCTTGAAATACTCATCAGGACAGCTCCTCAGTGGTAATTATTATTTTATCTTCTTTGACGACCACCGGATACTTAGTCAATGGCTTGGGTGGAGGACCGGATATATTTTTACCCTGAAGATCATATAAACCATTATGGCAGGCACACCAGATTTGCTCTGTATCGGATTTATATTGCACTATACAATCCAGATGGGTACAGGTGGCGCTCATCGCGCTGAAATTTCCATCTTTCTGACGCACAATAATAACCGGTTTGCGCCCGAATCGAATGATTTTTGAAGAGCTGAAAGGAAACTCCTTCAAAGTACCGGCTTCAATACTATTTACATAAGTGACGGCAACTTTGGGTGGAATCAGGTACTTGAAAACCGGATAAATGAGACTTCCCAGCCATACAAATAAACCTGTCCCCAATAAAATATCGATAAAACGACGGCGACCGATTTGTGGTTCGCCGCTGGTAGTCGCATTCATTTCTGCCAATCCCCCTTTTTTACGAATTTACTTGACTAATACGATGACCAAATTTACGTAGAATCCTCCAATGTCACTGCACTATTTAAGATTATGGTAACAATTCATCCTCATCCTTTTTTATCGTGCCGATCAGATCCTGTATCCCCGCAGCCCGCATGGCGGCTCTCTTTTCCATGGCCTTGTGGGCAACCGTTTTTAGATCCTTTGTTTCCAGGACCCGTTGAATCTGACGACTGATCTCCATCCACTCCTTGTGGAAGGGGCAGGGCTGTTCATCGGAACATAAATCCAGCCCGATTACACACCGTTCCTCTCCAGGACCATCAATTGCTTTAACAATTTGCCGGATATAGATCTGCTCCGCCGGCCGGGCCAGTTTGAAACCACCATTTCGTCCACGATAGGCTTTCAATATTCTCTGATTCGCCAGTGTCTGGGCAATTTTAGCCAGAAAAGGCTGGGGTATATTGTAGGCTTGTGCGATCTCACTTACCATTACTGGTTCTGGTGAATTTTTCTCCGCCAGATAGATCAAAGCCTGAATGGCATATTCAGCTGATTTGGAATACAACATTTTTACTTCTCCATCAACTCATTTTTAACAATCCATTGGTAAATCAACTCATAATCCCGGGGTTCCTCAAGAAACCGATACATCCACCCTGTTTCCGATTGGTCCGGTATCTCCGGACTTAAAACTTTCGTCAGCATGACACAATTCGGATTACCGACTTCAATCTGACTCAATACTTTCACACGCTCATAGCTCGTTAGAATAACACCGTAATGATTTACGTCTTCATTATGACAGCGTACGCAACTCCGTTCCAGGATTGGTTGTATGTGTTCCACATAAGTCACCTGGGAGGGGAGTGCCGGCTGCATACTCTTGTCGATTTCAGTGCA
>JBHHUS010000109.1:0-2237 GCA_046861615.1 Fidelibacterota bacterium
TGGTCCTGGGACTGGGCAGCGGTGCCACGGCGGGAACGGTGGCGGAATTATTTCATAGGGTGGAGGCGGTGGAAATCAGTCCACTGATCCTAGAAAAACAACCCCTGTTCAGGAAGTACAGTTTTGACATTATGGCTAAAGAAAATGTTCGTGTCTTTTGCGATGACGGTTTTCGCTTTCTGAAAGTGACGCCCTATAAATATGATTTAATTTTGAACACAGTCACATCGCCCCTCTATTTCAGTTCCAGTAAACTCTACACCCGGGATTTTTTCAGAAGCGTGAAACGACGGCTGGCACAGGATGGAATTTACACCACCTGGCTGGACCGGCGGGTGGGGGAGCGGGGTCTGAAGATTATTCTTACCACCTTGAAAACCGAATTCCAGTATTGCTGGGTGGCGGTGTTGCGACCGGAATACTATCTTTTGCTCTGTTCCAATGAACCGATTCGGTTCCGGGATCCGGAGGCCGTGTTCGGGAATCAGACCCTGAAAGATTATTTCTACCGGGTGCACGGCCGGCCCATGGATTCCTACCGCTACGCCATTGTCAATACGGATGCTTACCGTTATTTAAATCCCGAGGAATCCATCCGCTGGAACAGCATCGATTTTCCCAACCTGGAGTTTGAGATGGCCCGCCGTGGAGGCTCCAGTTTGCAGGGATTTGAGCAATTCATTTTTAATTCTTATTCCCTGGATCGGATGGAACAGGAGGTTTTCGGTGATACGGTAGACCTGAACCTTTTGGTGAGCTACTTCTCCCTGGAGTATGCTGAATCGGTGTTTGCGCGCTATTTCCTGGAACTGGCCCGGGAGAACGATCCCCAATTTTCAGACCGGTACCGCACCTTTGTTCTGGACTTTTTCCGTCAGCGGATGGAGCAGTTTGGCACGATGACCACGGCGCTGGACTACGGGCGCTGGCTGGAGCAGTTTAACCGGATTTCGGAAGCGATACAACTTTATCAGCAAATGGTTAAGGATAAACCCTATCTGAGCGATTTGAGTCTAAAGATTGCGCAACTGCAGTTCCGGCAGCAGGAGTATGACCGGGCGCGGGAGACCCTCGAACAGGTTTTACAGGCTATACCTGAGGAAGGAGAAGCCTGGTTCTGGCTGGGTCGGATCGCCCTGGCGGAGGGTCAATTTCAACAGGCGATCGGGCATCTTCAGAAAGCCTTGGTGTTGCAGCCCGGGCTGGATGACGGGAATTACTACCTGGGGGTCGCCCTGATGAAGCTGGGCCAGCCAGACAGGGCCCGTGATTATTTTGAACAAGAACTGGAACTGGACCCACAGGATCTTAAAGCACAACTTTTCTTTTTACAGGAATAAGGAACCAAATCTGGTCACTTATTGATTATTAAAAATTCCCGTTTTCACAATAGCGATGGAAAGGCTGGTTCTTGGTTCGGTGCCCTCGGGGAAATCTGCCTCTGAAGCCCAGCGCAGCAGGGGGAAGCTCAGGCGCAGGTGCATCCACTCCCAGCGGTTGACGGATAAATCAACGCCTCCGTAGAATGTCCCCAGCCAGCGGGTCTGGCGGTTGGATTCAAAGGGCGAGGGGGGTGCCAGGAGTTTGCTCACGGTTAAATCAAAAAAGGGGATGGGTGTCACCTGGTCAAAGGCGGTAACTGCGGAGGAGGTGTGAATCTGCAAATCATCATCCAGGTAAACGTCCTGGCGTTCGGTGAAATTTTTCTGGAACGAAACGGTTGTGGTGAGTTCAGGAATAGCTGCCAACCCCTTTAAATGGGACCAGGGCATCAGGTAGCGATTGGTCCAGAGCAACCGAACTGAAGGAGTGGCCCCGGTTTTAAACGTGAAATCGGTGGTGGAATAACGGGGTTGTCCCGGTAAAATTACCGCCAGGGAGAGGTAACCGCGGGTGTCTTTCAGTTTCAACCGGGATCCAACCTGAAAAGAGGACTGAAGGACGTGGCTGGAGGCCTGCTGAAAGGAGAGGGACTCCTCCAGCTGCAGGTAATCCACCGCTCCGTGAAAGTACAGAATGGTACGGGTGGAAACATAGCGGGAAACCTGGAAATAGGCATTCAGGGCCGGTCCGTAGCGAATCCGCCGTTGACCGTTATCCCGGTAGGAGTTGTTCAGGCCTGAGACCCATTTCGTTTGCTTGTGGTTATCGAAAGGGGACGGCCAGTGTGTGCTCCAGTGAGTGAAGGAGGTACCACCTCCACGATCGATGGCACCCACGAGGGAGCAACACACCTG
>JBHHUS010000058.1:0-8858 GCA_046861615.1 Fidelibacterota bacterium
AAGTACCGTAACTTTGCCCTCGTTTTTCACCGCTTCTAATTGAAAGGAAAGGCAAATCATGGTCAAACAAATCCACGGGCATGAAGTCATGCATCTCATGGCCGGTACGGGGAAAAATTATACTAGGGAAACACTCCGTGAAGAGATCATTAATACCTTTGGTGCTGAAACCCGTTTTTATACCTGCTCCGCTGAAAATATGACACCGGAGGAGTTAATCACATTCCTGGAGCGGAAAGGGAAATTTAAAAGCGCTGTAAATGGTTTTACCGCTGATACGGATAAGCTCTGTGACCATTGACTTTACGGTCGGTTCAACTTTTGATCAGGTAAAGTAGTTGGATGTTTTTACTTTTTCGAGTCCCGGGTTTACAATATTTATTGATAGGTTATTAACCAGTCTTTTTAACCGTTAGCCATGTTTTACTACTCGCGCCGATTCCGTTTTCTGCTCTGCACCGCTGCAGTATTATTCCTGTCATTTACAGCATTAAGATTGGGATTCATGGTAATCTTCCGGGCGGAAATGGCGTCACTTTCCCGGGATGAGCTGTGGAAAGCTTTATTCATCGGTTTGCGATTTGATCTACGTTTAGCATTAGTAATAATGTTACCGGTGGCGACTCTCAGCCTGGTTCCCTTTTTCAACCTGGTCAAAATATCTTCTTTACAGCGTCTGGTTAAATTTTACCTGAAACTGGTAATTGCCGGAGTACTTCTGTTTTATGCTTTAGATTTCGGTTATTACGGGTACCTGGACCGGCGTTTGGAGGTCTCGGTCCTGCGGTTTTTGGTGAGTCCCCTCATCGCCGGACAGATGATCTGGGAAAGCTACCCGGTGGTGCGAGGATTGATTGGTTTGGGATTGGTGCTGTTTGCGGGGTACAAACTTGTAAACCGTCTGGTCAGTATTCTGGAAGGGCCGCCAGAAATCACTGCAAAGAAGCAGTTTGCCCTGGGGTTATTGGTTGGTGGACTATTTTTCCTCTTCGGTATCTGGGGTACATTTCGTCAATATCCCCTGAGGTGGAGCGATGCCTTTTTCAGTGATAATAATTTTGTTTCCGCCCTGGCACTGAACCCGGTCCTGTATTTTTATGATACGGAACAGTTTGCAGAAGCGGATTTTGATTCTGTTAAAACCAGGGAATATTATCCGTTAATGGCTGATTATCTGGGTGTTGACAATCCAGATTCACAGAAACTGGATTTTACCCGAAAGGTGCCCGCCTATGTTAATTATTCCCGCCCACCCAATATTGTAATTATTTTCATGGAATCGGTGGGACTCAACCGAATGGGACTTATGGGAAATCCCCTGAACCCGACTCCAAACCTGGATCAACTGGCGCAGGAAGGAATCTTTTTCAAACGCTTCTATGTTCCCATGGTGGGAACCGCCCGATCCATCTTTGCTTTGATTACCGGTATTCCGGATGTGGCCCGGGTGAAAACGTCTTCCCGGAATCCGATGATTGCCGATCAGTACACCATTCTGAAAACTTTTAAAAATTACCGGAAATATTTTTTGATCGGAGGCAGCGCCAGCTGGGCCAATATCCGGGGATTGCTGAAGCACAACATTCCGGATATGGAGATTATCGAGCAGGAGGATTTTGATCGACCCCGGCTGGATGTGTGGGGCATTTCCGATCATGATCTTTTCCGGGAAGCCCATACCCGCTTTGAAGCGCTGGACCCCCTTCAACCATTTTTCGCCATTATCCAGACTGCCACGAATCATAAACCCTATTCCATTCCTGAGAATCTGGAAAATTTCAGCGTGTTGAATCCCGGCTCTGATTCCGTGAAGGTTGCCGGTTTCAAAACCGTGGGACAGTACAATGCTGTACGGTTATTGGATAATGCGGTCGGAACTTATTTTTCCGCTGCTTCCCAGGCTGAATATTTTAAAAATACGATTTTCTTTCTTTTTGGAGACCACGGCACTTCCGATCCCTGGGCCCAACATATGCCCAGGGCTGATTTTGACCTGAAGCTCCGATCTTACAACGTACCGTTTATTATTTATGGCCCCACCTGGGTCAAAAGTGGCGTTGTACGGGAAGACATTACCTGGCTCTGTGATCTGTTACCCACAGCAGCAGGCCTGGCGGGAATTGCCTACCGGAATCAGACCCTGGGGCGGGATTTACTGCATCTGCCGGAAGGGTTCAGACGATGGGCATTACTGGTGAACCGGAAACATGCCTATCCCCGGGTCGGCGCTATTGGTAATAATTTTTATCTCACCATGTACCATGATGGTTCCGATCTCCGCTTACATGATTTGAGTTCCGACACTCCCCTTACGGATATTCAAAAAGATCGACCCGCTGAAACGAAAATCTATGAACAGATGGCTCGGGGATTATACGAAACTGCCAAATACATGCTGTATCATAATAAGGACCATTAGGTGAACTCATGGCTAAAATCGCTATAATCGGCGCTGGGATGGTCGGCTCCACAATGGCCCTGGATTTGGCCGGAATTCACGAGGTTGCCTTGGGAGACCTGAATAAAGCGGCGTTGGACCTGGTTCGCGAGTTGCAACCGGCGATTCAAACCCGGGTTTTGGATGTAACGAACACTACAACATTCAATCACTGGTTGAAGGGAGCAGATCTGGTATTGTGTGCTGTGCCGGGCTTTCTGGGCTATTCCACGTTACAGAATATCATTGAAGCGGGGAAAAACTGTGTCGATATCTCCTTCATGCCGGAAGATGCCCTGGAGTTGAATTCCCGGGCTGTTAACAGGGGTATAACCGTCATTGTTGACAGTGGTGTGGCTCCGGGAATGAGCAACCTGATCCTGGGAGACCACAACCGGGAAATGGAGGTCCACTCCTTTACCTGCCTGGTGGGAGGCCTGCCATTGAACCCGGAGCATCCCTTCGGTTACAAAGCCCCGTTTTCACCGCTGGACGTCATTGAGGAATATTCCCGCCCCGCCCGCATGATTGTTGAAGGTAAACTTCAAACCAGGCCGGCCCTTTCCGATATTGAAACGGTGGAGCTGAGTCCGGTAGGGACGCTGGAAGCCTTCAATACCGACGGCCTCCGGTCCCTGTTGAAAACAATGTCCCATATTCCCAACATGGTTGAAAAAACACTCCGCTACCCCGGACATGCGGCTTTGATGAAAGTATTAAAAGACAGCGGTTTTTTCAGTCAGGAAAAAATCCGTATGAAAAATGGACAGATACTCAGTCCGCTTGAATTAAGTTCAGAACTGTTGTCCAGAGCCTGGCAGCTGAAGCCGGGGGAGGGGGAATTTACAATTATGGAAATTGTGCTCAGGGGGCGTAAAGGAAGTACTACGGTGGAAATCAGATATCATCTTTATGATGAATATGATCCTGAAAGTGGATTTTCCTCCATGGCCCGGACAACCGGTTTTACCGCTACGGCCATGGTGAATCTGGTCCTGGACGGATCGTTCCGGCAACCGGGTGTTTTTCCACCGGAGATCGTGGGGGCTAAACAGGGTTGCCTGGATTATATCCTTGCTTACCTGAAGGAGCGGGGTGTGAATTATCAGCGGAGTGAAAAAGAAATGAATTGAAAAGGGGACGTGGATTGAGCGTCCCCTTTTCTATAATCCAAACCCAGGTGTACATGACAGTAAGCAATCTATAGCAACCGTGCAAGTTTATGCAGACTCAGTCTCAAAATTTGTGACTGTGGTCACACCAGCGGATATTAATTAAAAAAAAATAACATTTGAATCCATAATCGTTGACCTGTTCATACAGGACTGAGAACAATTCGTCGTTTGCTGTAAATTCAGCGTCATGAAAATTACCCGGATAGCGAAAAATAGTCTTGGGGCTCAATTAGGGTTACACGTCGGTGACCTGGTTAACGCGATTAATGGCTCCCGGGTACGGGATATTCTGGACTACAGGTTTAAAATTGCTGAAGAAAACCTCGTGCTTCAGGTACGGAAAAACGGCCGGATTACTGAATATACCGTTGAAAAGGATTATGATGACGATCTGGGACTGGAATTCGAGGATTTTCCCATTCGCAAATGTGCCAATGACTGCATTTTCTGTTTTGTGGATCAGAATCCGAAAGGGATGCGGGAAGCCCTGTATTTCCGGGATGGTGATTTTCGGCTCTCCTTTCTCCATGGTCATTACATCACTATGACCAACATGGGCAGGAAGGAATTGCAGCGGGTGGTGGATCAGCACCTTTCACCGCTCTATATTTCCGTCCACGTGACCGATCCGGACCTGCGGAAAAAGATGTTTTTATATCGAAAAGACGACCACTTGCTGGAAAAATTTAAGTTTTTAACCAGCCAAGGGATTGAATTACATTCCCAGATTGTTCTCTGTCCCACCTGGAATGACGGTGATGTATTGAAAAAGACGATTGCCGATATTCATCAATTTACACCCCGGGCCCGTTCCCTTTCGATCGTGCCGGTGGGTCTGACCGGTCACCGGGAAGGATTGCCTGATATTCCGGTTGTTACCAGGGAATACGCCCGGAATTTTCTCACTGAAGCCCGAAAATTGGATGAGCTCTACCGTCTGCCGGACGGAAAACGGTTTATTTTTCTCAGTGATGAATGGTTTTTAAAGATCGGGAATGAACTCCCGGAAATGCGTTATTACAACGATGTGGACCTGGTGGAAAATGGCGTGGGTCAGGTAACCACTTTCATGGAACAGTGGCAACGGAAAATGAAACGAATAGCGGTGAATATTGTAAGACCGCTGAAAATAACCATTGGCTCCGGAACGCTGATTGCAGAATTCTTCCGGGAAAAATTCATTCCGATGTTGAATGCAATTCCGGGGCTGACTGTTAACTACCAGCCCATTCGGAACGATTTTTTCGGAGCCGACCAGGTGACAATCACCGGCTTATTGACAGGTCAGGACATTGTCAGGCAACTGGCAGGAAAGGAGTTGGGAGATCTGGTATTATTCAGTGATCGCATCTTCCGGGAGACGGGAACAGTTACACTGGATGATATGCATGGGGAAGAAATCACCGCCGCCCTGGATACTCCTTTTCAGGTGACTTCCGATGACCCGGCGGAGTTTTTTCAAATCCTTTCCGGATGCTGAAGAAAGCATAAGTGGACCATTTTAATCAACGGAGGGAAGGGTCATGGGCAAGCCGGTGATCGCCATTGTAGGCCGGCCGAACGTAGGTAAATCCACCCTGTTTAACCGCTTGTTAAAGCAGCGGAAGGCTATTGTGGATCCTATCGAAGGAATTACCCGGGACCGGATTTACGGCGAAGTGGAATGGACAGGGCGGCAGTTCACCTTTATTGATACCGGGGGGTACATTCCGGATGATAAGGAAATTATGAACACGGCTGTCCGGGCCCAGGCCGGTGCTGCCATTCAGGAAGCGGAATTGATTCTTTTCATGGTGGACGGAAAAACCGGCCCCACGGCGGTGGACCGGAATCTGGCCCAATTCATCCGGGAAACGAGTAAACCGGCAATTCTGGTAGTGAATAAGTGTGATGCCCTCCATCAGGATGAGCAGGTGCATGCCTTCCATGAATTAGGGGTTGAGCCCCTGATGCCACTATCAGCCCTGAATGGCCGTTTAACCGGTGATCTGCTGGACCGGGTACTTGAAATCCTGAAATTACCGGCAAAAGGGGAGGAACCGGAGGAACCTTCAGGTTTACGCCTGGCGATTGTGGGTATGCCCAACGTGGGTAAATCCTCCCTTATGAATGCCTTGTTACAGAAGGAACAATCCATTGTAACCCCGATTGCCGGGACCACCCGGGATTCGATTGATACCACCCTGAAATGGTACGGGAAACAGTTAACGTTAGTGGATACGGCTGGTCTGCGGAAAAGAAGCCGGGTGAAGGACAGTATCGAATTTTATTCAAGTGTGCGGGCAATCCGGGCGGTGGAACATTGTAACGTGGCCCTGGTGCTCATTGACGCCCAAAAGGGTTTCGGCAAACAGGACAAATCCATTGTAGAAATGGTAATCAAACAGGGGAAGGGACTGGTTCTGGTGGTCAATAAATGGGATCTGGTGGAAAAGGATGCTCACACCATGAGCGAATTCAGCCGGGAGATTGCTTATCAATTCAAGGCTCTGGAACACTATCCGATCCTGTACGTCTCCGCATTGACCCGGCAGCGGATCTCCCGGGTTCTGGAGCAGGTTTATGCAGTGTACGAAGCGCGACAAAGTTTGATCTCCACGGCGAAATTGAACACTTTTTTACAGCAGGCCGTCCGTCAGAAAGAACCTTCAGCCGTTCAGGGGAAAGTGATCAAATTGAATTATATGGTTCAGGTACATCAGGCGCCCCCGGTTTTTGCCATATTTACTAATTACCCGTTATTGATTCCCCGGAATTACCGGCGTTATCTGGAAAATCGTCTGCGGGAAGCATTTCAATTTAGCGGTGTTCCGGTGAAACTGTCTTTTCGGAAAAAATGAATTTTACTCCGGTAGAAAGGACAGAATTTTCGCTGCGGGAAAAACGGTCGGAGTTTATGGCCGTGCTGGTGCCGGTTCAGAACCGGGAGGCATTTCAGGAAACTTTACGCCGGCTGCGTGGCAAATATGCTACTGCCCGGCATATCTGCTGGGGATTGGCGATTGCTGATGGTCAGGGCATCCAGATCGGCAGTTCCGATGCCGGAGAACCCTCGGGGTCCGCCGGGTTACCGATTCTGAATCAGTTGAAAAAAGCCCGGGTGGTGAACGCCGTCCTGTTCGTTGTCCGTTATTTCGGCGGGATTAAATTAGGGAAGAAAGGTCTGGCAGCGGTTTACAGTCGCGCTGCCCGGGGTGTACTGGAAAAAGCCAATTTAAAACCCTGGATTCTCAGGGGCGTAATCACAATTTCAGGGCCCCTGGAATTTTATGGTGACATTACCCGGATTATTACCAAATTTCACGGGCGAATACTGGAAGATCAGTCCGCTGAAACAGTAACGATCGTGGTTGAATTACCCTGTGATCAGCAGGAAGGTCTCAGGGCTGAACTGGAGCAGAATTTTGGTGAGCAGATTCTTACAAAAAAACAGAACGAGCGTGTGCCAAACCAAGGAGGGTATTGAGGTAAAAGGAGTTGGCAAGAGAAATCAACACGCTCGTTCCATGGTCTTAGACACATGATTACCAGAAAGGTTCCCTTTAAAATGAAAAAAGATATTAAAGCACTCGGTGTTGTGACCGTCGTCACCTGTTTACTGCTGGTATCGGCCTGCGGCCAGACCCGGCAACCCCTGACAATTGGATTCTGGAATGTGGAGAACCTGTTTGATCTAAATGATGATCCGGGGAAAAATGATGAAGAATTCGCCCTGGGAGGCTCCAAGGGAGTTACTCAGGAGCGTTATGATTTAAAGCTGAAACACAGCGCCGAAGTGTTGGCAGATCTGAATGCGGATGTGGTAGGTCTTTGTGAAGTGGAAAACAGAGGTATGCTGGAGGCCCTGAACCAGGCTTATTCCGGGCGTAATTATAAAATTGTACACTACGATTCGCCGGATGAACGGGGCATTGACTGCGCCCTGTTATACGATCCGGAGCAATTTGAAGTATTATCCAGTCGTGCCATTACCAATTCTCTGCCGGGAGGCGACCATACCAGGGATATTCTCTATGTGGAAGGAAAGTATTCCGGTCGCATTTTGCACTTGTTTGTTAATCACTGGCCCTCCAATTACGGCGGTAAGGAAAAAGCCATCCCCAAGCGGGCGGCCACGGCCAGGCTGGTTGTTTCAGAAGTGTCCCGGATTTTAACCGCGGACCCTCTGGCGGAAATCCTGCTGATGGGTGATTTTAATGAGAACCCCACGGAACCCAATGTCCAATCCCTGAAAGCTGCCGGACTGGTAAGCCTCATGGAAAGCATGGTGGGTGAGCCGGGGAAAGGCACCTATGTGTACCGGGGAGAAGATTTTTTCCTGGATCAGTTTGTTGTAAGTCCCGGATTGCAGGATGAAGAGGGTTTATTTATTCAACCGGGAACTGCTTCGATTCTGGACCGCCCAAAATACCGGCAACAGGAAGGAAAATTTGCCCATTATCCCTTCCGGTTCTGGGCCGGGAACCGGCTGTTGGGCGGCTATTCTGACCATCTGGCGATTGAAGTGAATATCAGCGGTAAATAATCCTTTCGCCGGTTGCTTCCCATTGAAAAATCAACTAAGTTTCCGGGCGTTTTTTAACACCATTAAGGAAGAATTCATATCGCGGGGTGCCTGCCCGACTAAAGTCATTCAGGCGGGGAGCAGTCTGGTAGCTCTCCAGGATAATAATCCTGCAGCGTTATGCTGAAGAATTCATATCGCGGGGTGCCTGCCCGACTAAAGTCATTCAGGCGGGGAGCAGTCTGGTAGCTCTCCAGGATAATAATCCTGCAGCGTTATGCTGAAGAATTCATATCGCGGGGTGGAGCAGTCTGGTAGCTCGTCGGGCTCATAACCCGAAGGTCGCTGGTTCGAATCCAGCCCCCGCTACATTCAAACGCCCCTTTTACGGGGCGTTTTCATTTCGCGGGATAAACACCGCAATCTCGAATTTGATATACTGCTGGTTCGCCCCTAGTCGGCGCAACAGCGCAGTGCCAATCCCAGCCCCTATTCCATAGGAAAACCCCCAATCACGATTCCAATAATTCAGCATATTTTTATTAAGATCGTAGTAAATTCAAGTGACCAGAGTGAATATGATTTTTATGCTGGCGGAAGATTTAAAAAGATTTTGAATTCAATTGGAAGGGGTGACTTGGATGATATTCAGAATTTTAGTTATAAGGTCCCCTGCCTGCCTGGACCCGCCGGCCATGGGGCATGGGGCAAGACCTTGAAAAGGTGGGATTTAATTATATTG
>JBHHUS010000110.1:0-2198 GCA_046861615.1 Fidelibacterota bacterium
CGTTAGAAATTTTTTCCAGCCTGGTGCCATCCAGCCTGATGCGGTAAACCTGTTGTTCCAGCGGCGAATCCTTTTTACCGTAAAAATACAGCCAACCCTGTTTTTCATCCACGCCTGAAATCTCGGTTATTTCCCAAGCTCCCCGGGTCACCTGGCGAATGAGCTTCCCCTGATAATCGTAAAGATAGGCATGTCTGAAACCGCTTTCCTCGGAAGAGAACAGAATTTCATCCCGGGACTTCAGAAATGAAATATGATGTTGAACATCAATCCAGGCCGGGTCCGAATCGGTGATGATTATCTTAGTTCGGCCGGTGACTGTGTTGGCCATTAACAGTTCCAGTAAATTCTGTTTACGATTCAAACGGACGATGGCCAGCTTCGAAGAGGAATTGGTCCAGAAGATTTTAGGGACATAAATATCATCATTATCCCCCAGATCCATCCACCTGGTCTGGTTGGTAATCAGATCAAATACGGCAATTTTAACAACAGCGTTCTGTTCACCCACCTTCGGATACTTCAAACCGGATACCTGATTGTAATACGGCATTTCATTGATCAGCTGAAATTCCTTCACCCGCGTCTGGTCAAACTGCCAGTAAGCAATCTTTTTACCATCGGGCGACCACCGCCAGCCATCCACCAGTCCAAAGTCCTCCTCATAGACCCAGTCGGGCTCCCCGTTAAGAATATTATCGGTCCCATCACTGGTAATGGCCTGTTCCACTCCCGTGGCAAGGTCAACAACAAAAATGTTGTGGTCCCGGACAAAACCTACACGCTTGCCGTCGGGAGCCAGTTTAACATTTTTCAAATGATCGCTGTTGCCGGCAAGGGCCTTAAGCTCCTTAGTGGTCACATTCAGGATATAATAGGGCGCCTGGGTAGAATGCCGCCAGATGGATTTCTGCGGTCCCGCAATCAATAAATAATTTCCGTCCCGGGTCCACTGGTAGGCGCTCATTCTGATCTTTTCAGCCTTGTAGTTCAATTCATCGCCGGCAACCAGGAGCACCGATTCCCCCGTTTTTACATCATGTTCGTAGATATCCAGAAAACCGGTGGTAGTATTCTTTTCCGTGTAAGTAAACGCTTCCCCGTCAGGCCGCCACTGAATATTCTCCACCAAATTTGGTTTGAATTGATCGGTGGCAAAAAGTTCTTCCAGGGTAAGGGGTTCTCCGGTTTGGCCGGTTAGACTGCTGAGGGTAAAGAAAATGGACAGGAGCGTTTTTTTAATCATTTGAACAATTCCCGGTTGATTGTAATTAATCCCACAATTTTTTGATATCATCCGTGGCCCCCAGGTATTCCCAGTGTTGCAGCGCAATCGGAACATTACCATTGACCATCATATAATCATGGTAAGTTTTTAAACCAAAGTCAGGACCTAATTTAACCCGGGCTGCGCTGATCAGTTTTAATATCTGCAGTTTGCCGATCTGATAGGAAATGGCCTGCCCCGGAGTAGCGGCGAAAAAGGCGGCTTCGCTGAAAGCTGACTGGCGATCCATGGGCACGGTTGAGGCCAGATAATCCCCCGCCGCAGCGATTGAAAATTTTCCCAGGGCCAGATTGATGTCCACTGCCACCCGCAGGGCCCGCAGCCGCATAAAACGGTAAATAATCTCCCTGGTATGTGGTCGGTCATCGAACAAGCCCTCCTGGAGCAGCATTTCCTCCAGATAGAAGCCGATTCCCTCATTGGCATTGGAATCAAAATAATGACGACGAATGAAATCGGGGTTCTGCCAGGCTTGAAGCAGTTGAAAATAGTGTCCCGGGACACCCTCATGGACAGTCAGGGGCCGGGGATCAACGGCAACCGTGCGATAGAAAAAACCCAGTTGAGGCGATGGTTCCGGAATATAACGAACGGCATTTTCAGCCCGGCGGTCGGGAGCGGTAAAATCATCCAGTTCGCCAAAGGAACCCAGAGCCTTCAGGTACTCCGGTGTTGCCCGGAGAGTGTAATGGCCCATCTTCTCCGGAATAGTAAAAATGTTTTTCCGGATTAAAAAAACTCTGATCGCAATTTCATCCCTCCGGGCCTGGTCAATTTCCACATCAACTGTTTTCATCATTTCCGGCGGTGGAATGGAGGCATTTCTGACAATTTCCAGGGTTTCAAAACTGACGGCCCGCTCCCATTCCTGGTTGCCCATCTGTAAAAGCGTCTCCGGTGAATAGGGCAC